>JANNPN010000010.1:0-6870 GCA_031400185.1 Polyangiaceae bacterium
CCTCATCCCGCTCGACCCGCATTTCCGCGCCGCGCGGCAGGCGGGATCGATCGGGGTCATGGAGCTCGACGAGGGGATGATCCAATGGGGCCTGCGCGCGGCGATGCTACGCCTCCCCTTCCTGCCGACCCGCGCCGGGCTCGCGACCGACGTCGAGCGTCTGCATCCGGAGCTGCTGACGGTCGTGTCGCCCTATGCGGACGGCGAGCGGCTCCTCGCCATGCCGGCGCTGACGCTCGACGCGGCACTCGTCCACGCCGACTACGCCGACGCGAGCGGCAACGCCCAGATCCTCGGCCCCGACCCGTACTTCGACGATTTCTTCTGCGGCGCCGCCAAACGACGCTACGTGAGCTGCGAGCGCATCGTGCCGACGGCCGAGCTCGCCGAGCACGGGTGCCTCCACACGCTCGTCCTCGATCGCGGCATGGTCGACGCCGTCATCGAGGCGCCGCTCGGCGCGCACCCGACGTCGTGCACGCCGGCGTACGGCATCGACCTCGAGCACTTGAAGGTCTACGGCGCGGCGACGACGCCGGAGGCGTGGACCGACTACCGTGCCCGCTTCGTCGACGTCGACGCCGAGGCGTATCTCGCCGCGATCGGCGGCGCGGAGCGCGTGCGCGCGATTCCCCCCCCGATCTTCTGAGCCCCACCATGCCCCCCTCGAACGACTACACGCTCGCCGAGCTCTGCATCGCCGCCGCCTCCGAGGCTTGGCGCGACGCCGGCGAGGTGCTGGCGTCGGGCCTCGGGCTCGTGCCGCGGCTCGCCGCCGGGCTCGCGCGCCTCACGTTCAGCCCCGACCTCATGATGACCGACGCGGAGTGCCTGCTCGTCGCGGAGCCCGTGCCGATCGGGAAGCGCCCCGCCGGGTATCGCCTGCCCGTCGAGGGCTGGTTGCCCTTCCGCAAGGTCTTCGACCTCCTCTGGAGCGGGCGCCGACACGCGATGACGATGCCAACCCAGATCGATCGCTTCGGGCAGATCAACATCAGCTACATCGGCGGCACGTTCGAGAAGCCGAAGGTGCAGCTGCTCGGGGTGCGCGGCATCCCGGGCAACACGATCAACCATCCGTGCAGCTTCTTCCTCGCCGACCATTCGAAGCGGAGCTTCGTCGAGCGCGTCGACATGGTGTCGGGCGCCGGCTACGACCCCGCACGCTGGCACGCGGGGGTGCGACGCGACCTCCATCGCCTCGGCCTCGTCGTGACGAACCTCGCCGTCCTCGACTTCGAGGCCCCTGACCACGCGATGCGCCTCCGCTCGCTCCACCCCGGCGTTACGGTCGAGCAGGTCGAGGCCGCCACGAGCTTCCCGCTCGCGCGTGCCGCCGACCTCGGCGAGACGCCGGCACCGACCGCCGAGCAGCTCCGCCTCATCCGCACCGTCCTCGACCCGCACGATACGCGGGCGACCGTCTTCAAATAGGAGAGCGCCACCGTGTCCGTGCGTACGAACGTCGAAGGCCGCATCGCCGAGGTCCTGCTCGACCACCCCCCCGTGAACGCGCTCGACAGCACCGGCTGGGCGAAGCTCGCGGCGACGATCACCGAGGTCGGCACGCGCGACGACGTGAGCGTCGTCCTGCTCGCCGCCGAGGGGCGCGGGTTCTGCGCCGGCGTCGACATCAAGGAGCTCGCGCGCGATTCGCGCCTCATCACCAAGGTGAACAAGGGGTGCTACGACGCCTTCGCGGCGGTCCACGATTGCCCGGTGCCGGTGATCGCAGCTGCGCACGGGTTCGTGCTCGGCGGCGGTATCGGCCTCGTCGGCTCGGCCGACGTCATCCACGCCTCCGACGATGCGACCTTCGGACTGCCCGAGATCGATCGCGGCGCGCTCGGCGCGGCCTCGCATCTCCTCCGCATGTTCCCCATCCAGAAGGTGCGGAAGATGCTCTATACCGGCGAGCCCATTACCGCCGCCGAGGCGTATCGCCTGGGCGCGCTCGAGGCGGTCGTGCCGCGTGCCGAGCTCCGTGCGGCGGCCCGCGCGCTCGCGACCACGATCGCCGCCAAGAGTCCGCGCGCGCTTCGGCTCGCGAAGGAGTCCCTGAACGGCATCGAGCTCCTCGACGTGAAGAAGAGCTATCGCTTCGAGCAGGGCTTCACCCTCGAGCTCTACACGTCCCCCGACTCGCAGGAGGCGCGGGCGGCCTTCGTCGAGAAGCGCGACGCGGCGTTTACCGACACGAAGAAGTAACCTCTCGCATGGACTTGACCTTCACGGCCGAGCAGGACGCGTTCAGAGCCGAAGCGCGCGCCTGGCTCGCGGCACACGTGCCGACGACCCCGCTCCCGTCGATGGACACGGCGGAAGGCTTCGCGCTGCACCGCGCATGGGAGCGGACCCTTCACGACGGCGGGTACGCCATGGTGTCGTGGCCCGTCGAGTACGGCGGTCGCGGCTGCAACCTGATCGAGTGGCTGATCTTCGAGGAGGAATACTGGGGTGCCGGGGCCCCCGGGCGCGTCAACCAGAACGGCATCTTCCTCCTCGGCCCGACCCTCATGGAGTTCGGCACGTCCGAGCAGAAGGCGCGCTACCTCCCGACAATGGCGCGGAGCGAAGAGGTCTGGGCGCAGGGCTGGTCCGAGCCGAACGCGGGCAGCGACATGGCGGCGATCCGCACGAGCGCCCGGCTGGACGGCGACCACTACGTCCTGAACGGTCAGAAGACCTGGTGCTCGCGCGCGGCGTTCGCCGACTGGATCTTCTGCCTCGTGCGCACCGATCCCAAGTCCGAGCGCCACAAGGGCCTGAGCTTCATCCTCGTCCCGCTCGCGACGCCGGGTGTACGCGTCCGGCCGATCCCGCAGCTCGACGGCGAGACGGGCTTCGCCGAGGTCTTCTTCGACGACGCCCGCGTGCCGCGCGCGAACCGCCTCGGCGAGGAGCACCAGGGCTGGAAGATCGCGATGGCGACGGCCGGCTTCGAGCGCGGCCTCATGCTCCGGAGCCCGGCGCGCTTCCAGGCGACGGCGCGCCGTCTCCGCGCGCTCTGGAAGACGCGCGGCAGCGATGCCGACCCGGCGCTCCGCGACGCCGTCGTGCGCGCGTGGATGGACGCCGAGGCGTACTCGCTCTCGACCTACGCGACCGCGTCGCGTCTGCTGGCGGGGGGCACGATCGGCGCCGAGGCGAGCCTCAACAAGATTTTTTGGTCCGAGATGGACGTGAAGATGCACGAGACGGCGCTGGCGCTCCTCGGGAGCGACGCGGGGCTCCTACCGCCGGCGGCGCCGGGCGAGGCCGCCGGATGGCTCGACGGTTTCCTCTTCTCGCTCGCGGGCCCGATCTATGCCGGCACGAACGAGATCCAACGGAACGTGATCGCCGAGCGCGTGCTCGGCCTTCCCCGCGACTGACGGCCAATGCGCTTCGCGTTCGAAGAGGAGCAGCTCCGGTTCCGTGACAGCGTCCGCGGCGTGCTCGAGCGGGTATGCTCGCCGGCCGCCGTGCGCGCCGTGTGGGAAAGCGATCGCGCGCACGATCCGGCGCGTTGGCGTGCACTCGCGGAGCTTGGCGTGCTCGGCCTGCTGGTTCCCGAACGGGCCGGAGGGCTCGGCCTCGACGAGGTGTCGCTCGTGCTGCCGCTCGAAGAGAGCGGCCGGGCGGCCCTTCCCGAAACGGTCGTCGACACCGCCGCCGTCGCCGCGCCGCTGCTTGCGGCGCTCGACGGCTGGAAGGACGCCGATGCGTGGCTCGGACGCATCGCCGCCGGCGACACCGTCGTGGCAGTCGGCTGCGATCCAAACCCGTGGGTGGCAGGGGCCGACGCGGCCGAGCTCCTGCTGCTCGTGCACGCCGGCGAGGTCCATGCGGTCCCCCGGAGCCACGTGCAGCTCGAGCGTCTGCCGCACCTCGACGGCGCGCAGCGCCTCTTCCGCGTCGGCTGGACGCCGGCGGCACGGACCCGCGTCGCCGATGCGGAGCGCGGCCGCGCCCTCCACGCCGCCGCCGTCGATCGCGGTGCGCTCGCGTGCGCGGCGCAGCTCCTCGGCGTCGGACGACGGCTCATCGACGAGGCCGTGCGCTATGCCAAGCAACGCGAGCAGTTCGGTCACGCCATCGGCTCGTTCCAGGCGATCAAGCACATGCTCGCGACCGCGCAGGTGCGCCTCGAGTTCGCGCGCCCGGTCGTGCACCGCGCCGCGTTCGCCGTCGCTCACGAGTCGCCGACCAGGAACCGCGACGCCTCGCACGCGAAGATCGTCGCCGCCGAGGCCGCGGCCCTCGCGGCGCGGACGGCGCTGCAGGTCCACGGGGCGATCGGCTACACGTGGGAAGTCGACCTGCACGTCTGGATGAAACGCGCCTGGGCGCTCGAAACCGCCTGGGGCACGAGCGGCTGGCACCGCGCCCGCGTCGCGGCGGCCGTGCTCGGAGAGGAGAGACATCCGTGAAGACCCGAGTATCCGCGCTCGAGAGCTGGTTCGACGCGAACCCCGAGCGGCCGCGCCTGATCGGCAGCCGCTGCCGCGCGTGCCGCACCTACTTCTTCCCGAAGGAAGCCTTCGCCTGCCGAAACCCGGAGTGCGGCTCCGGCGATCTCGAGGACGTGCCGCTCTCCGCGACCGGCACCCTCTGGTCCTTCACCGACAACCACTACCAGCCGCCGGCCCCGTACATGTCACCCGACCCGTTCGTGCCGTACACGATCGCCGCCGTCGAGCTCGCCGAGGAGCAGATGGTCGTGCTCGGCCAGGTGGGCGACGGCATCCAACCGAAGGATCTCGAGGTCGGCATGCGGATGAAGCTCGTCGCGGAGACGCTCTACAGCGACGACGCGAAGGACTACGTCGTGTGGAAATGGATTCCTGCGGATCGGAGTCGGTCATGAGCGAACGCAAGGTCGCGGTGCTCGGGGTCGGCATGCACCCCTGGGGCAAATGGGGCAAGAACTTCGTCGAGTACGGGGTCGCGGCGGCGCGCGCCGCGCTCGCGGATGCCGGCATCCAATGGAAGGACGTCCAGTTCGTGGCCGGCGGCGAGACGATTCGGAACGGCTACCCCGGCTACATCGCCGGTGCGTCGGTCGCCCAGGCGCTCGGCTGGTCGGGCGCGCACGTGACGAGCTGCTACGGCGCCTGCGCCGCGGGCTCGCAAGCGGTCAGCGTCGCACGCGCCCACATCCTCGCGGGGAACTGCGACGTCGCGCTCGTCGTCGGCGCCGACACCACGCCGAAGGGCTTCTTCGCGCCCCAAGCCGGCGAGCGCGGAACCGACCCCGACTGGCTGCGCTTCCGACTGCTCGGTGCCACCAACCCGGTCTACTTCGCGCTCTATGCACGCCGCCGCATGGCGCTCTACGGCGCGACCGACCGCGACTTCGCGAAGGTGAAGGTGAAGAACGCGAAGCACGGCCTCGAGAACCCCTACGCGCGCTACAAGAAGATCGTCACCGAGGACGAGGTGCTGGCGTCGCCGATGGTGTCCGACCCGCTTCGCCTGCTGGAGATCTGCGCCACGAGCGACGGCGGCGCGGCGTTGATCCTCACCAGCATGGAGTACGCGCGGAAGCACGCGACGAACCCGGTCACGATCTCGGCGGTCTCGACGGTGACCCCACGCTATCCGAGCACCATCATCGAGATGCCGAACTTCGCGACCGACTCGGCCGCGACGATCCCCGCGCCGCCGGTCGCCTTCCGCGACTCGATCACGGCAGCCGCGTACGAGCAGGCGGGGATCGGACCCGAGGACGTGAACGTCGCCGAGGTGTACGACCTCTCGGCGGCGCTCGAGCTCGACTGGTACGAGAACATCGGGCTCTGTCCCCCGGGCGACGCCGAGAAGCTGCTGAACGACGGCGTGACGACGATCGGCGGACGCGTGCCGGTGAACCCGAGCGGCGGCCTCTCGTGCTTCGGCGAAGCGATCCCCGCACAGGCGATCGCTCAGGTGTGCGAGCTCACGTGGCAGCTCCGCGGCGAGGCGAAGGGTCGGCAGGTCGAGGGTGCCAAGGTCGGCGTCACCGTGAACCAGGGCCTCTTCGGCCACGGCTCGTCGGTCGTCGTCCAACGCTAGGAGCGTCGTCCACGTTCGTCACTCGCCGGCGGCGGCGCGCGGCCGATAGCGACGCGGGACGCCGTGGAGGCGGTGCGTCCGCACTTGCCGGCGCGGCAGCCGCCGACCGAGCGGTGCCGGACCGGCGTCGAGCAACGCGCGCTCGAGCTCCGCGGCGTCGAGGTCCAGGGTTTCGCAGATCGCCCGGAAGGAGAACGACACGTGCATCGCGTCGAGCTCGCCGCGCACCCAACGGGCCGCCTCCTCGGCGCCGGAATCGGCGCGCCCACGTTGCAGCTGGGTGATCGCGTTCAGGAGGACAGCCAGCCGGAGACGCTTCTCCGGGCTTCCCGTCGCGTCCGCGCTCGCCTGCTCGAAGTACTCACGGGGATCCGGCCCGTGGTCGTGCATGCGACGGCCGAAGCTCACTCTGTTTCCCGATGGATGCATCGTCTCTCCCGTCGTTCGAGGCCGCGGCCGCTCGTCGTCGATTCCCAAGGCAAACCGATCACGCGGAGATGCAATTCTGGGTCACAGGGGGTCGGATCGGCGTCGTAGCAGATCATTTTGGCGTCCGCCAAGCGGTGCTCCCTCTGGGAGTGTCCAAGTTCGACGATGCCCCCCGAGCCTCCGTCGGTGTCGTCGTTCGGTGTCGCCGTTCGGTGCCGCCAGCGCGCGGACTCGCTGCTGATGCCGACGCTTCAAGGAGAAATGAATGAGGAGGCAGCAGGCGGGCGGGTCGGGGATGACTTCGGGGAGCCGCACCTCGCGTGTGCGAAAGCCAGCGAGGCACCGACGGGCAGTATGCGCTGGGTGGCCGGAACCCGGCGACCGTAGAAGCCATCCCCGACCCGC
>JANNPN010000095.1:0-11567 GCA_031400185.1 Polyangiaceae bacterium
CGGCGCGCACGCGCTCGACCTCGCGACGGGCGTTCGCGCGCAGCGACGGCTGCCCGAGGCCCGCCGCGGCGCGCGCCGTGCACCCGGCGGCAATGAGATCCTCACGCGGCGCCGCGAGCACGGCAGCCGCCCCGCCGAAACGCTCGACGAGCCGTCGCCCGAGCACGTCGCCGACCCCGGCCGCGGATCGCAATGCGACCCAGTCGTCGGATCGCAATGCGATCCATTGCGCCGCCGCGTCATCCACCCCCGGCATGGGGGCGGATTGTCTCAGAGCGTTTTCGGACCGGAAAGACGCAAAGTAGCGCTCACCGATACTTCCCGCGCACCGACTCCATGCGGGCGCGCAGCATCTCGGCCTGGACGCGGGCGCTTTCGACGGCCGCGCGCGAGCGATCGAGCCGGCGCCTCAGCTCCACCGACCCCTCGCTGTCGTCCCAGGCGTTCCGGCGCTGGATCTCGTCGGCGAGCGCGTTGTACTCGTCGACGCGCCGGTTGTGGAGCTCGACGGCCTGGCGGTACGCCTGGGTCGCTTCCTGGAGATCGGTCCCGAGGCTGGGCCTTTCGGTCGCTTCGCTCCGCGGACGCTCGACTTGCGGATCGCCTTCGTCTGCGGGCACGACGGGCGCGGGCGGCACGGCGACCGGCGGCCGCCGCGGCGCGGGCGGCTTGGCCGTCTGGCGGGGACGCGTCGGCGTCCGGCGTGGCGTCGGGACCTCCGTCCAGACCGCCGTCGGCTCCGGCGGCGGCTCGGTCTCCGTCGCGACGGGCGTCGGCCGCTTGGTCGGTGCCACGCGCGTCGGCGCCTCGGTCGGCGCGGGCGGCGGCGGGGTCGGCGTCGCGGTCGCCGTCGCGGTTGCGGGTGCCGGCGCAAGCCAATCCTCCAGGAGATACGGATCCTCCCGGGTCTGCAGCCACGTGAGGCCGACAACCGCGGTCAGCAGCAGCCCCGCAGCGATCGTCCAGGCGCGGAGCGGGCGGCGTTCCGGCCCCCGCCGCTTCCTCCGCGCCCCCATGGCCTCCCCGATCGTCCGGAGCGACCCGGGATCCTCCTCACGCTCCTCGGCGAACGGGCTCCCGCAGATCGTGCAGTAGCTGAGCCCCGCGCGATTGCGTTTGCCGCAGCGTGGGCAAGAGACGGGATCGCTCTCGTCCCCGAGCTTCCAGTCGTCGTGGTCCTCCATGCGGAGGCTCGCCTTCTACCCTGCGCGCCCCGCGCTGGCCACGCTGGCTGCCTTGCTCCGCACGCGCCCCATGAACTTGTCGCGGTCGACGACGAAGCGCTCGTGCCGGCCGACCGTGATGCGATCGACGGCGTCGTGTCCTTCGACCTCGAAGATGCAACGCCGCCGATCGACCTCGGCGAGCCGCACGCGGACGCGGACCGTCATGCCGATCGGCGTCGCCGCCTCATGGGAGAACTGGAACCCGACCCCGACGCTCGTCTCGCCCGGCCCGAGGTGCTCCGCCATGAGCTCGGCGCAGACGCTCTCGATGAAACCGATCATGCGGGCGCTCGCGTACACGTCGGGAACGTGGGGCGAGACGAGCGCCGCCGAGTCCGCCGGAGTGGCGACGGTCGTCGCCTCGCGGGTGAGTCCGACCGTCAACACGGCCGGCGCGCCCCGATCGTCGGCACGCCCATCAGAGCGGGCTCGTGCAATGCGGACACCGCTTGGCGGCGAGCGGGATGTTCATCGCGCACTGGGGACACGGCTTTTCGGTCGGGGCGGCGGCCGGCGCCGGCTGCTCGCGCTTGAGCGTGTTCATCCCGCGCACCACGAAGAAGAGCACGAGCGCGACGATCGCGAAGTTGATCACGGTATTGAGAAAGACACCGTAGTTGAGCGTCGCCGCGCCGGCATCCTTCGCAGCCTTGAGGCTCGGGAACTCCCCGTCACCGAGGACGACAAAGAAGTTCGAGAAGTCGACGCCACCAAGGACCTTCCCAATCGGAGGCATCATGACGTCGTTCACGAGCGAGGTCACGATGCCGCCGAACGCGGCGCCGATGATCACGCCGATTGCCAGGTCGACCGCATTTCCCTTGAGGGCAAACTCCCTGAACTCTTTCAGCATCGATCGCCTCCTCGTGGTTGGGTGGTGCGCCCACGTCCCATGCCGGGGCTGTGCCCGGCAGCACGTTCACTGTCAAGTTGACGCTCGCGGGATGCGCCGTCGCGTGGTAGCGAACAGCTCGCGGGAAACGACGGTCGTGGGACTCTTCGACGAATTCGCGCGGCAGGTGGCGAAAGCGGCGCAGACCTTCGCCGAAGGCAACCCGCAGGAGCTCGCGCGCGGCTTCCTCGATCTGCTCCAGGAGCGCGGCGGGCTCGACGCGCTCGTGCGCCGATTTCAAGAGCAAGGGCTCGGCGACGTGATCGCATCGTGGATCTCGACCGGCGCAAACCAGCCGATCACGCCCGAGCAGCTCGCGCGCATCTTCGATCCGGAGCAACTCCGCGCCCTCTCGCGGCAGGCAGGGATCGCGCTCGCCCGGGTCCCCGAAGCGCTGGCGGCGCTCGTCCCGACCCTCGTCGATCGCATGACGCCCGACGGCGAGATCCCGGGCCCGTATCAGCTGCTGCGCATGGTCGTCGGCGTCATCCGCGGCGGGCGCTGACCTGCACGGCAGGTGATGTCTCGGCCTGCCGGTCTGCGGGCGGTGTCGGCGAGCCCGGACCGATCGACCGGCGCACGGCGTCGCCGTGCCGAATCCGACGGCGTCGAGAAGATTCGAAGATGATGCAGCAGGCGGGCGGGTCGGGGACGGCTCGGGGAGCCGCAGCTCGCGTGTGCGCAAGACAGAGAAGCTGGGGCGGGCTCTATGCGCTTGGGTGGCCGGCACCCGGCGACCGTAGAAGCCATCCCGGACCCGCCCGCCTGCTGCCACCGCTTCCGAGTGCTCCGCCCGAGAATCACACTGAGACACGCCCGCGCGGCGCGCTTGGTTGCGCCCCCCGCGCGCACCGGCTAAGCGAACCGATTCGACCCAACCCCAAGCTCCGACGGAGGATTCTCGGCATGGCCGTGCAGCAGGACGACTTCCACCGCTTCGCGGGAACGGCGGGCTACATCGCCTCCGCGCCCCTCGTCGACGCCGTCAACTGCGCCGTTGCGCTCGAACGACCGCTGCTCATCAAAGGCGAGCCCGGCACCGGCAAGACGCTGCTCGCGCGCCACGTCTCGGACGGGCTCGGGATGCCGATGCTCTCGTGGCACATCAAGTCGACGTCGAAGGCCGCCGACGGACTCTACGTCTACGACACCGTGCAGCGCCTGAACGACAGCCGCTTCGGCGGCGGCGACGTCTCCGACATTCGGCGCTACATCAAGCTCGGACCGCTCGGCCAGGCGTTCTCGGCCCCGAAGCGGCAGGTGCTCCTGATCGACGAAGTCGACAAGGCCGACCTCGAGTTCCCGAACGATCTCCTCCGCGAGCTCGACGAGATGCGCTTCACCGTCATCGAGACCGGCGACGAGATCGTCGCGAACGAGCGTCCGGTCGTCATCATCACCTCCAACAACGAGAAGGAGCTCCCGGACGCGTTCCTGCGGCGTTGCATCTTCCACTACATCGAGTTCCCCGACGCCGCGCTGATGAAGCGCATCGTCGCGGTCCACCACCCGAATCTCGACGCGACCCTGCTCGACCAGGTGCTGATCAAGTTCTACTGGCTGCGCGAGCAAAGCGACCTCCGGAAGAAGCCGTCCACCTCCGAGCTAATCGACTGGATCTCGGCGCTGCTCCGCGCCGGCATCACCCAGGACCAGCTCGAGGCGCACATCCCGTTCATCGGCGCGCTCTTGAAGAAGGAGCAGGACGCAGACGCCCTCCAGCGCTTCGATGCGAAGAGCGGCCGCTACCCGACGACCTGGAAAGAGCTCGGCCCGCGCTACAATCAATAGAGAGACGGAAGCGACGGATGTTTCTCGACCTCTTTTACGGCCTCCGCGACGAAGGAATCCCCGTCGCGATGCAGGAGTGGATGACGCTCCTCGAGGCGATGAAGCGCGGCATGCACGGGTCGAGCCTGCTCCGCTTCTACCACCTCGCGCGCTCGTGCCTCGTGAAGAGCGAGACGTTCTTCGACGCCTACGATCGCGTGTTCGCGCGCGTCTTCCACGGCGTCGAGGGCCAATTCGACGACCTCACCGAAGACGTCATGAAGTGGCTGCAGGACCCGAAGAACTTCCCGAACCTCTCGCCCGAGGAGCTGGCCGCGCTCGAGCGCCTCTCCTCCGATGAGCTCATGCGCCGCTTCCTCGAAACGCTCGCCGAACAGGACGAGCGCCACGACGGCGGCGACCGCTGGGTCGGAACCGGCGGCAAGTCGCCCTACGGACACGGCGGCCAGCATCCGACCGGCATTCGGGTCGGCGGCGAGAGCGGCCGGCGCACGGCGATGAAGGTCGCCGGCGAGCGGCGCTTCCGCGACTATCGCACCGACGTGGCGCTCGACGTGCGGCAGATGCGGGTCGCGTTGAAGCGCCTTCGCCAGCTCACGCGCACCGGTCTCGCGACCGAGCTCGATCTCGACGAGACCATCGACGAGACCTGCAAGAACGCGGGCGAGATCGAGCTGGTCTTCCGCGCGCCGAAGAAGAACGACGTGCGGCTGCTGCTGCTGATGGACGTCGGCGGCACGATGGACCCGTACTACGAGCCGATGAGCCAGCTCCTGACCGCGCTCCACGACGAGCGCGGCCTCCGCGAGTTCCGGCCGTACTACTTCCACAACTGCATCTACGATCATGTCTACTCGCGCGCCCGCCTGACGCGCGCCGACGCCGTGCCGACCGGCGACATCATCCGGAGCCTCGACGAGCGCTGGAAGCTCCTCGTCGTCGGCGACGCGGCAATGCACCCCTCGGAGCTCCTCGAGGGCCACGGCGGCATCAATCCGCACAACACCTCACCGACGCCCGGCATCGCCTGGCTGCAGCGCCTCTCGGGACACTTCGAGCGCGCGGTGTGGATCAACCCCGACGAGCAGAAGCTCTGGGACCACACGTACACGACGCGGCTCGTGCAGCGCCTCTTTCCGATGTTCCATCTCAGCGTCGACGGCCTCGCCGACGCGGTCCAGGCGCTGGTCGGCGCGCGAGTCTGAGCGGCGAGGTCGCGATGGCGCGCGACGACCTGCGTGTGAACGAGCGCATCGTGATCCCGGCTGCCGAGCTCGCGATCACGTACGTGCGCGCGAGCGGTCCCGGCGGACAGAACGTCAACAAGGTCGCGTCGAAGGCCGTCGTGCGCTTCGACCTCGGCGCGTCGCGCGCCCTCCCCGACCGCGACAAGACGCGCGCGCTCGAGCGCCTCGCCTCGCGCCTCACGCAGCAGGGCGAGATCATCGTGACGAGCGGCGCCACCCGCGATCAGGGCCGGAACCGCGACGCCGCCCTCGCCCGCCTCGCGGCACTTCTCGCCGCGGCCGTCCTCCGCCCGAAGCGGCGCCGCCCGACGAAGCCGTCGGCCGGAGCCGTCGAGCGCCGGCTCGGCGCGAAGAGCCGGCGCTCGCGCACGCTGCGCGAGCGCCGACCGCCAGAAAACTGACGATCGCCAAGCCGCGGCGCACATTCCGCCCGCCGATGCCTCGCGAATCCCGCACCTTCCCGCCTGTGTGCCAAGGCACAATCGTTGCTTTGCGATCGGCGACGCCGTCCGGCAGTGCCGGCAGCGAGCGGAGGACCCGACTGATGGAGACCGCCTAGATGGACGCAGCCCTGAGCGACGTCATTCGCCACGAGGACCTGCAGGCTCGCGTCCGCAGCACCCTCGCCCGCCTGTCGCAGACCGGCGCACTGCCGACCTTGCCGGCGGCGGCGAGCGCGGCCCTTGGGATGGCGCGTGACCCCGAGGCGGATGTCGCCAAGCTCTGCCGTGTGATCCAGACCGACATCGGGCTCTCCGCACGCGTGCTGCGGGTCGCGAACTCCGCGGCACTCGGTCGCCGCAACCCGGCCCGCAAGCTCCAGGAAGCGATCATCACGATCGGCCTCCGCAAGACCTGCGACATCCTGGTCGCGGCCTGCGCCAAGCGGCTTTACGAGGGCGCGACCGGACGCGCGGAGGAGCTCTGGAACCATTCGCTCGCGGTCGCCGTCGCGGCCGAGGAGCTCGCGCGCGTGACCCGCACGGTCGAGGTCGGCTGCGCGTTCCTGCCGGGACTCTTCCACGACGTCGGCCGGGTCGCGTTCTTCCTCGCCGACGAGACCGCGGCCGAGGTGATCGAGGGGCTCGTCTCGAACGGCGACGGCGGCAAGTCGTTCTTCGAGCGCGAGTGGTACGGCTTCGACCATGCCGAAGCGGGCGCGATCCTCGCCGAAGACTGGGGCCTCGCGCTCGAGCTCTGCGACGCGATCCGCTGGCACCACGAGCCGACCGAGGCCGGCGCGGCCCGCGAGCTCGCGACGATCCTGAATGCCGCCGACGCGCTCGCCTACCAGATCGGCTGCGGCAGCGGCCTGGAGCCGCCGGGCGGCGTCACGACCGCGCACCTCGGGCTCACGCCCGACGACGAGGCCGAGCTCATCGAACGGGTGCGAACCATCTGGGAAGCGCAGCGCGACCTGCTGAGCTGAGAGCCGTGTGAAGATCCTGATCGTCGAGGACAATCCCGTGAACGCCGAGATGGTGCGGCTGTCACTGGAAAAGGAGCACTACGACACCGTGCTTGCCCCGGACGGCGAGCAGGCGATCGCCATGCTCGAAGAGCACCCCGATGTCGACCTCGTCATCACGGACGTGATGATGCCGAACGTCGGCGGGCTCGAGATGGTCGAGCGCGTCCGCCAGAGGCCCGAATGGAAGACGCTCCCGGTCGTCGTCGCCACCTCGATGGCGAATCAGGCGACCGTCCGCCAGGCCGTGTCGCTGCACTGCAAGCACTTCATCGTGAAGCCGTTCACCGTGCAGCTCCTGCTCCAGACCGTCCGCGACGCGATCGGCCAGCGCGGTGTCGTGCTCGAGGAGAAGACCCGCGTGCTCGGCCGCCTCGGCCTCGACGCCGACGGCTACGACCAGCTCGCGACGACGTTCGCGACCTTCGTCCACGGCCGCGTCACGGCCCTCCGCGACCTCTGCGAGCAGACCGAGCACGGCGAGATCGACCTCGCCATGCGGCGCGACCTCTTCGCGCTCGAGGAAAGCGCGGTGCTCCTCGGTGCCGAGCGGCTCGGCAACCTGCTCGTCGCGCTCGGTCTCCCGAACGGCACCGTCCCGAACGACGCGCTCGGCGGCGCCTACAAGGCGCTGCTGACCGAGCTGCAACTGCTGACCGACGCGCTCCCGGCCGCGAAGAAGCGGAAGCGTCTCGTCGATGACAACCCACTGGACGGGGCGGAGGGCGACGATGCCGACGACGACGACGCGACTGCGAGCGACGAGCCCCCGGCGGCGTAGCCCCCCGGCCGCCTACTCGTAGCGTTGCACCGCGGGCGCGCGGCGAGGAACGTCGGCGGCGTGCTCGCGACCGTCGTCACCTGCGCGCTCGTCGGCATCGACGCGCACCCGGTGCACGTCGAGGTCGACCTCGCGACCGGCATCCCGCACACGCAGACCGTCGGGCTCCCGGACTCGAGCGTGCGCGAGAGCAAGGACCGGGTTCGCACGGCGCTCCGGAACGCCGGCTTCGACATCCCGCCGCGCCGGATCACGGTGAATCTCGCGCCCGCGCACCTCCGGAAGGAGGGCGCCGCCTACGACCTGCCGATCGCGCTGGCGCTCCTCGCGGCGACCGGCCACCCGCTGCACGAGCACCTCGCCGGGGTCGCGGTCGCGGGCGAGCTCGCGCTCGACGGCAGCGTCCGCCCGATTCGGGGCGCGCTCGCGATCGCGGCGGCCGCCCAGGCCGCCGGCTGCACGCGCCTCGTCGTGCCGCGCCCGAACGCGGCCGAGGCGGCGCTCGTCGCGGACATCGCCGTGATCCCGACCGACCACCTCCGCGAAGCGGTCGAGATCCTGCACGGCACGCGGCCGGAAACGATCCAGCCGCGCACCGAGGTGCGCCGCCCAGACGGTGTCGCGTCGCCACTCGATCTCGGCGACGTCCGCGGCCAGGAGTACGCGAAGCGCGCCCTCGAGGTCGCCGCCGCGGGCGGCCACAATCTCCTGCTCGTCGGTCCGCCCGGCGCCGGCAAGACCATGCTCGCACACCGCGTGACGACACTGCTCCCCACGCTCGCGTTCGCGGAGGCGCTCGAGGCGACGCGCATCCACAGCGCCGCGGGTCTGCTCGGCGACCGTCCGATGGTCGCGGAGCGGCCGTTCCGCGCGCCGCATCACACCGTCTCGACGGCGGGGTTGCTCGGGGGCGGCGGCGCCGTCGCGCGCCCCGGCGAGCTCGCGCTCGCGCACCACGGCGTGCTCTTCCTCGACGAGCTTCCGGAGTTCCGGCGCGACGTGCTCGAGAGTCTCCGCCAGCCGCTCGAGGATCGCCGCGTCGCGATCGCGCGGAGCGCCTGGCGCGTCACGTATCCGGCCTGCTTCATGTTGATCGCGGCGATGAACCCCTGTTGCCGCGTTGCCTTTTTACCAGGAGTTCGGAAGCAGAAGGTTGATAGCAGAGGGTGATCGTGACCTCGTCTTTGGCGACGATGATCTTTTCGACAAGGTTTTCGACGATCTGGCGCCTCTCGTCGGAGGTGAGATCGGTCCAGCGTGTGGCGAGGTCTTGAGCTTCCGAGAAGATCTCGTCGCGCGATAAGTACTGGATCTTCAAGAAATCGAGTTCGCCTTGGAGGCGAGGAATCTCGTCTTCCAGTTGGTGGAGGCGTTCTTCCATAGGTCGGTACTCACGACCGAGGCCTTCTTTCGAGATCTCATGGGCCAAGTAGGCGTGCATGGTCCGATCCATGTCGCGTCGGAGCTTGTCGGACTCCTTCGTAAGCAGCTGGAGGAGTTCCTCTTTCTCTTTGATTTGGTGATCCGCCTGCGCGAGCTGATCGGCGAGATCCGAGGGCGAGAAGACGAATGCCTTGAGCTGCTCGCGGAAGACGGCTTCAAGGTCGTCCGTCGGAATCTTGTTCCGGCAGCGGTAGCAGACGTACTTTGGCGTGTTCGAGGGAACGTACATCTTCTGGCCGCACTCGCAGAACGTGAGCCCGGCGAAGAGGTAGACCGCCACCTTGGCCGGCGGTTTCCGGGTCTTCCGGCGCTCGTCGAGGAGCGCGTTGCACTGGGTCCAGAGGTCGTCGGAGACGATCGGCTCGACCGGGATCAGGACCCACTCGGACTCGGGTTTCAGCACCCATCGCTTCTTGTCGCCGGTCGACCGGGTGTAGTTCGCCCGGCGGGTGCCTTTGGCCGTCGAGTCGCGGATCAGACGCTCGACTGTGGTGTCGGTAAACTTCGACCCGTTCCGGGTCCGAAACCCGGCTTCGTTGAGGAGCCGGGCGACGGTCTTCCGGCGGCGGTGCTCGAGAAAGAGCTCGTAGAGCCGCTTTCGGATCGGTGCTTCCTTCGGATCAGGAACCAGCTCCCGGTCCTTCCACTGGTAGCCGAAGGGGGCGGCGCCCCCGAGGGGCTTCCCGAGCTTGGCTCGAATGGGAACGGAGGCCGCCACCCGCTCGGCAATCTCCTCGCGCTCCCACTGCGCCATGGCGGCGATCATCGTGTAGAAGAGCCGGCCCGCCGGGGTCGTGGTGTCGATCGCCTCTTGGAGCGAGACGAGATCGGCGCCGTAGTCGCGGAAGAAGTCGGCGAAGTCGAGAAGATCGCGGGTGCTCCGGGCGAGGCGCGCGAGTTTCGAGAAAATGAGCGCGCCAATGCGGCCGGACTTCACGTCGGCCATCATGCGCTCGGATTCGGGATGCTCGCGGACCGCCTTCCCGCTCACCCCTTCGAGCCGGTAGACCTCGCGGACCTCCCAGCCCTTCGCTTCCGCATAGCAGCGCGCGCGCTTCTCGTGGTGCTCCGGGCTCTCGCCGCGGGCCTGGTCCTCGGTCGAGACGCGAATCCAGATCCCGACCGCCCTGGTGGCCTCTTCCTTCGGAGCTATTGTGACACGTGCCAAGGTAGTGCTCCGTAGCGTGACGAAACGCGCGGTCGGGACTATGCTCCCCCAGTTCTCCGACTTGCAAGCTCAGGAGGAAGCTACGATGAGCGATCTACGAAAGGTCGGCCCCGATGGCCAACGGATATCGTTCACGTGTCGCAACCGGCGCTTCGAAACAGCCGACTTTGGAGCTACTCATGGCACGCTGGGCGAGGCACTCGGGAGCGTCGACGGGCAAGCCCTCTACCTACACGAAGACGGGGGTTCGCTCTGGCTTGAACACGTTCGCGACCACCGCGACGAGATTGACGGTCTGTATTGGCTCATGTGGTACGATCGCCGAGGTGTGCCGTTAACACCGGCATCTGGCGTTCTTGGTCGAGAAGAACTGGCGGAGATCGGGCGACGCCTCATACGACAGTTCGTGCCGTAGACGATCGGATCCTCCAGAGCAATTCGTCCCCCTCGAACGGCCTATCGCAAAAGCCCTCCCCATCGGAGACTCCATGGCTCAAGGCACCATCTTCTATTCTTGGCAGTCCGATCTGCCCAACTCTTCGAACCGCGGGTTCATCGAAGACTGCCTCCGGCGCGCTGTCGAGGAGCTCGATGTAGAAGAGCTCGACGTCGATCCCTCGATTGATCGCGACACCCTGGGCGTCGCAGGGACACCCGACATATCGGGTACAATCTTCGACAAAATCGCGAATGCAGCAGTCTTTGTGGGGGACGTTTCGCTCATCCACCCCAAGAGCCCTGACGGTGACACCTCGGAGCATCGGCCTCGGCGCACACCGAACCCGAATGTCCTAATCGAACTTGGCTATGCAGCCAGCAAGCTCGGTTGGGATCGGATCGTCCTTGTTCACAACCTCTCCACAGGACCGATCGAGCAGCTGCCATTCGACCTCCGGCACCGCCGGATGGCCAGCTACACGCTGACTGCAGGCGAAGAGAAGACAGCGGCCCGAACTCATCTCACCGGACTCCTTCATTCTGCAATTGATACGGTCCTTCGGTCTCCTGAGAAGCGCGAGATCGAGTCCCTTCAGGAGATCCTTAGCGAACTTGGTAGCGTGCTAGTGGAGATCCTCATCCTCGGTGAAGAAGCGGATGACCGCATGATACGCCCGTGGATCGACGGGCTGCAGAGTGCATACAAGAGCGCAGCGGATCAGCTCCGCCACATCGCCGCATCACCCGCAGCAAAACGAGAAGGTATTTCCGAGGAACTGGACAACCTTTCGCACTCTCTCGACAGTGTCGCCTATCAGCGGCTGTTCATCGGAGGCGGAGACGACCTCGACAGCGCCATCGCACGGGTCGTCGAGCAAGCACGCCACCTCAAAGCGACTCAGATCGATGCCCGGCCGCTTTCCAGAGAATCAGTTCGCCAGATTCGCGAGGCATTGCTCAGAGCGGATCATCAACTCCAGGATCTAGCAGGTCGTGCGCCGGCACTTCTTCAGGACGCCCGCCTCGATGACGTCATACAGGACACATCGAACCTCGGACGGCAGATTCTGTCCGTCGCCTACTATAAGATGGATGCCCTCGCTCCAGATATCG
>JANNPN010000098.1:0-14469 GCA_031400185.1 Polyangiaceae bacterium
ATCGCGGTGGGATCGATCGTGCCGGTCCAGTCGAACTCCAGCAGAAAGCGGGATCGGTCGGCGCGGGGTGAGTTGGCGCCGTGGCTGATCGACAGCGGGCGGACCAGCGCCTGGCGATCGCGCCGGACATACAGCAGGGCCGCGGTCTTGGGCGCGCAGATCCATTTGTGGCAATTGCCGGTGTAATAGGCGGCGCCGATCGCCGACACGTCGAGCGGGAGCATGCCGACCGCGTGCGCGCCGTCGACCAACGTCTCGACGCCGCGGACGGCGAGCGCGTCGACGAGCTCGGCAAGGGGAAAGACGAGCCCCGTAGGGCTCGTCACGTGATCGACGAGCGCGAGACGCGTCTGCGGCGTCACCGCCGCGAGGATCGCCGCCGTCACCTCTTCGGGCGACGCGAGCGGGAACGGGACCTTCGCGACCACGACGCGCGCCCCGCTCCGCTCGGCGACGTAGTGGAGGGCGTTCCGACACGCGTTGTAGGCGTGGTCGGTCGTCAAGAGCTCGTCGCCGGGCGCGAAGACGAGCGAGCGGAGCACCGTGTTCACGCCCGACGTCGCGTTCGGCACGAACGCGACGTCCTCGGGCGCGGCGCCGACGAAGCGCGCGAGCGCCGTCCGCGCCTCGTCGAGCAGTCCCTCGAGCTCGCGCGCCATGAACTGCACCGGCTGGCGCTCGAGCCGCCCCCGCCAGCGCGCCTGTTCGGCCAACACCGGCTTCGGACACGCGCCGAACGAGCCGTGGTTCAGGAACGCGACGCTCGGGTCGAGCGTCCAGAGATCGGCATGAGGCGACGGCACGCGAGTCGACATGCGCCGCGCATGATGACGACGAGCGGCGCGTCCGGCAACCGTCGACGGGCGCGCTCCGCGTGTGTCCGTACGCGTTTGTCAACTAGACTTCGACGCCGCTGCGCTATAGATCGGGCTTCGAGCGCATCACACGCTCATAAGGAGGCAAGAGAGACTGTTGCTGAAAGTCGCGTCGCAGAACGACCTCCGAGCCTGGACGATCACAGACTCGCTCGAGCTCTACAACGTGAACGGCTGGGGTCGGGACTTCTTCTCGATCAACGACGCCGGCAACATCGAGGTGACGCCGGGCGGCCCCGGCTCCCCGCGGATCGATCTGAAGGATCTCGTCGACGACCTCCGGAGCCGCGGCTTGAAGCTCCCCCTCCTCATCCGCTTCTCCGACATCCTGAAGACCCGTATCCAGCAGCTCGCCGGGTCGTTCCAGCAAGCGATCGTCGAAAACGAGTACAAGGGCGCGTATCGCGGCGTCTACCCGATCAAGGTGAACCAGCAGCGCCACATCGTGGAAGAGCTGGTCGAGTACGGGCGTCCGACGAACCTCGGTATCGAGGCAGGCTCGAAGCCCGAGCTGCTGGTGGCGCTGGCACTCCAGGACAACCCCGAGGCGCTGATCCTCTGCAACGGCTACAAGGACCGCGCCTACATCGAGACCGCGATGCTCGCCCAGAAGCTCGGGCGGCAGATCATCATCATCATGGACCGCATGGGAGAGCTCGAGACCATCCTGGCCTGCGCCCGTGACCTCGAGGTCCGACCGATCCTCGGCGTCCGCGCGCGCCTCGCCACCAAAGGTGCCGGCAAGTGGATCGAGTCGGCGGGCGATCGCTCGAAGTTCGGGCTCACCACGGCCGAGATCGTCCACACCGTCGAGCGTCTCCGGGCCGAGGGCATGCTCGACTGCCTCCAGCTCCTGCACTTCCACATCGGGTCGCAGATCACCAACATCCGCGCGGTGAAGGATGCGCTCCGCGAGTCGACGCGCATCTTCGTCGAGCTCCACGCCCTCGGCGCCAACATGCGCGTCCTCGATTGCGGCGGTGGCCTCGGCGTCGACTACGACGGCAGCCAGACGAACTTCCATTCGTCGGTGAACTACACGCTCCAGGAGTACGCGAGCGACATCATCAGCCAGGTCGCGGAAGCGTGTAACGGCGCCAACGTCCCGCACCCGGACATCGTGACCGAGTCGGGCCGCGCGCTCGTCGCGCACCACTCGGTGTTGATCTTCAATGTCCTCGGGACGAACGAGATCCTCGACGGCCAGGTGCCCGACGCCCTCAACGGCACCGAGCACAAGGTCATCCAGCAGCTCTACGAAACGTACGAGGGCGTCTCGCGGAAGAACTTCCAAGAGGCCTACCACGACGCGCTCCAGATCAAGGAAGAAGCGATCACGGCCTTCAACCTCGGCGTGCTCGACTTGAGGGCGCGCGCGCACGTCGAGCAGCTCTTCTGGGCGACGTGCGAGCGCATCCTGAAGGTCGTCCGCGACCTGCCCTACGTCCCCGACGAGCTCGAAGGCCTCGAGAAGCAGCTCTCGGACACGTACTACTGCAACTTCTCCCTCTTCCAATCGGTGCCCGATCACTGGGCGGTGCGGCAGCTCTTCCCCACCCTGCCGATCCACCGCCTCAACAAAGCCCCGACGCGCCGCGCCGTCCTCGCCGACCTCACCTGCGACAGCGACGGCAAGATGGACCAGTTCATCGACCTCCGCGACGTGAAGCACACCCTCGAGCTGCACGCGCCGAACGGCGAGCCCTACTACATCGGGAGCTTCCTCGTCGGTGCCTATCAAGAGATCCTCGGTGACCTGCACAACCTCTTCGGCGACACCGACGCGGTGCACGTCCGGCTCGACGGCGACGACTACCGGGTCGAGCACGTGGTCGAGGGCGACTCGGTGAGCGAGGTGCTCTCGTACGTGCAGTACTCGAAGGAGGACCTGGTGTCGCGGGTCCGCCGCGCGGTCGAGGTGGCGCTCCGCGAAAAGCGGCTCACGATGGCGGAGTCGGGCCGATTGCTGCGGCGGTACGAAGAAGCGCTCGAAGGGTACACCTACCTGACCGAGAGCGACTGACCGCGGCAGCGCGGGGAGCGTGAGGTTCCCTCATGGCCCGTCGTTCGCGTCCGCCGCGTGCTCCGAAGTCCCGCCGTAAGGGCGGTGCGTCGGAGGTGCGCGCCCGTCAAACGAAGCAGCGCGGTCGGCGCGCCGCGCCCGCGCCCGAGCGCCGCGGCAAGGGTCGCGGGCGCCCCGCCCCGGACACGCACGACGACGCCGCGGCGGTCGCAGCGGTGGAGCGGGATCTCGGCGCGCTCGGCGGCACGGCGGAGCTCGACGCCCTCCAGGCGGTCGCCGCCGCGCACGGCCTCCGCGCCGGTATCGTGCACGTCCATCCCGACGGCTACGCCTTTCTCGTCGACCCGCGCCGCACGACGCGCGGCGACGACGTCTTCATCGGCGGCGCGGGGCTCCGTCCGGCCATGCACGGCGACACGGTCCTCGTCGCCGCGCGCCACACACGCCGCGGTCAGCTCGAGCGCACCGAGGGACGCATCGTATTGATCGTGCACCGGCGCTGGGAGCGCCTGCTCGGCGTCTGTCGGCGCGGTCGAAGCGGCTCGTACCTCATCCCGCAGGACCATCGCATCTTGTACGGCTGCCAGCTGATCTCGATCGGCGACGCAACCGACGGCGACATGGTGGTCGCCGCGATCACGCAGTATCCCGGGCCGTATCAGGATCTCGAAGCCCGCGTGGAGAGCGTGCTCGGTCCGGCGAGCGACCCGCGCGTCGAAACCGAGTCGGTGATCCGCCGGCTCGAGCTCCCGAGCGAGTTCCCGGCCGACGTGCTCGCCGAGGCCGGCCGCATCGGGCCGGCGGTCGATCCTGCTGCGCTGGATGCGCTCGGCCCGCTCCGCACCGAGCTGCCGCCGCCGGTCGGAACGCGCCGGCCCTGGCACGAGTCGGTCGTCGTCCGCGAGCGCGTCGACCTCCGCAACGTGCCGCTCGTCACGATCGACGGCGAGACCGCGCGCGATTTCGACGACGCGGTCGCCGTGCTGCCCGGGACCGACGGAGGCTGGCGGCTTCTCGTCGCGATCGCCGATGTCGCCGCGTACGTCCGGCGCGGCAGTGCGCTCGACCGCGAGGCCCGCGCCCGCGGCACGAGCGTCTACTTCCCCGACCGCGTGCTGCCGATGCTGCCCGAGGCGCTCTCGAACGGCATCTGCAGCCTGAACCCCGGCGTCGATCGGCTGGTGCAGGCGGTCCTGATCGACTGCGACGCGGAGGGGCGCGTGCTCGGGGCCGCGTTCTTCCCGGGCGTCATGCGAAGCCGCGCCCGGCTCACGTACACGGTCGTGCGGAAGATCGTCGCCGACGGCGAGCTCGCCGCGCGCCACGCGCACGCCGACCTCGTCGACGACCTCGAGCGCATGGCGGAGCTCGCGGAGCGGCTCGCGGCGCAGCGCCGGAAGCGCGGCTCGATCGACCTGGATCTCCCGGAGGCGGAGGTGCTGGTCGACGTCGAGGGCCGCCCCGAGGACATCGTGCGCGCCGAGCGCAACGTCGCGCATCGGCTGATCGAGAGCTTCATGCTCGCCGCGAACGAGGCGGTCGCGCACTACCTGACCGCCCGCCGCCTGCCCGTCCCGTACCGCATCCACGAGCCCCCGGGTGAGGACGCCGTCCGCGATCTCGCGCGCTTCCTCGAAGGCTTCGGCCTCCGCCTCGCGCTCCAGGAGGACGGCGTGAAGCCGCTCGCCGTCCAGCGCGTGCTCGAGCGCGCCGCCGGGCGGCCCGAGGAGCGCCTCATCCACACGATCGTGCTGCGCTCGATGACCCAAGCGCGCTACGCATCCGCGAATGCCGGCCACTTCGGGCTCGCGGCGTCGCACTACACCCACTTCACGTCGCCGATCCGCCGCTATCCGGACCTCACCCTGCACCGCATCCTCGCGGCGCACCTCCGGGGCGACGAGCGCGCCCTCACGGCAACCGCCGGCGAGCTCGACGCGATCTGCGAGGAAAGCTCGAAGCGCGAGCGGATCGCGATGGACGCCGAGCGTGAGGTCGTGCAGCTGAAGAAGGTGCAGTTCATGCAGGACAAGGTCGGAGAGAGCTTCGACGGCTTCGTGTCGGGCGTGGCGCCCTTCGGGTTCTTCGTCGAGCTCGCCGACTACTTCGTCGACGGCCTCGTCCACGTCGCAACGCTCACCGACGATCACTACGAGCTGATCGAGCGTCAGCATTGTCTGGTGGGGCGGCGACGCGGGCGCGCGTTCCGGATCGGCGACGCCATCCGCGTCCGGGTGGCGAGCGTCTCGATCGAGCGGAAGCAGATCGACCTCGTGCTGGTCGGGGAGCCGCGGGCGGGGAAGCGGCCGCCGCGCGCCCGATGAGCACGCCGTCCCTGCACACCGACACGGTCGAGATGACGACGACGGCCTGCGTCGAGCCGCCGGAGACGCTGCGCCTGCACCAGGTGACGGGTCGGACCGGCCTCGGCGTGGCGCTCACGCTCACGACCGTCGCGCTCTGGTCCGTGCTCCCGCTCGGGCTCCGCATCGCGCTCGGCGGCCTCGACGCGGGGACGCTCACCTGGGCGCGGTTCTTCTCGGCCGCGCTCGTGCTCGGCGCGGTGCTCACGGCGCAGCGATCGCTGCCGCCCGTCCGCCGCTTCGGACGCCACGACTGGACGCTGCTCGCGGTCGCGACCGTCTTTCTCTGCGCCAACTATCTGCTCTACGTGCTCGGCCTCGACCGCACGAACGCCGGCACGGCGCAGGTCGTGATCCAGCTCGCCCCGTTGCTCCTCGCGGTGGGCGGCGTGGTCGTCTACGGCGAGCGCCTGCGTGCGCCGCAGTGGCTCGGCTTCGCGACGATGTTCGCGGGCTTCGTGCTCTTCTCGTACGTGCAGATCGCGGGCCTGGTCGGCGCGCTCGACCGCTACTACGTCGGCCTCGTCTGCATCGTGCTCGCCGCGATCGCGTGGGCCATCTACGGGCTCGCGCAGAAGCAGCTCCTCGACCGCATGCGCTCGCCGCAGGTGCTCCTCTGCCTCTACGTCGGCGGGGCGGTGATCTTCGCGCCGCTCGCGGAACCGGCCCGCGTCCTGCACCTCACGTCGACCGAGCTCGCCGCCCTCGTGTTCTGCATCGCCAACATGCTCGGCTCGTACGGGACCTTCGCCGAGGCGCTCGTCCACTTGGAAGCCTCGCGGGTGAGCGCGCTGCTCGCGATCGTGCCCCTGAGCACGCTCGCAGCGATCGCCGCCGCGCGCGCGCTCGTGCCGAGCCTCGTCGCCCCGGAGCCGCTCACCCCGGTCGCCGTCCTCGGGGCCGCGCTCGTGGTCGGCGGCTCGCTCGCCGCCGCGCTCGGCCGGCGCTGAAGTCGCCGCCGACGTCGATCAGCGACGGCGCGAGGGATCGACGACTTGCGGCAGCTCAGCGCTGCACGACGAGCTTCACCGCCGGCTCCGCCATCGCCATTGCCGCGTCCCGCCAATGCACGCGACGGGTCGCGATCACCTCGCCGTGGAGACGGCCGGCCGCGATCGCCGCGGCGACGGCCGGAATCTCGTGCCGGGCATGACAGCGGCCCGCGTGGAAGTGCACGCCCTTCGTGTACATCCGGCCGAGCGGCACCGGCGTCGACTCCCCGAAGTAATAGACCGGGCAGACGCACACGCCCTCGTGGTCGGTCGAGCGGAGCGCCAAGGCCAGGCCCGTCGGATCGACCGACGCGTCGACGGTCACGTCGTAGGGCCCGTGCTTCCCGCCGAAGCTCGACTCGATCGGGTGGGCGCCGATCCTCTCGGCGACCGCGAGCACCTCGGGATTCGGCGAGAGCACGTCGACGCGGCTGGCGCCGAGGGCCAACGCCGCGTCGGCGGCGTAGAGGCCGATGCTCGGCGCGATGCCGATGACCACGAGCACGCTCGCGCCCGGCCGCGCCGCGAGATGCGGCGCCACGCACCGCCAGCCGTCGGTCGCGTTGTCGGCGGCCGCCGCGAGCGCCCACGGAGCGACGTTCGCGGGCGCCGGCAGCAGCATCGCGTCGGCGAACGGGACGCGGATCAGATCCGAGAGCGCGCCGCCCCACTCGCGGGGCTGGAGCGGCAGGCCGAACGCCGAGAGGAACGGCACCGCCTCGCAGCTCCCGGTGTGCCCGCGCCGACAGCGCGTACACTCCCCGCACGAGATCTGGAACGGCACGATCACGCGGTCCCCGACCTTCACGGTCGTGACCGTCTCGCCTGTCGCCGTCACCTCGCCGACGCACTCGTGCCCGAGCGCGAACGGCCGCGGCGGCGGCAGAAGTCCCGTCACGTACGGCAGGTCGATGTCGCACCGGCTGACCGCGAGCGGCCGGACGAGCGCCGCCCCCGGCCCGTCGAGCTGCGGCGCCGGCACGTCCTGCCATTCGATCTTCCCTCGTTCGACGAGTGTGAGCTGTTCCATGGCGCGGGACCGTAGGGTCGGCGTCGAGCACGCGCAAACGATTTTTTCTCCACGACCCTTGCGCCGCGCGCAACAGAACAGCACCCGCTCATGCTCCATCCTGGTGCAGCAATTCCCAGAGTGTCCGAGAATCTGGACGGCCACTTGTCCTTGATATCGGACAGCACTCACGCCTCTCCGTAACGAACGCCGCGGATTCGCTCAGAGAAGGGCTCCGTAGTTTTACGGAACGCCGCGTGCATACGGTCGCACGCCTCGCGGCAACGAACGACCGAGGTTTGGAGGGGAGACCAGCGTGATCAAGACGACCATCGTCAAGTTGCTCATCGTACTCGTTGCCGTCGCGGGGTTGAGCGGGTGCACCGCGGCAAACATGGGCATCAGGCCAGATCCGCCGATCTTCTGCGAAGACGCCACGGCCTGCGACCGGTACCGAGACTTCTACAACGCGACATTGGAGCTGCGTGAGTCGTACCACGCGCGCGCCTCTCAGAATCGATGGTGGGTATACGTCGCAGGCGCGCTCGCGCTCGGCACCGCTGCGGCTACGGGAGGTTTGGGAGCCGTCGGTGCCGCTGGAACGAGCATCGCGTTGCTCTCCATTTCCGGCGGCTTCAGCAGCGGCTTCTTTGCCGTCCTCAACAACGACCAACTCGCCAGGATCTACACCGAATCGGCGAACGTATTGACGGACGGCCTGAAGGATTCAGCCGCGCTCTTGGCATACGATACCAAGGGAGAATTGAAGCGTGATTCTTGCGCTGAGGCGCTCGCTACTTTGGAGATCAGTCGCGCAAAGGCGCAGAACGACCTCGAAAGCTCCCGCTCCGATGCGGCGGCAGCCGCGCGCATCGAAGCGGCTGCACAGGTCCGCCAACTGAACGAGCTCGTGAAGACAGTGCAGGCAGAGTCCGTCAAGGCGATCGTCAAGAACGCCACCATCAGCGGCGTGACCTGGTCGACGAAGGACAAGGCGACTGTCACGATCAAGGGACCGGGCCTCGGCCAGATTCCCGATGTCGACGTCGTCGTAAAGGTCGCAGGCGTCGCGGCGACCATCACTCACTTCTCGAAGACTCCGGGAGAGGGAACAACGACCGTCGTGATCGATTTCACACCTCCCGAGCAGACCGGCGAGCCGACTGAACGCGCGCTGACCGTCGTCTTCGACGGCGCCGACCCGCTCACCAGCAAGTTGCCGAAGGGGCCGTCGACCTGACCCGGGGCGCTCAGCGCGTGCGCACCACCAGCGCGTCGACGCCCCGAAACGGGCCGCGCTGGTGCCAGCGGAGCGGCGCATCCGTCGCGAGCGCGAGCCCGGGCCAGCGTGACGCCGCAGTCTCGAGCATGATGCGGGCCTCGGCGCGCGCGCGCGCCGCGCCCAGGCCGAAGTGGGCGCCGTGGGCGAACGACAGCGGATCGCGCTCGCGCCGGCCGGGGCGGAAGACGTCGGGGTCGGCGAAGACGGCGGGGTCGCGGTTGCCGGCGGCGAGGTAGACGAGGATCGGCTCCCAGGCCCCGATCGCCACGCCCTGCACGACGACGGGGGCAACCGGGATGCGCACCACGAAGAGCGTCGGGGTGACGTAGCGGAGGAGCTCCTCGACGACCTCGGCGAACGCGTGGCGGCCGTCGACGACGTCGGCCCAGAGACCCGGCGTCGACAGCAGCGTCGCCATGCCGTTCGTGAAGAGGTCGCGCGTCGTGCGATGGCCCGCGGAGTAGAGGGTGGCGGCGAGCGACAGCAGCTCGGGGCGGGTCAGGCGTTCCCCACCCTCTTCGGCCGCGACCAGCGCCGACAGGAGATCGTCGCCCGGCGACCGGCGGCGCTCCTCGAGCAGCGCGCCGAGATACGCATGGAACGCCTCCGAGGCCGCGAGCGCGCGCGTGCGGTCGTCGTCCGAGAGCTCGAGCGCGAGCAGCGGCGCCACCGCGTCGGCCCACGTGGTCAGCTGATCGCGATCCGCGGCCGGAACGCCGAGCAGCTCCGAGATCACGAGCGACGGCAGCTGGTGCGCGAAGACGTGCAGGAGGTCGAACGGCGCGTCGGTCGCGATGCCGTCCGCGAGCGCGCCGGCCGTCGCGGCGATCCACGGCAGCAACGACTCCACGCGCCGGGGCGTGAACGCCTTCGAGACGAGGCTCCGGACGCGGGTGTGATCGGGCGGGTCGAGGAAGTTCACGCGATGGCTCATCTCGTCGCGGGCGGCACCTTCCGGGAGGCCGGCGAGGTAGCGCGCCGCGATCGGCCCCGAGGCGCAGGCCTTGTCCCGCAGCACCTCGAGCATCGCCTCGTAGCCGGTGACGGCCCAGAAGCCGCTCGGCAATCGCGTCACCGGCCCATGACGGCGGAGCGCCGCGAGGTCGCCATAGGGGTCGCGCTCCCGGCCGAGCGTCGCGGGGTCGAATGCGACGGCGTCTTCCATCACTTTACGGCCGTACGGCCCCGAGCCGCGTGGCGTCAAGCACGCGAGGTTCGCCGCGAGCCTTGCATCCAGTCTGAAATGTGGGCGTCTTGGGCGTCGGGAGGACGATCACCATGGTGACCGGCGGCTGTCTTTGCGGGACGGTGCGGTTCGAGATCGACGGCACGGTCGGACCGATCACGTGCTGCCACTGCTCACAGTGCCGGCGCGCGTCGGGGTCGAGCTTCACGGCCGCCGCGTCGGTCGCCGCCGAGAGCTTTCGCGTCGTCGCCGGCGCCGACCACGTGGCCGAGTACGAGTCGTCGCCGCAGAACCATCGCGCCTTCTGCTCGTCGTGCGGCTCGCAGCTGTGGGGGCGGAGCGCGCAGTATCCGATCATCCGCGTTCGCGCCGGCGGGCTCGACGACGACCCCGGCAGCCGCGTCGCGGCGCACTTCATGATGGACTCGAAGGCGCCCTGGCTCGAGAGCGACGACGATGCCGTCGAGGAGTTCGCCGAGCTCCCGCCGATCTCGTACTTCTTGCCCGACGCGACCTTGACGCGCGTCCTTCCGCGGTCGACGCGCCCGAACGTGGCGCTCGTGCAGCGTGCGTACGAGGCATTCTTCCGGCGCGACCTCCGGAGCGTCCTCGACCTGCTCCATCCCGAGGTCGAGATCCGGCAGGCGAGCGAGATCCCATGGGGCGGCACGTACACGGGACACTCCGAGGCGGCCGCGTTCTTCGGGAAGCTCGTCAGTACGATCACGTCCGCCGTCACGCTCGAGCGCTTCGTCGACGCCGACGACCACGTCGTCGCGCTCGGCCGCACGCGCGGCACCGTGAACGCGACCGGCAAGGAGTTCGACGTCCCGATCGCGCACGTCTGGACGGTCCGTGGGGGCCTGGTCACGCGCGTCGAGTACTACATCGACGACCCGACCATGCTGGCCGCGCTCGGTTAACGCCTACACCCGATCCGGGGCGAGCCGAACCAGCATCTTCCCCGCGTTGGCGCCCGTGAAGAGTCCGAGGAACGCGTCGGGCGCCTTCGCGATGCCGTCGACGATCGTTTCCTCCCACTTGATCTTGCCGTCGCGGATCCACTGGCCCATGTCCGCGAAGAACTGCGGCACCATGTCGATGTAGTTCGACACGATGAAGCCCTGCATCGTGAGGCTCTTGCCGACGACGAGGATGATGTTCCGCGGGCCCGGGGGCGGCTCGGTCGCGTTGTATTGGCTGATCATCCCGCACGCGACGATCCGCCCGAGGCGGTTCATGAGCTCGAGCGCGACTTCCAGGTGCTCGCCCCCGACGTTCTCGAAATAGACGTCGATGCCTTTCGGCGCGGCTTGCTTCACCGCGGCGCCGAGGTTGCCGCACGTCTTGTAGTTCACGACCGCGTCGACGCCGGCCTCGCGTTTCAGCCACGCGGCCTTGTCGTCCGACCCGACCGACCCGACGACGCGGCACCCTTTCGCCTTCGCGATCTGGCAGACCACCGACCCGACCGCACCCGCCGCCGCCGACACGAACACCGTCTCCCCCTCTTTCGGCTGGCCGATCCGGAGGAACCCCGAGTACGCGGTGAGCCCCGGCATGCCGAGGACGCCGAGATAGGCCTGGAGCGGGGCCAGACGCGGATCGACCTTCTGCATCATCGTCCCGTCGGAGACCCAGTGCTCGCGCCAGCCGCCGGTCGCGAAGCCGCAGACGTAGTCGCCGGCGGCAAAGCCCGGATGCTGCGACTCGACCACCTGCCCGACCGAGCCGCCGTCGAGCACCTGCCCCACTTGGAACGGCGGAATGTAGCTCTCGCGGTCCATCATGCGGCCGCGCATGTACGGATCGACCGACATGAAGACGTTTCGCACGAGGAACTGCCCGCTCGCGGGCTTGGGGATCGGCGACTCGACGAGGGCGAAGTCGGCGACGCTCGGCGTGCCGACCGGGCGGCGCTTCAGATGGATCTCGCGATTGACGGTAGCGCTCATCGAGGTGTCCTCCGGCGGCGACTCTCCCACGGACCCGGTGGTGACGCGATACGTGCTGCGGGTTTTCTCCGTGCGGTCGGGCCGGAGGCGCACGAGCGCCGCCCTCACGATGCGCGGCGATCGGGCGACTACGGACCGCGTTTGGCGGCATGCGACGCATCGTCTATGCCCGCGCGAATGGCGCGCTTCGTTCGGCTCTGGTTCCGCACGCTCGTGACGACGGCGATCGCGCGCTTCCGACGCGGCCCGCTCCGGCCCGCGTGGTCCTTGATGCTCGAGACGACGGTCGCATTCCTCCGCGCCGACTTGGGCGAGCTCGCGACGTGGCCGATCGCCGCGGCCCGCGCCGCGCAAGAGGCGCGCCCCCTGCCGCGCGACGCGATCACGCGGGTGCAGCGCACGGTCGTCGCCGCCGGTCCGCTCCGCGGCGAGTGGGTTCGCGTGAAGAACGCGCCCGATCCGGCAACGGGCATGCTGCTCTACCTGCACGGTGGCTCGTATCTCTACGGCTCACCGCGGACGCACGCCGACACGCTCGCGCGGCTGGCACTCGCGACCGGCCGCCCGGTGCTCGCGCCGGAGTATCGGCTCGCGCCCGAGCACCCCTACCCGGCGCAGCTGGACGACGCGCTCGCCGCGCTCGCCGCCCTCGAAACGACGGGCATCGCGCGGTCGCGCATCGTCGTCGCGGGCGAGAGCGCCGGTGGAAACCTCGTGCTCGCGCTCGCGCTCGCGCTCCGCGCGCGCGGCGAGGCGCAGCCGAACGCCCTCGTGCTGATCTCGCCGTGGCTCGATCTCACGTCGAGCGCCGACTCGCACCGCCGGAACGCGCCCTACGACTACGGCACCGCGGAGATGCTGCGGCGCCAGGCGCGCGTCTTTGCCGGCGAGCTCGCGCTCGATGCCGGCCAGCGTGGGCGCGACGCCGCCGACATCGCCCTCGACGACCCGCGCCTCTCGGTTGGAAACGCCGACCCGACCGGCATCGCGCCGACGCTCCTTCAGGTCGGCACCGCGGAGCTCCTGCTCGACGAGTGCCGCGCATGGGCCGCGCGGGCACGGGCAGCCGGCGTCGACCTCATGGTCGACGAGCCGCGCGACATGCCGCACGCGCCGCCGTTCTTCGCGTCGGTGTCGCCGCAGGGCCGCGCCGCGATCGAGACCGTCGCCGCGTTCGTGCGGCACCGGCTGGACGCGGCCGAGGTCGACGTCGCGTGTCCTGCGTAGCGCGCGCATTTCCGTGGACACGCGGCGCCGGGAGTGCGACGACGCTCGAGCGCTTGATGCATGCGGATCCACTACCGCGTGGATCCGCATGCACTTCGTCGAGAGGAGGCGGCGCATGACGACGGAGCCAGCGGCGAGATTGCTCGACGACGTCGCGGTCGTGCAACGACTGTTCGGCCACATCGACGGCGGCACCACCGATCAGAGCGAAGGCGTGTGGCGCGAGCCGGTCGAGCACTACCGATCGGTGGAGCGCTACACGGCCGAGCTCGACCTCCTGCGTGCGGGCACGACGGCGTTCTGCCCCTCCGCGGCCCTCGCCGAAGCGGGGGCGTACGTCGCCCGCACCGCCGGCGGCACTCCGGTCCTCGCCGTCCGCGGTGCCGACGGCCGCGTCCGCGCCTTCCGGAACGCGTGCCGCCACCGCGGCGCGCGCGTCGCCGAGGGAGCGGGCTGCGAGAAGGCGTTCGTCTGCCGCTACCACGGCTGGACCTACGGTCTCGACGGCGCGCTCCGCCACGTCCCGCACGCCGACGGCTTTCCCGGGCTCGACGCCGACGCGCGCGGCCTCGTGGCGCTCGCCACGGTCGAGTCGCAGGGGCTCGTGTTCGTGACCCAGGGGCCGCCGCGTGTCGGCGACACGCCGGTCGCGGAGCTGCCGCCGCTGATTCCCGCCCGCAACGTGTGCGTGCAGGCGGCCGAGCAGGAGCTGCCCGTCAACTGGAAGATCTTCGTCGAGTCGTTCCTCGAGGGCTACCACATCCGCTCGACCCATCGGGACACGTTCTACGCGGTGCAGTTCGACAACCTGAACGTCGTCGAGACGTTCGGGACCGCGAACAGCCGGATCACGTTCCCCTACCGCGCCATCCACAAGCTCCGTGAGCGGCCCCCCGCGGAGTGGCGCGTCGACGGCACGCTCACCTACGTCTACCACCTCTTCCCGAACGCGATGGTCGCGACGTTCCCACACTTCGTGTTCCTCGTCGTGATCGAGCCGCTCGCGATCGACCGCACGCGCTTCCACACCTACGTCACCGCCGCGCCCGGGACGGCGCGGCCGGACCCGGAGCCGGGATCGCCGGCGCGCGGCACGTCGACCGCCGGCGCCGCGCTCATCGCCGCCGGCGCGCTCGAGGACAACGCGGTCACGATCGCCGTGCAGCAAGGCCTCGCAAGCGGCGCCAACACCTTCCTCGAGTTCGGTCGCTGCGAGGGCGCCATCGGACATTTTCACCGCAACTTGCGGACGGCCCTCGCCGCACGCGGGGTCGAGTCGGGACCGGTGCTGTGACGACGCGTCGCTCGGCTGGCACCCCGTAGCGCCACTACCCGTCGTCGGAGGAGGAGATTCGTCGCGGGGCTCGTGACGCTTCTGCCGGCGCGCGATCGGCACCCGGGCACTGCGCTCGGTCGGCAAGCGAGCCGGCTGATCTCGTTGCGACACGCGCCGCCGTCCGATACAGGCCCGTCCAAATGGAGGCCACGATGCGCAATCGAATCGAGCGGCTGGTCGTAGCTGCAACCTTGGTGATCGCCGGGACTGCAGGCAGCGCG
>JANNPN010000119.1:0-11147 GCA_031400185.1 Polyangiaceae bacterium
CGATTGTCGTCGGTGTCGAGGTACTGCATGAGGGCCGCGTTCTTGTTCATGGCCTTCACGAAGTCCTTGAAATTGCCCTTGCAGTTGAGCCGGAGCGCCCGGTTCTGCAGGGACATGAGCTTCGGATCGAGCACGACGGTGGCGCTCGTTGCGAAGTGGTCGTGCCAGAAGAGCACGAGCTTCTCCTGCAGCGGCGCCTTCACCTTCAGCATGTAGCCGATCCATTTGTTGCGGACGTCCTCGATCGACTTCCCGCTCGGCTTGAAGCCGTTGGGCTTGAACGCGAGGACCGCGTCCGCGCCCTCACCGCGGGTCAGACCGACGAAGCTCTCGAGGAGCGAAGGGGGTGCGCCAAATCCCGCGCGCCGGAGGAGATGGCGGGCAGAGGACTCGTCCAGTGGGGCATTCTCATCGAGCGGCATACGGGATCCTCCTGAGTCGGACCGGTGCAGTCCGAGCCGCCGGAAACTAGAACAGGTGTGCCGCGCCGCTCAAGCGAAAAATGCGTGAAGCTTTGCGTCATGCGTCCTCTGGCAACGCTGCGGCGGCGCTTGCCGGGGCCGGCGACCGATGACAAACACCTGCCAACTCATGCGCCTGCCGCATCGGTTCCAGACGTCCGCCCTCTCCGTTCGCCGGGCGATCGCTCACGGGCTACCCGCCGGCTACCCGCTTTCCGTCCCCCGCCGCCTCCCCGCAAAGGGGGACTCCGATCCGTGGCTCGGCGCGCGGTGGCCGCTGTGAGCAGCGGCGCCTGCCGCACGCTGGCGCTCGTCGTCGTGCTGTGCACGGTCGGGTGCAGCGCACGCCGCCCCGACGGCGGCGAGACCCGTCCGCTCCGGGTCGGCACCAGCGGTGACTACGCGCCGTTCTCGGTCCGCGCCGCCGACGGCGCATGGAGCGGCTTCGACGTCGCGGTCGCACGGGCCTACGCGGCTGCGCGCGGCCGGCGCCTCGAGCTCGTGCCGTTTCGGTGGCCCGAGCGCGCCTCGCGCCTCGGCGCCGGCGACTTCGAGGTCGCCATGAGTGGGGTGACCGTGCGAGCCGATCGATTGCTCGTCGGCACGATGACCGCGGCGGTCGCGCGCGCCGACGCGGTGCTGCTCGTGCGCCGCGGCGCCACGGGCGACGCGACTGCTGCCGGCCGCGTGGCGGTGAACCGCGGCGGGCACCTCGAGCGGGTCGCACGCGCGCGTCTGCCGCGCGCGCGGCTCGTTCCCGTCGACGACAACCGCCGGTTGCCGGAGCTCCTCGCACGCGGCGAGGTGGACGCGATCGTCACCGACACGCTGGAGGCGGCGACGTACGAGCCGGGCGCGTTCGTCGTCGCCGCGCGGCTCGCGCGCGACCGGAAGGCCTACTGGGTGGCACCGGGACGGGACGCGCTCGCCGCCGACCTCGACGCATGGCTCCTCGAGCGCGAACGCGACGGCACGCTGGCGCGCCTCCGCGCAGAGCACCTGCGCGCCAGCGACACGGCCCCGGCCCCGGCATTGCCACCCGCGCTCGCGCGCCTCGCCGACCGCCTGGCGCGTCGGCTCCTGCTGATGCCGGACGTCGCGGCGGCGAAACACGCCGCCGGTTTGCCGCTCGTCGATCCGGCGCGGGAAGCCGAGGTCGTCGCACGCGCGGTCGAACGGGCACGCGCTGCCGGCCTCGCGGCCGGGCCGGCGGAGCACCTCGTCCGCGCCGAGATCGCCGCGGCGCGCGCGGTCCAGGACGCGGTCGCCACGGGTGCGTCCCGTGCGGCGGAGGCCCCGACGCTCGCGGCGCTCCGGACTGCGATCGATGCGCTCGACGCGGCGATCCTACGCGACCTGGCGGCCGCACGGACGGCCGGTCTACCGGTCCCACGCCCCGCCGTCGCCGCGGCACTTCGCACGGATGCGGACCTGCTCGGCTTCGACGAGGCGCACGCGGGCGCGATCGCCGCGGCCCTCGCCGAGCTGCTGGCTCCGAAATCACCACATTGACGACCCCCTCGGCCATCGGTGATGACCGGAGCGTGCCGTTCCTGGTCCGCGTCCGCCCCCTGCTCCGTCTCGCGGTCCCGGGTCTGCTCGTGCTGCTCGCCGGCGCTCCGGTAGGCGCCGCGCCGCGCGCCACGCTCGACGCCCAGCTCCACCAGGTGCTGACCGACCACGGCTTCACCGGCACCGTCGGCGTGAGCCTCGAGCAGCGCCTCGGTCGCACGATCGACCCGGCGCTCGCCGACCTCGGACGGCTGCTCTGGTTCGACAAGATCGGCGGGCTCCACTCGGACAACAGCTGCGGCGGCTGCCACGCGCCGTCGGCCGGCTTCGGCGACACGCAGTCGATCGCGATCGGCATCCAGAACAACAACCTCGTCGGATCGCGGCGGAGCGGGCCGCGGAACCAGCGCCGTACCCCGAGCGTCATCAATACCGCGTTCTTCCCGGCGCTCATGTGGAACGGACGCTTCTCCGCGCCCTCGAACGACCCGTTCGACAACAGCCAGGGCTTTCTGTTCCCGGCGCCGGAGGGTGCCGTCGCGTTCCCGGCCGCCGACCCGATCGTCACCCACCTCTTGATCGCGCAGGCCCATATCCCGCCGACGGAGCTCGTCGAGGTCGCGGGGTTCACCGGCACCGCCGGCACGATCGGGGCCGACTTCGACGCGTTCGACGACGGGCTCGGCGGTGCGGTCCCGGCGCCCGACGGCAGCGGATTCCGAAACGAGCCGATTCGTCAGGCGGTGCTCGGGCGTCTGAACGCGTCAGCGGAGTACCGCACCTGCTTCGGCGCCCTCTTCCCGAGCGTCGCCGGCGGCGGCCCGATCGACTTCACGATGTTCGGGCGCGCGATCGCCGAGTTCGAGTTCACTCTCGTGTTCGCCGACGCCCCGCTCGACCGCTTCGCACGCGGCAAGACGCGCGCGATGAGCACGCGTGACAAGCGGGGCGCGCTCGTCTTCTTCGGCAAAGGCCGCTGCATCGACTGTCATGCGGTGAAGGGCGCCGCCAACGAGATGTTCAGCGACTTTCAGAGCCGCGTCGTCGGAGTGCCGCAGATCGCGCCCGTCTTCGGCGTCGGGACCGGCAACATGGTGTTCGACGGTCCCGGGAAGGACGAGGACTTCGGGCTCGAGCAGGTGACGGGGAATCCCGTCGACCGCTACCGGTTCCGCACCTCGCCGCTCCGGAACCTGGCCCTCCAGCCGACCTTTTTCCACAACGGGGCCTTTACGCGTCTCCGCGATGCGGTGATCTTCCATCTCGATCCGCTGCGCGAGGCGCGGCGCTACGATCCGAAGCGCGCCGGCGTCGACCAGGACCTGCGGCTTCGTCTCGGACCGATCGAGCCGGTGCTCGAGCGGCTCGATCCATGGCTGCTGGCGCCGGTCGTGCTGACGAGCCGCGAGCGCCAGGACCTGATCGCGTTCCTCCGCCACGGGCTGCTCGACGAGCGCGCCACGCGGCCGGCGCTCTGCGCGCTCGTTCCGCGCACCGTGCCGAGCGGCATGTCGACGATGCGCTTCGAGCGCTGCCAGGTTCCGCGCTAGTGCTCCGGGTCCTGCTCCGGTAGCACGAACACCACCGTCGGTTCGGCATCCGTGAGCGTCGCGAGCTCCGGCGGAAGCGACGCCGGCGGGTCGTCGAAGCAGAGCAATGCGACGTCCGCGGGCGGGAAGACCCGCAAGGGAAACGCAACGGGGCCTTCGCCGTCACCGACCGGCACGAGCACCGAGGTGCGCCAGAGATCGTCGCTGCCGGCCGGCCGCGCGGCCGTCGCACAGGCCGCGCCGGGCGCGAAGCCGTCCACCTGCAAGGTCACCGTCGGCGGCGGCGTGGGCGTCGTCGTCGGCAGTGGCACGTCGGTCTCTGCCGGCGACTCCGTCGGTGACGGGGTCGCCGTCGCATCCGGTGTCGCGACGCCCGGGGTCGACGTCGGACCCTCGGCGGGGGTCGAGGTCGGCGCCACGCCGAACGTCGGAGTCGGCGCTCCGCCGGTCGGCGTGGGCACAGGGGTGGGCGCGAACGTCGGGAGCGGCGTCGGCGAGACCGTCAGGACGCTCACGCTCTGCCCGCCCGGCGCGACGGCGCCGGGCGGGCCCGTCGCACAATAGGTCGCGCCGTCGAAGCTGTCGCAGGTGCCGTTCCGGCGCACGTCGTCGATCACCGCATCTTCCGAGGTGACGAGTCCCGTCGATCCGCTGCCGCCGCCGCAGCCGACGAGCAGCAAGGCCAGGCACACCAGTACGACTCGTCGCCACTCGCACATCGTCGTCTCCCTCATGCGATCGTCGCCGTCGCGAGCACGTTCATGAACGCGGTGTCGCGTGATGGCGTCGCCGCGAACCGTTCGGCGAGCGCGCGGAGCGCGGCATCGAGCTCCGCATGGAACTCGTCGAGCCTTGCCCGCTCGACGTTGAGATAGTGATTACGGAGGTAGGTGCCGGTCGCCACGTCCGGCATGGCCACACGGTCGATGAGTCCCTTGGCGAAAAGGCCGGCGAACTGCCGGGCGACCGCGCGGCGCTCCTCGAGGCCCTCGGCCTGGAGGTGGCGTCCCTTCCGGCGCACCTTCCCGCTCCGCAGCTCGACGAGGTCGTGGCGCCTCAGCGTCTCCTCGACGCGCGCGTCGAGCTGATTCTCCTCGCCCAGCGAACGCCGCCGCCGTTTGCCGTCGCGCCGGAACTCGCGCCGCCAGCGATCGGCGGGTAGCCAGGCGCCGTCATCGGGCAGCGCCGCGATCGCGCGACTGATCCGAACTGCGAGCGCGCCGTCGTCGACGTCGGCTACCGGCGGCGCTGCCTGGAACGCACGGTCGATCTCGCGCGTGACGGCGTACAGCACCCGGTCGCGCCACAGCATCGCGAGCAGCGGTTGGGGCCTCGACCTCGCCTCCGACGACGCCCCGCTCGACGACACGGTGCTGGTCGGCGACGCGAGCCACGTGTACGCGAACGGCGAAACGCTCGTGCTCGCGCACCCCGAGTGGCGAGCCGAGCCGCTCGGCGACGCCGATACCAGCACCGCGCTGCACGTCTTCGCGCTCCCGGCCGACCGCCCCGCCGTCGCGTATCGCGCATCCGGCTTCGTCCCCGGATCGTTGTTGTCGCAGTTCGCGATCGATACGCAGGGCGACGTCGTGCGAGTCGCCTCGACCTTCGTGAAGGCGGGGCGCACGGTCACGCGCGTCTCGACGGCTCGGATCGGAGACGGCGAGCTCGTCGCGGTCGGCACGAGCCCCGACATCGCGCCGGGCGAGAGCCTGCGCGGCGTTCGCTTCGTCGGCGACCGGGCGTATCTCGTCACGTTTCTGCAGATCGATCCTCTCTTCGTCGTCGACCTCGCCGACCCGGCCCATCCGCGGGTCCTCGGTGAGGTCGAGATCCCGGGGTTCAGCACGTACCTGCAAGCGCTCGATCCGGATCACCTGCTAACGATCGGCCGCACGACGACCGAGCAGGGGCAGCCGCCGGTGCTACGGGTCTTCGCAGTCGGCAATCCGACCGCGCCGGAGCTCGTCGCCGAGCACGTCCTCCCGATCGACGGCTCGACCCAGGCCGAACACGACCACCACGCCTTCGTCTTCGAGCCGCGCCTCGGTGTGCTCGCCGTCCCGCTCGATCGCTACGACGGCGTCCCCAAGGCGACCCTGCAGCTCCTCGCCGTCACCCCGACCGCGATCGCACTGCGGGGGGTCGTCGACCACGGACTGGCGATCGTACCCTGCGTGCCGCCCTACGAATTCGAGGGCTGCATCGCCTACGAGTCGATGCGACGCGGTCTCTTCGTGGACGATCTCGTCTACTCGATCAGCACGACGCAGGTGCAAGTCCACGCGCTCGACGACCTCGCGACCGCGCTCGTGACGGTGAGCCTGCAATGACTCTGCCGGCGGGCACCGCTGGATGTGTCTGGCGCTCCTCGCCGCATGCGGCGGCGACGAGGCGACGGCAGCCGCGTCCCGATGGCGGCGGACATCGCCGGCACACCCCACGTCACGGCGACCTATGTTGCACATCGAACTCTTTACTCGCGCGCGACCCGCAGAGATGATCGCGCGAAGGGGGGACATCATGCTCGACGCTCGAACGATGCTTCGCATGATCGCGGTCTTGGCGATGACGCTGACGGTGGCCGCGTGTGGCGATGGCGGCGGCGGCGGCAACGACAACGACACCGACGACTTCCCGGTGACTCCCGGCGTCCTCACCGGCAGGCTCGACGACGGCGGCGAGATCCGGCTGCAGGTGGGAAGCATCGAGGCCGTCCAGTTCGACTGCGGCGGCGACCAGATCCAAGAGACGTTCTCCCCGCCGCGGCCCGTCGACGCCACCGGCAACTTCGAGGTCGACTTCACCGACGGCGGGCGCCGATTCGAGGTGCGCGGCATCTTCACCGGGCAGAATCACGTGGACGGCACGGTCAACGATCAGCTGAACGAGTGCGACAGCGGTTTCTCGGTCGATCGCAACGGTCCGACGCCGACCGCCCCGATCACGCCGACGGCGACGGGACCGGCGACACCGACGGAAACACCACCCGGCACGGTGACACCGACCGGCGAGCCGCCGACGACGACCCCGACACCGACGCCGACGGGCCCGACGCCGACCGCCACCGGCCCGACGCCTACCAACCTCACCCCGACCGTCACGCGCACGCCGACGCCGAACCCGTCGAGTAGTTGCCCGGTTGGGGTCGAGGTCATCGGCACCGCCGGCGCCGCCGAAGTCCTCGACACCGGCTGGACCGGCCTCGCCCACGACCAGACCGTGATCCAGGACGGCAAGATCACCTTCTCGCTCGACTGCGACGGCACGTGCACCGCCTGCGACGTCGGCGGCCCGATCCAGAACGTAAAGGCCGGCGCCGGCGACATCGACGCCCACCGCTGCAGCGGCGACACGTCGATCGCGTGCGACGACGACGACGGGTGCACCGGCAAGGGCAAGTGCGTCTTCTATTTCGGCTCGCCCCTGCCGCTGTCGGCGGGCGGCGTCTCGACCTGCGTCACGAACCAGGTGAACGGCAACGTGAGCGGCACCTCGAATCTCGACACCGGCCAGTTCGCGACCACCATCAATCTGACGTCGCGGGTCTACAACGCGATCGAGCTCGCGGTCCCATGCCCCGTGTGCGTCGGCGACGCGACCGTCAACGACGGCACGCAGGGCGGCACGTGCTCCGACGGTCCGCGGAAGAATCTGGCATGCGACGGCAACGGCCGGTCGGCGAAGTTCCAGTCGTTCGGTACGACGAGCTTCGACTGTCCGCCGAACAACGGCGCGCTCATCACCGCGCTCTCGATCGCGCTCGACGGCTCGAGCGGAACCGAGACGCTGACGCTCACGTCCGGGAGTCCGAACTGCGTGAGCGTGAGCGCGGCCGGCAAGAAGTGCTTCTGTCCGAACGAGAGCCAGGAGACGCGGCCGAGCGCCTGCATCGACGACACGTCGACCCCGGAGAACGGCTTGCTCTGCGCGCCCGATTCCCCGACCCAGGGGCACTGCGCCGACGGCCCCGTCGACCCGCACTGCACGATCGAGAGCTTCCGCGGCTGCCTCCAGGACTCGGATTGTCCCGCGGCCGGCGACAACTGCATCGCCAGCCAGCGCCTCTGCTACCTCGACAACGGCGTGGTCGGCGGCAGCGTCAGCGCGTTCGGCATGGCGGACATCCCGGACGCGAACGGCGAGGCCGACCCGACCTTCGCGGCGCTCTTCTGCGTCGGCAGGACCAATGCCGCCGTGAATGCTGCGGCCGGTTTGCCGGGCCTCGGCCGCATCGAGCTGCCGCTACACTCGAAGCTGATCCGGCCGCCGTCGCCCTGACGGGTGATCGACGTGCCTTGAGGGCAGCGACGCTTCGCATTCGGCCGCCGGCTGCGATAGAGGACCGGCGGCCGATGGACCAGATCACGCGCCTCTTCGAGAGCAACCGCCGGTGGGTCGCGGCGATGACCCGGAGCGACCCCGAGTTCTTCCGGAAGCGCGCCGTTCCGGCGGAGCCGCAGTTCCTCTTCATCGGTTGCTCGGACAGCCGAGTCCCGGCCGACTCGCTGACCGGTATGACGCCCGGCGAGCTCTTCGTGCACCGCAACATCGCGAACCAGGTCTTCACCGCCGACCTGAACGTGCTCTCCGTGCTGCAGTACGCCGTCGAAGTGTTGAAGGTCGGGAACGTGATCGTCTGCGGCCACTACGGGTGCGCGGGAGTCCAGGCGGCGTTCGGCACGGCGCCGCTCGGGCTGGTCGACAACTGGCTCGGCAACATCCGCAACGTCATGCGGCTCCATCGCGACGAGCTCGATGCGATCGCCGACCCCGCCGACCGCCTGCGCCGCTTGATCGACTTGAACGTGCTGGAGCAGGTCTACAATCTGTCGCAAACGCCGGTCGTGCAGAAGGCGTGGCAGAACGGCGCCAAGCTCCTCCTGCACGGACTCGTCTACGAGCTCCAAGAGGGATTGCTGAAAGACCTGGCGCTCGGCGTCGACACCCCCGAGAAGGCCGAAGTGCTCGCCCACGCCCACACCGGCCGCAGCTGACGCGTGAGCGCGTGACGTTCGCGACCTGGCAGGACCTCTATCGCAGCGACGTGCAGGGCGCGGTCGCGGTCACGATCGTGCCGCTGCTCTTTCTCGTCTACCTGGCCTGGAGCGCGCGGAACGAGCGCATCGGGCCGGGCGTCGTACCGTCGGCCGCGCGTTTCGTCCGCGTCTGGGCCGCGACCTTCGCCGTGCTGACGATCGTCGACCCCATCGCGACGGGACCGCTGCTCCGCGCCCTCGGCGTCGCGCACGCCCCGATCGCCACGGCGGTGATGGTCGCGTGCGTGCTGCTCGGCGACTTCCGCGTGTATCTCCTGATCTTCGCGTTGATGACCCACGCCGGCGCCCGGCACGACACGCGCGTCGCCGATCCCGTGTTCGCGACGCGCGACGCGATTCACCTGGTGCCGCCGCGCGCCGCGGTCGCGGCCGTGCTCGCGACGCTCGTCGTGCCGCTGGTCGCCGTCGCAGTCGAGAGCGCGCTCCGCGCTCGCAATCCGAGCCTTCCCGGCCAGACGATCTGGCTCGTGTACGAGCTCGCGTTCCTCGTCGCGGCGATCGTGCTCCGGCAATGGGTCGTGCCGGCGCGCGTCCCACCGACCGAGCCGCGGCTCCGGAGCTATCTCCGCGCCGTACTCGCCTACGTCACGGCGTACTATGCGCTCTGGGCGACGGCCGACGTCGTCATCCTCTCCGGCTTCGACGTCGGCTGGGCCCTCCGCATGATCCCGAACCAGCTCTACTACGCGTTCTGGGTGCCGTTCGCGTACTTCGCGTTCTTCGCGCGCCGGTAGGCGTCGGCGAGGACGTCGGCCCAGGCTTCGAGATACGCCTCGGCGCGCGTCGCGCTCGCGGCGCGCGGGTCACCGACGGTGCCGCTCGGCGCGTGGTCGCGGAGGCTCGGGTAGAAGAGCCGTTGTGGGTCCGCGACTGCCGCGGTGTGGCCGGCCGCGAGCGCCGCGCTCCGGACGGCGTCCGGACGGAGCCCCATCATGATCGAGGTCTCGATCTCGCCGGCGTGGTGGCCGGCAGCTGCGGGCGTGATGCCGTGGGTCGCTCCGACGCGCGTCAGCACGGCCGCGACGGCGTTCAGGTCGGTGTAGGCCGCGACCCACATCGGCGACGCCGCCTTGGTGAGCGCGGGCAGCATGCCCGCAAGCTCGGCGTAGTTGCCGCCGTGCGCAGAGAAGACGAACGCACCCGCGAAGCCGTGCCGGGCGAGCGACGCCACGACGTCGGCGAGCACGGCTTCGAGTGTCCCCGCGGCGAGGTCGATCGTGCCGGGAAACGCGAGGTGCTCGCGCGAGCACCCGAACGGCAGTGCCGGCAACGCGACGGCTTCGGGAAACCGTGCGGCGAGACGGTGCGCGAGCGCGGTCCCGATCCAGGTGTCCGTCGCGAACGGCAGGTGCGGCCCGTGCTGCTCCGTTGCACCGAGGGGGACGAGCGCCACCCGCGGCCCGGCGGCGAGGGCGCTCGCGAGCTCCGGCCACGCCAGGGACTCGAGCACACGCGCCGGCGCCGACGCGTCGTTGCCGGCCGTGTCGGCGTTCGGCGGCGGCGCACCCGGCACCGCGGTCGCGGACTCGTCCGCGGCGCCGACGACATAGAGCGCGCGATCACGACCCCGCCCCGGCCAGCGCGCCTGATCGACGCCGTGCGCCGCGATCCCGGCCAGCACGAACTCGTTCAGGAGCGCCTCGTGCTCGAAGAGGCAATACGGCAGCGGCAGCGTCGCGCGGAGCGACACGAGCCGATGCCGTTCCGGATCGAGCGCGGTCCGGAACCGGTCGAGGAGATCGGGCTCGCGGGTCGCGTGGGGACGAGTGAGCGCGAGGAAGGTCATGGCGCCCGCATGCGCTTGCTGGAGCGGTCCGTGCGCGAGCTCGAGGCAATCGAACACGCCGGGACGCGGCACGAGGAGTCCTTCCTGCAGCTTGAGAGGCAGGTTCGCGACGAGACCGCAGTAGTCGCCGCTCGCGACGAGCGCGAGCGGACCGAGGAGGCGGCCGCTCGCCGCGAGCGTCCGGAGCGGGTCCGCCGTATCCGCCGCCGCCGCGACCGCGCGCGCGAGGACCTCGCCGTCGCACGCGGGAATCGCGCGCGGTCGGCCCGCATCGAGCGCGAGCGCCTGCGCATAGCGAAGGACCGCGACCGCGCCGGCGACCGGCCCGGTCACCCGCAGCAGGGTCCCATACTCCTCGGCACCCGCCGCGAAACTGCGGATCTCGACGCCGACCTCGCGCAGGTGCTCGAGGAGCTCCGCTGCGTCGGCGCGTCCCGCGGCGCGCGCCTCCTCCGGACGCGTCGCCGTGAGCAGCACCACGTGGCGCCACGCCGCCGGGTCGACGAGGGCCAGCCGCGCATTCGGCGTGAGGCCCTGCGACACGACGACGAGGAGGTCGTCGCAACTCTCCGTCGGTGTCGGCGCGAGGAACGCACTCAGCGGACGAAAGCGCGCGTCGCACCCGAGGTGCTCGGCGAGGAGGTAGGCGAGAAGACGCGCGTGGGCCGCGGAGCTGCCGACGCCGGTCGCGACGACGCGGCGGATGCCGGCGAGGCCGCGGCGCGGCGGCGTCGGGGCCTCGCCGCCCGCGATCGCGCGTAGCAGCTCCGGCAGCGCC
>JANNPN010000029.1:0-27017 GCA_031400185.1 Polyangiaceae bacterium
TCGTCCTCCATGAACGACACGCCCTTCCCCTTGACGGTGTGGGCGACGAGCGCGCTCGGGCGTCCGGCTTCGTACGGCACCGCATCGAGGGCGGCGACGATCGCGGAGAGATCGTGGCCGTCGATCTCGCGGGTGCCCCAGCCGAACGCGCGCCATTTGTCGGCGAGGGGTGCCAGCGCCGTCACCTCGTTGGACCGGCCCATGGCCTGGAGCTTGTTGTAGTCGACGATCGCGACGAGATTGGCGAGCCGGCGGCCGGCCGCGAACATGGCGGCCTCCCAAACACTCCCCTCGTTGCACTCGCCGTCGCTGAGCAGCGTGAAGATACGCCCTGTGCTCCCGTCGAGCGCGCGGGCGTGCGCCATTCCGGCGGCGATCGCGAGCCCGTGTCCGAGCGAGCCGGTCGCGACGCGAATGCCGGGAATGTGGCCGGGGGTCGGGTGCTCGGGGAGTGCGCCGCCGTTCTGCGCGTATTCCGCCAGGAGCGCCGGCGGGAAGACGCCGCGCTCGGCGAGGGTCGCGTAGTACGACATGCAGCCGTGCCCCTTGCTGAGGATGAAGGTGTCGTCGGCAGCGCCGCCGGCCGCAGGATCGCCGCGCATCGCGTGGAAGTAGAGTGCGACCAGGACGTCCACCGCCGAGAGCGAGGAGCCGACGTGCGGGGTCTTCCCGTCGTGCGCCATGCGGACGGTCGCGGCGCGGACCGCGCGCGCACGGGCCGCGAGGCTCGCGACCCGCGCCGCCGCCGTTTCGGTATCCGTCACGCGACCCGCCGTCATGTCAGCCCTTCACGGCGATCGTGCCGAGGTTCCCGGCCTTGAGGCTGATCGGGATGCGGCCGAGCCCCGACGTGCGGAGCACGGCCTGCCCTGCCGCCTTCAGCGGTCCGGGGAGCGGTGTCATCTTGACCCAATACTGCAACGGGTACCGGTTGCGGACGCTGAACACGTCGTGCACGCGGAACCCGCAGTGCTCGAAGATCCGCCGCATCGTGCGCTGGTCGAAGAGCACCGTGTGCTCGACGTCGACGATCGGGGAGAGCTCGCCGAGGAGCCGCGCCGACAGCGCGCCCGCGTCGTGGTTGATGAAGAGGGCGACGCCCCCGGGTTTGAGATGCTCGAAGCAGGCGCGCAGCATCCCCGCGGGGTCGGGGGCGTGGTCGAGGATCTGGAAGGCGCAGATCACGTCGAATTGCTCGGGCGCGAACGTCGTCCGGTCGTAGAGGCCGATCCGGATGCGGTCGCGGAGGCGCGGGCTCGCCTGCTCGACCGCCGCGACGCTCGGCTCGACGCCCCAGGCCTCCTGGAACCCCTCGGCGAGCGCGCGGTCGAGGAAAAACCCGCTGCCGCAGCCGATCTCCATGATGCGCCCGCGCTCGCGGACGAGCGGCAGGGTCTTCTGGAGGTACTCGAGATACGTGGCACCGGTGAAGGCGGCCTCGGCGGCGTACGTGAACTCGCTGCCCGAGTAGAGCCGCGACAGCTCCTCTTCCTTCAGGATCGGGTCGGAGCGGAGCAGCCCGCATTGGCCGCAGCGGACCATGCGGTAGTGGAGCCGGTCCGGCAGGCGGCGCGCCGAGAAGACGTGCGTGTTGAGGTCGCTCGGCTGGAAATTCATCCGGTAGACCTCGCGATCGAACTCGCGGGTTTCGCAGATCATGCAGCGCGTGTCGCGGAGCGACGACGCCGCGCTCGTCGGAGTCGGGACCGCCACCTTAGGCACGCTCCCGGAGGTCCTCGCGGCCGCGCGCCCACGCGACGGTGCGCGCGATGCCGTCGGCGAGCGACGTCGTCGCGCGCCAGCCGAGGAGGCGCTTGCTCTTGGTGCAATCGCCGACCCAGGTCTTGGCGTCCCAGATGCGCGCCGGCATGGCACCCCAGTGACACTGGACCTGCGCACGGGTCTCGGCCAGCACCGCGTCCACCACCTGACCGAGCGAGCGCTGGACGCCGGTCCCGATGTTCACCACCTCGCCGCAGAGCGAGGCGAGCTTGTCGACGCGGAGGTACGCGTCGACGACGTCGTCGACGTAGACGAAGTCGCGCGCAGTGTCGGGGTCGACGAGCGTCAGGTCCTTGCCCTCGAGGCAGAGTCGGATGAGCGTCGGCAGGAGGCGCGACGGCTCCTCGTACGGGCCGTAGACGCTGAAGAGCCGGAACGTGGTGATCGGCCGCTTCTCGGTGTTGGCGACGTGCTGGCAGAGCAGCGTCTGGGCGCACTTCGCAACCGAGTAATAGCTGTTCGGCTCGAGCAGGTCGGTCTCCCGCATCGCGTAGTCTTTGAAGCCGTACTCGGAAGAGCTGCCGGTGTTGACGAACACCTCGTAGTCGGTGCGGGCGAGCGCCTTCAGGAGGTTCCACGTCCCGAGGATGTTCGTCTGGATGATGCCGTCGGCGTTGGTCTGGAACGGGTACGCGCCGTGGGTCGCCAGGTGGTAGACGATCTCGGGCTTGGACTCCGCGACCAGACGCTGCATGCCCGCCTCGTCGGTCAGGTCGCCCTGCTGCACGTGCAGGTCGCGGGCGACGTCGGCGAGCCGCCAGCTCGGTGACGTGCTCTTGGTGACCACGTGGACCTCGTGCCCGAGCTCGAGAACACGGCGGGCGAGGACGGCCCCGACGAAGCCGGCGGCGCCCGTGATCAGGATGCGTTTCGCGCTCATGGTCCGCGGGTGGCTCCGCGAGCTCCCGACGCTACCATGTACCGTGCGTCCCCGCAGACGAGCAACCGGCCTCCTGCAGGGCGCGGGCGGAACGAAATCAGACGGATGGCCTCCGGCCGCGCTTTCGTAGTAGAAGCCCGCGTGCTCGCGGCGCCGCTTGTGGCTCGTGTTCGCTCGAACGCCGTCCTGCCGTTCTGCGAGCGGCCCTCGATCCCGTGACCGCGCAGCCGCGCGTGTTGACGCTTTTGGGGGCGTGCCTCGTCCTCGCGATGGCCGCGGTGACCCTCGCGATGCTTCCGGATCCGATCCGGGGGTACGTGTTCGTGCTGCCCTGGCAACAGTACGGAGACGCGTTGCCGCAGACGTTGCTGGCGGCGCTCCGTGTCTGGGGATTCTGGAGCATCTTCGCGGGTATTCTCGGTGCCATCTTGCTCCGTCTCGACGCGACGATGGAGCGGAGCGACGCCATCCTCGGAGGCTATCTCGGCGTCTGGGTGATCGCGTTCATCGCCGGGAACCTGCTGGGCCCGCTCGGTATGATGAATCGTTGGACGGTGTGGGGGTTGCTCGTGCTGAGCGCGCTCGTGCTCGCCCGGCTCGGAGCTCCGGACCTCCGTTGGCGACCGCTCTCGCCGGGCCAGTGGCTCGCGGTGCTGTCGTTGGCGATCGTCGGACCGGGATTGCTTGCGATCCAGCTCGGCCACCCGGTTGCCCCCTTCATGGACGTCCTCGCGACGCCCGCGTCGGCCCAACGCGTGCTCACCTTCGGGACGTATCAGCCGCTCGACAGCGACCCCTATGGCTATTGGGACGCGGGCTCGCAGTGCCCTGCGGCGGAGCTCCTCTACGCCTTCCTCACCATCGGGAGCGGCGTGCCGTACGCGGTGCTCGGCCAGACGGCCGCGATCGTTCCGATGGCCGCGCTCTTGATCCTCGCGGTGTACCGTCTCGGATGCGCCGTGGGCGACGACCGGGTCGGCGGCTTCGCGGCGCTGCTCCTCGTCGCGACGATCCTGTTTCGGGTGCTGCCGTACTCGCACGGCCGGACGATTACCCACGTGCTGGTTGCCGCCGGCCTCGCATGGTTCGTCGACCCGCGCGGGAGCGCCACGCGGCGCGCCTTGGCGGGTCTCACGCTCGGGACGGCGGTCGGTTCGCACGCGGTCGTCGGTGCGCTCGGCATGGGCGTCGCGGCGCTGACCGTCGTGTTCAGCGCGTTCGATCTGGGCTTCAAGCGCGTCGCCGCCGCCGTCGGTCTCCTCGCCGGGGCCTCACTCGTGGCGGCGCCCGAAGTGGTGGTCGGTATCCGCCTCGCGATTCCCTACCCCGCGCTCCCACTCGCGCAAGCGCTCGGAGTGCTCATGGTCGTCGCCTGCGGACACGTGCTCGCCGGCCCGGCGCCGCACCAGCGCTGGATCTCCCGCCTGCTGCGCTGGAGCCTCGCGCTCGGTCTTTTGTGGGCGTGGACGCGGAGCCCACCGCTGGTCGGCGGCCTGCAGAACCATTGGGATCGCTTCCCCGTGCTCTTCTACGGCGGTGGTCTCGGTCTCGCCGTCATGTTGTGGCTCGACCGTACACGCCCCTCGCCGGTCGGGCTCGCGCCGGTCGCGGTCGCCATCGCGCTCGCTGCGGTTGCCGAGAAGGCCTCGGCGGAATGGTGGCAGGTCTTCGCGGACCCGCGGGTGCGGATTGCGGTCAACGGCTTCTATCGAAAAGTCGACTACTGGTACCCGTTCGTGTGGGTGTTGCCGGCCGGGTGGTTGTGCGCGTGGATCAGCCGCTGGACGTCCACCGGGGTGGCGACGCTCGTGCTCCTCGCCGTGCTCTTCTATCCTGCACGGGTCCTCGAAGATCCCAACTACAACCAGCAATCGATCGCTGCGGTCTGGGCCCAGCAAACCGCGCTCGCGAAAGGCGGCTACTGGGGGAGCACGGGGCACCGCCGCTGGGCGCAGACCCCGGCGGAGTTCGAGGTCGCGCGCCTGCTCATGGAGGAGGTCGACGCCGGTCGCATCACGTTCTCGACCCATGTCGTGCACATCGAGCCGTACGTCGTTCTCTACGAGGACGTCGTCTTGTTCTCGATCTACACGGGCATCAACGACGACACCTACATCGTGGGAGACTGGGAACCCGACATCAGCAACGTCGGCGGACGCGTCTGGCCGCGGCGCGAGCTGCCGGCGGCGTTGGCGGCGCGTCCGCCGTACGTGGTGGTGCACGATCGAACGCGCAACGCCCGCACGCTTCCCGAGGAAACGCGCGCGCTGCTGGCGGCCGCCCTTCCCGACTACGAGGAGCTGTTCGCCGACGACGGCGTGCGTCTGCTCCGCCGTCCTCCGGGCTGACGCCCCCTCAGTGTGCCGTCGCGATGACGACCATTTCGTCGCCCGGATTGATGGGGACGTTCACGTGCTCTGCGACCCAGCGCGGAATCAGCGCGCGGGCGATCCGGCTCGGCAGCTCGCCGTAGGCGGTCAGCTTCTCGAGCGCCACGCCGAGATTGCGGACGCGGCCGATCGACTGCATGTGCTCGACGCGGAAGCCGGTCTGCTCGAGGAGGCGGCGGATCGTGCTCCGATTGAAGTACACGATGTGCTCGTTGGGCTTGAGATGCGGCCAGAGCCTGCCCGCGAGGCGAGCGATGATCGACCCGATGTCCGGGGTCGAGATGAACGCAACACCGCCCGGCTGGAGGAGTGACCGAACCAAGCGCAAGGCCGCGGCCGGATCGGTCAGGTGCTCGAGAAAGTCGTTCATCGCCACGACGTCGAAGCGCTGTCCCGCGAGGTCGGCATGGGGAAATGCGCCGGCCACGACATCGAGGCCGCGGGCGCGGCAGAGCGCGACCGAGGTCGGATTGACGTCGAGGCCGACCGTCGTCCACCCATGGGCACGTGCGACCACGGAGAACGTGCCGGGACCGCAGCCGAGGTCGAGCAGACGCCCGGGCTTTCGCCAGTGCGCGATCAGCGCGACCCGCTCGGCGAACGAGCGCTCGTCCGTCTGCTCCGTCCGGACGTAGTAGGCGGCCGGGGAGATCACCTGGTCGCTGTAGAGCTGCGTCAGGGCGCCGATCGAAAGGCGGGGGTTCACGTAGGTGAGGCTGCAGCCCCGACAGCGCACGATCGCGAATCCGTCCTTCTGGAGGACGGGGTCGTCGTCGCGGGCACCGCAGAGCGGGCACGCGACTCGCTCGAGCGCGGCCGCATCGATCATACCCGGGTCTCAGCGGTCAGAAGAGGCGGCCCAGCTCCAGCACGTTCAGTGAGACCGTCCACCAGGTCTCGATGAGGACGCAGAGCACGATGAAGGCGACGTGCCACGGGCGAATCGGCCGCGCCCTCTCGAAGAGGAAGAAGGCGAAGAGGGCCATCACCAGCCACCACCACAGCGTCCAACGCTCCCAGGGCGCGTACCAGACGGCGATCGCGGCGACGATGCTCGAGACGATCCAGGCGAGCCAGCGCCGAATCCGTTGGTCCGGCAGCGCGAGCGGCTGGTCCATGCCCCGGATCGTCAGGATCGTGAGCGGAGCGTAGAAGTCGAGCGCGAAGCGATAGCCGAGCTGCGTCATGCCGGTGCCGCCGTGCTGAAAAAGGACGGAGATGAAGGCCAGGATGCCGGCCCAGCAGGCGAGCGTCCAGCGGTCCCAGGGCGCCTTCAGGGCGTAGAGGAAGGCGGGTGTCGTGTACCAGATCGCGATGCCGCCGACGCCCGAGAGGATCCATGGGTAGTGGTCGTAGAAGAGCGGCTTGGCCTTGAACAGACCGTACACGTGGCGCTCGTAGTACGACCAGTGCAACAGTCCCCGCTCGTAGAGGGGGTCGCCCTCCCCTTTGGCGTGCAAGACGTCGTACGCTTCGTTCCCGAAGACCCCGAAGCGGGTGTAGTTGTAGGCCGCGTTCAGGGCCAGCACGGTCAAGAGCGGCAGCGCAAAGGCCAGCAGCCACTTGATGCGCGGGCGCGGGATGATTTCGTCCGTGCGCGGGTGCAGCCAGCGGTCGGGAAGCGCCAGCAGGACGAAGGGCGCCACGACGATCGTCTCCATGCGGCACCAGAACGCGAACGCGAGGCACGTCGCCATGAGCGTCGGCCGCGCCTTGCCGAGCCATTCCGCGACCAACATCCACATGAACATTCCGTGGACGATCTGCGCCAGGTACCAGACCGACCCAATGGTCGCGTGATACCAATGGACGGTGCCGAAGCCGAAGAGGATGGCCCCCCAGTTGGCGGCCTTTCGCGAGACCGGCACGCGCCCGAGCGTGATACGCGCGAGTGCGACGGCGAGACTGCCGCAGAAGAGCGACAGGCCTGTCTGAAACCAGCCGTACGGAAGCTCCCAGCCGCCGTTCGCTTTGACGAGCCAGGTGCGAAGCGGCTCGCGCTCGGCGATCCAGAGCAGCGGCACGATGAGAACGGCCGGCGTCGGCGGATTCGTGAAATACGCCCGTCCCTGCCATTCCGCCATCTCGAGGTGGGGAGGACGCTCCGGCAGGGACAAACTGCCGTGCAGCATCGCATTGGCGAGGCGGCTGTACTGATCGTAGGCGGTCGCCCCGGGACACGTGAGCCAGTAGACCAGGAACGCGGCAACGAAGAGCCAGGTCGCGTCGCGCGCGCCATGGGGCTCCGGGGGGGGGCGCTTGGTACGCTCGGAGGCGCCGGTGGAGGCGGTGATCGCGCCCCCGTCCAGAATCGGCGTCACGAAGCTCGGCGCGTCGCCTTCGCGCGGCGCGGGCGCCGCAACCGCTGGCGGCCCCGGGATCGTCATCGGCGCCCGATGACCTCGATGCTCCGAAAGAAGTACGCGATCTCGGCGCGTGCGGTCTCGGGGGCGTCCGAGCCGTGCGTCGCGTTGGCCTCGACGCTCTGACCCAGGTCCTTCCGGATCGTGCCGGGGTCGGCTTTCGCGGGGTCGGTGGCGCCCATCAGATCGCGCCAGCGCTTGATCGCGTTGTCGCCTTCGAGCGCCAGCACCATGACGGGGCCCGAGCACATGTACTCGACGAGGCTTCCGAAGAACGGCCGCTCGCGGTGCACGGCGTAGAAGCCTTCCGCGTCGGACTTGCTGAGCTGGAGGAACCGCGCCGCCGCCACCTGCAGACCGCTCTGCTCGATCCGGCGGATGACCTCGCCGATCAGGTTTCGCTTCACCGCATCGGGCTTTACGATCGCCAACGTCATCTCACTCGCCATTACGACGTCCTCCGCTCCAAAGTTGAATGGAAGGGCTAGCGGCCGAGGGCCGCGGCCATGGTCTTGCCGAGCTCGGCCGCGCTCTTCACGACCTTCGCGCCGGCCGCCTCGAACGCCTTCATCTTGTCGGCCGCCGTGCCGGCGCTGCCGGCGATGATGGCGCCCGCGTGGCCCATGCGCTTGCCCTTCGGCGCCGTCTGCCCGGCGATGAAGACGGTGACGGGCTTGGTGACGTGCTGCTGGATGAAGGCCGCGGCCTCTTCCTCGGCGCTGCCGCCGATCTCGCCGATGAGAATGATGCCCTCGGTGCCGGGATCGTCCTGGTAGAGGCGGAGCACGTCGATGAAGCCGGTGCCGATGATGGGATCGCCGCCGATCCCGACGCAGGTCGACTGGCCGATCCCGAGCTGGGTGAGCTGGTGCACGGCCTCGTAGGTGAGCGTGCCGCTGCGCGACATCACGCCGACGGTCCCAGGCTTGTGGATGTAGCCCGGCATGATGCCGATCTTGGCCTGTCCGGGCGTGATGAGCCCGGGGCAGTTCGGGCCGATGAGGCGGGTCTTCCGGGTCCGCAGGAACTGCATGCAGCGCACCATGTCGAGCGTCGGCACGCCTTCGGTGATGCAGATCGCGAGCGGCATGTCCGCGTCGGCGGCTTCCATGATCGCGTCGGCGGCGAACGGCGGCGGGACGAAGATCAGCGCGCAGTCGGCGCCGGTTGCGTTCACCGCCTGCTCGACCGTGTCGAAGATCGGGAAGCCCTCGAAGTCGGTGCCGCCCTTCCCGGGCGTGACACCGCCCACGACCTGCGTGCCGTACTCGCGGCACGCCTTGGCGTGGAACGAACCGGTGGCGCCCGTGAGGCCCTGGACGATGACACGCGTATTCTTGTCGACGAGAATACTCACACGGTCTCCATGTTCGCTCTGCACTGTCGGAGCCCAACCGACGACACTCGACGCTGCTCCGTTGGTCTGCGATGCCCCGCTCGCCGGCTCGCGGTCCTACTCACTTGCCGCCTCCTGACGTTTGGCGGCGGCGACCGCGAGCTTGGCTCCCTCGGCCATGTCGGCGGCGGCTTCGATCGCGAGCCCCGACTCCTTGAGGATCTGCTTGCCGCGCTCGACGTTGGTGCCTTCCATCCGCACGACGAGCGGCACCGACAGCCCGACTTCCTTGGCCGCCGCGACGACGCCTTCTGCAAAGACGTCGCATCGGAGGATCCCACCGAACACGTTGATGAAGATCGCCTTCACATTGGTGTCGGAGAGCAAGAGGCGGAACGCCTGGCTCACCTTCTTCTGGTCGGCGCCGCCGCCGACGTCGAGGAAGTTCGCCGGCTCGCCGCCCGCGTACTTCACGATGTCCATGGTGGCCATCGCGAGGCCGGCGCCGTTCACCATGCAGCCGATGTTGCCAGTCAGGGCGATGTAGCTCAGATCGAATTTGGCGGCCTCGGTCTCGCGTGGGTCTTCCTCGTGGACGTCGCGGTACTCGCGGAGATCCGCGTGGCGGAAGAGCGCGTTGTCGTCGAGGCTGACCTTCGCGTCGAGGGCGATCAGCTCCCCGCCCTTGGTGACGACCAACGGATTGATCTCGACCATCGCCGCGTCGCACTCGTGGAAAGCCCGCGTCACGGCGGTGAAGAACGCGACCGCCTTGTTCACCAGCTCCTTGGGCAGGCCCAAGCGAAACGCGAGCCGCCGGGCCTGATAGGGCGCCAAGCCAACCGACGGGTCGATCGTTTCGTGGAAGATCTTGTCCGGCGTCGTGGCCGCGACCTCCTCGATCTCGACGCCGCCCTCGGACGACGCGATGATGCCGACCTTGCCAGTCGTACGGTCGACCACGACACCGAAGTAGAGCTCGCGCGCGATGTCGCAGCCTGCCTCGACCAGCACTTGGCGGACGACGCGGCCGTCGGGTCCGGTCTGGTGGGTGACGAGGGTCTTCCCGAGCAGGCCCTTGGCGAACTCCGCCGCCTTCTCGGGTGACGGCACGACCTGTACGCCTCCGGCCTTCCCGCGGCCGCCGGCGTGGATCTGTGCTTTCACGACCACCGTGCCGCCGAGCTTCCTCGCGACCTCGGCGGTCTCTTCCGGCGACCGCGCGATGCCACCTTGCAGCAGCGGCACGCCGTACTTCCGGAGGATTTCCTTTGCTTGGAACTCGTGGATGTTCACGGTGCGCCCGCCTCAGCCCTTGAGGATTTTGTCCATCGCGGAGACGAGCTCCTCGACGTGGCTCACCGAGACCGCGAACTCCTTCTTCTCGGCGTCCGTGAGCTCGAGCTCGATCACGCGCTCGACGCCGCCGGCGCCGATCAGGACCGGCACGCCGACGTAGAAGCCCTTCACGCCGTACTCGCCTTCGAGGAGCGCCGCGCACGGAAGGATGCGCTTGCGGTCCTTGAGGTAGGCCTCGGCCATCTGGATCGCGGCGGACGCCGGCGAGTAGAACGCCGATCCGGTCTTGAGGAGGGCCACGATCTCGCCCCCCGCCTTCCGGGTCCGCTCTTCGATCGCGTCGAGGCGGTCCGGCTTGATGAGCTTCGCGACCGGGATGCCGCCGACGATGCACGCGCTGCGCACGGGCACCATGTCGTCGCCGTGGCCGCCGAGCACGATCGCGGACACGCTCTCGACCGAGACCTTCAGCTCCTCCGCGACGAACGTCCGGTAGCGCGACGAGTCGAGGACACCCGCCATGCCGACGACGCGGTTCTTCGGGAACCCGGTGACGCGCTTCATCTGCGTCACCATCGCGTCGAGGGGATTCGAGACCACGATCACGAAGGCGTTCGGCGCGTGCTGCTTGATGCCCTCGGCGACCGACGTGATGATCTTGGCGTTGGTCGCCAGCAGGTCGTCGCGGCTCATGCCGGGCTTCCGGGCGAGGCCGGCCGTCACGATGCAGACGTCCGCGCCGGCGATGTCGGCGTACGAGTTGGTGCCGGTGATGCTGGCGTCGAAGCCTTCGATCGGGCCGGACTCGAGGAGGTCGAGCGCCTTTCCTTGCGGCATCCCTTCCACGACGTCGAACAGCACGACGTCGCCGAGGTGCTTCAATGCCGCGAGGTGCGCGAGCGTTCCACCGATGTTGCCGGCCCCGATGAGGGCGATTCTCTTCCGTGCCATGCCTATCCTTCCATGTTGGCGATGATCGCCGTGCCGAACTCGGAGCACTTGAGGAGCTTTGCGCCGGGCATCTGACGTTCGAGATCGTAGGTGACGGTCTTGGCGGCGATCGCGCGCTCAAGGCCCTTCACGATGCGCGTCGCGACCTCGCTCCAGCCGAGATGCTCGAACATCATGACCCCCGAGAGGATCACCGAGCCCGGATTGATGACGTCCTTACCCGCGTACTTCGGCGCGGTCCCGTGCGTCGCTTCGAAGACGGCGGCGCGGTCGCCGATGTTGGCCCCGGGTGCCAAGCCCAAGCCGCCGACCTGTGCGGCGCACGCGTCCGAGATGTAGTCGCCGTTCAGGTTCGGGGTCGCAAGCACGCTGTACTCGTCGGGCCGCAGGAGCACCTGCTGAAACATCGAGTCGGCGATGCGGTCCTTCACGATCACCTTGCCGGGAATTGCCGACTTCCCGCCCGCGTCCTCCTCGAGCACGATCCGGTCGGCGAACTCCTCCTTCGCGAGCTCGTAGCCCCAGTCGCGGAACGCCCCCTCGGTGAACTTCATGATGTTGCCCTTGTGGACGAGGGTGACGCTCGGCTTCCCCTGCGCGATCGCGTAGGCGATGGCGCGCCGGACGAGGCGCTTCGAGCCGAAGGCCGACATCGGCTTGATGCCGACGCCCGATCCGGCGCGGATGTCCTTCTTCAGCTGCGTCCGGGTGAACTCGATGAGCGCGTCCGCTTCCTTGGTGCCGGCCTTGAACTCGATGCCGGCGTAGACGTCCTCGGTGTTCTCGCGAAAGATCACGACGTCGAGCTTCTGCGGCTCCTTCACCGGGCTCGGGACGCCCTGGAACCAGCGCACCGGCCGTACGCACGCGTAGAGGTCGTGCACCTGGCGCAGCGTGACGTTGATGCTGCGGATGCCGCCGCCGACCGGCGTGGTGAGCGGACCTTTGATCGCGATCTTGAAGTCGCGGATGACGTCGTTGGACTCGTCGGGGAGCCACTGGCCGTCGCCGTAGAGCCCGAGGGACTTCTCGCCCGCGTAGATCTCCATCCAGGCGATCTTGCGCGTGCCGCCGTAGGCCTGCTCGACGGCGGCGTCGAACACGCGTTGCGACGCCTTCCAGATGTCGGGACCGGTGCCGTCGCCCTCGATGAACGGGATGATCGGGCGATCGGGAACGCGCCAGACGCCGTCGGTGCCGACATCGAGACGCTCGCCTTCGGAGGGGACTCGCACGTGCCGGTAGGCGCTCACCAAGACCTCGCTGTGTGGACGTAGGGTGCGGAAAGACCGCGGGAAACGGGGGCGGACACTAACGAGTCGACCCTACACTGTCAACGCGCTGCGTGGCGTTCGGCGCCGCGCGCACGCCCGTGTGCGATCGGCTTGACCGTCGGCGCGGGTCCTCCCTATAACCCGCCGCCATGGGCGTTGGGCTGCGGATGGTGATCACGGTCGTCGCGATTGCGGCGATCGGGTCCGGGTGCGGAGACGACAACTTCGAGTTCTGCGAGGGTTGCAAGACGCCGACGCCCACGCCGACGGTGACTGCCTCACCATCGCCGACCGAGACCGTCGACGAAGAAGAGGACGTTGCGGCGACGCCTACGCTTGCGCAACCGACGCCGGCGGAACCGTCGGACGAGTGACGGCGCCGGTCAGCTGACCGTCGCGACGACCGCGATCGATCCCGACGGGACGTAGACGCGGCGCGTACGGCCGCCGAGCGCACGGACCGCCCCGGCGAGCGCATCGCCGACGCGCGGAAATCCCGACGCGATCCGGGTTGCGAGGAAGTCGAGACGTGCGTACTGCCCCGCCGGCACCATCGTCTCGATGCGGAACCCGGCGGTCTCGAGCGTCCGCCGGAGCGTCGTCTCCGAGAAGAGCACGACGTGCTCGGGGAACTTGAGCGACACCCAGCGCCGTCCCTGCACGCGCGCGAGCCAGCTCCCGACGTTCGGTGTGACCGCGAGGAGCGCGCCGCCCGGACGCAGCGCGCTCCGCGTCTTCGCGAGCGCCGCCAACGGGTCGGGAAAGTGTTCGAGGCAGTCCTGCATGCTGACCACGTCGAAGTACTTCTCGGGCACCTCGGCTTGCTCCCACGTGCCGAGGACGACGCGGGCGGGCGGCGGTACCTGCGCGGCCGCGGTCGCCGACCGCTCGACCACCCAACGCTCCGGAAACTGCGTCGCCGCGACCTCGGCGAGGTACCCGTAGCCGGCGCCGACGTCGAGGATCCGTCCGTTCCCGACGTGGCGCGCGACGAGCGCGAGCCGGCGGCGGAACGTGTCGCGCGCGTCGTCGGCCATGCCTGCGTAGTCGGCATAGCCCGTCGTCGTCGCTGCGGCGCTCGTGAAGTACCCCTCGTCGTACAGATGCGCGAGCGTCGCCGCGCTCGGCATCGGGTTCAGGTACCAGAGGCCGCAGCTTGCACAGGCGACCATGCGGTAGCCATGCCAAGCGACCCGCGGCGTGTGCGCGTCGTCGCCGCAGAGCGGGCACGGACGCGCATCACCCGGCGTCGTCTCGGCCGCGTAGTACTGCCCGGAGTGCAATCGCCGGCGGACGCGCCAGAGGTCGCGTGCCATCCGCAGGCTGTCGCGGACGAGCTGAATGCGCGAGTCGTCGTTGTGGGTGAGCCGGACGGGGAAGCGCTGCACGCGGTAGCCGTTGTGAAGGGCCGCCGTCAGGATCTCGAAGTCGAAGCCGAAGCCGTCGATCGTGCGGAGCGCGAAGAGCCGACGCGCGACGTCGGCGCGGAATGCCTTCAGCCCGCACTGCGAGTCGCGGAACGGTAAGCCGAGCGCCAGGCTCGTGAGCACCGAGAGCGTTTGTCCCGAGAGCAACCGGAGCGCGCCGTAGCCGCGGTTGATCTCGGAGTCGGCGAGCTCGCGCGCGCCGATCGCGACGTCGGTGGCGCCGGCGGCGAGCGCCGCGAGCATCGGCCGCAGCCGCTCGAGGTCGTAGGGGCAATCGGCGTCGGTGAACGCGACGTACGGATGGCGCGCCGCCGCGATCCCGGCCGCAACGGCGGCGCCCTTCCCGCGGTTCGCCGGCAGACGGATCACGCGCAGCGGCACCGGGCTCGCGAAGCGCTCGGCCACGTCGGCAGTCCCGTCGTGGGATCCGTCGTCGACGACGATGATCTCGGTCGTCGCCGCGAGACGCGGCAAGGCCTCGGCAGCGTGCTGCAGCGTCTGCGGCAGGCGCTCGGCCTCCTGGTACGCCGGCACGATCAGCGACAGTGCGAGCGGCGCGTCCATGGAGCACTCCATAGGGTCCGTCGTCTGCGGCTGCAACCGCTCCCGCCTTGACCCTGGTACGCGGGCTGGCAGAGTCGCGCCGTGACGACGGTGGTGCGTGCGCTCACGGCGGCCGATCTCCCCGAGGCGGACCGCATCTTCCGCGTCGCCTTCGGAACGTTCCTCGGGCTCCCCGACCCGACGCGGTTCGCCGGCGACACCGACTTCGTACGCGCGCGCTGGCGCATCGCGCCCGAGGGTGCATTCGCCGCAGAGCACGACGGTGCGCTCGCGGGAACCGTGTTTACGACATGCTGGGGCAGCGTCGGATTCTTCGGGCCGCTCTCCGTGCGTCCCGAGCTCTGGGGCCGTGGCATTGCGCAGGCGCTGCTCGAGCCGGTCATGCGGACCTTCGCGCGCGCCGGCGTGACGCACGCGGGACTCTTCACGTTCGCGCAGAGCACGAAGCACGTGGCGTTGTACGGGAAGCTCGGCTTCCACGCCCGCTTCCTCACCGCCGTGATGGCGAAGCCGGTCGCGGAGGAGCCGCCGCCGCGGTGGGCGCGGATGTCCGCGCTCGGCGCCGCCGCGCGCGCGCAGGCGCTCGGCGCGTGTCGCGCCGTCAGCGAGACGCTGTATCCGGGCCTCGATCTCGGGGTGGACATCGCCGCGACGCTCGAGGTCCCGCTCGGCGACGTCGTACTCCTGCACGGGAGCGATGGGGTCACGGGCTTCGCTGTCTGCCACGTCGGCGCCGGCACCGAGGCCGGCGGCGACACCTGCTACGTCAAGTTCGAGGCGGTCGCGTGCGGCGAGCAAGCAGCGCGGCACTTCCCCCGCCTCCTCGATGCATGCGAGGCCTTCGCCGCCGAACGCAGGGTCCGCACGCTCGTCGTCGGCGTGAGCCTGGCGCGGGACGGCGCGTACCGCGCCCTCCTCGCCCGCGGTTTTCGGGCCGTGTTGCAGGGCGTCGCGATGCACCGTCCGAACGAAGCCGGATACAGCCGTTCCGACGTGTACGCACTCGACGACTGGCGTTGAACCGCCAACGAGGGGTCGCTCCCTCGCGCGGCGCGCTCGGAGGTCGACGTGACCTCCCGCGCGCGGTGCGCGCGGGCCGAGCGCGAGCGAGCCGGGGGTTGAGCCGACGCGGCTTCGCCGCGGCGGCGAAGGGGGAGAGATCCCCCTTCTGAGCTAGTGCCCGCCGCCGCCGCCCGGCGTTTTCTGGATCACGATGCGCTTGGCGGCGTTGGACACGGTCGCCGAGACGTTCTTGCTCTTGGCCAGCAGGCGAACGTCGCGCTCGTGGAGGCCCCCGAGGAAGCGCAGCGACGCGACGAGCGGCGTCTTCGGGTTCGACACCAGGCTCAGCCGCACCTGGTAGTTCTTCGTCCAATCCCGGCTGTCGGCGATGATGCGCAGCAGCTCGTCGTCCGCGCTCCGGTTCTTCGCGATCGCGATGATCTCCTCGTCGCCGACGCGCGGGTTCTGCAGCACGAAGCGCCGGATCATACGGTTGGAGTCGCGGATGAGGATCATTCGCACCTCGCGGTTGCCGCGGAGCGCGAGCTTGATGCGTTCGGCGACGGTCATCCCCTGCACACGCTGGAGGAAGGACTGCTCGACGCCCGCACCCGGCGGCGGATCGTCGACGAGCGCGCCGGGGATGGTGATCGCGTCCGTGCCGGCGGCGATGGCCGCCGCGATCTCCGCTTCGTCCTCCGTGGTCACCGGGCTACTCGTGGTGTGCCGTCACGCCGCGCTGCTCGCGGACCTCTTTGATCACCTTCTCCGAGAGGTGCGGCGGCACCTCCTCGTAGTGCGCGAAGGTCATGTGGAAGTCGCCGCGACCGCTCGTCATCGAGCGGAGGTCGGGCGCGTACTTCAAGACCTCGGCCATCGGCACCTCGGCGCGGATGACCTGGTGCGGCGGTTGAGGGTCGACGCCGAGCACGCGGCCGCGCCGCGAGTTCAGGTCGCCGATGACGTCGCCCATGGACTCGTCGGGGACCGTCACCTCGAGGTGCATGATCGGCTCGAGGAGGATCGGCCGCGCCTTCGAGAGTGCGTCCTTGAAGCCGAGCGACGCAGCGATCTTGAACGCCATCTCGGAGGAGTCGACGTCGTGGTACGAGCCGTCGAAGAGCGTGACCCTGAAATCCACGACGGGCGAGCCCGTGAGGATGCCGCGCGGCATCGCCTCGCGGATGCCCTTCTCGACGGCGGGGATGTACTGACGCGGGATCGCGCCGCCGACGATCTCGTCGACGAACTCGAAGCCGCCGCCGCGGGGAAGGGGCTCGAGCTTGATCCAGGTGTCGCCGAACTGCCCGCGCCCACCCGACTGCTTCTTGAGCTTGCCCTGCGCCTCGGCGCGTCCCTTGATCGTCTCGCGGTACGGGACTTTCGGCGCCTTCAGCTCGACCTCGACGCCGTACTTCCGCTTCAAACGCTCGACGACGACCTCGATGTGGAGCTGCCCCGAGCCCGAGACGATGATCTCGCGGCTCTCCGGGTCGCGCTCGATGTGGAGGGCCATGTCTTCCTCCATCATGCGATGGAGCGCCTGGGTCGCTTTCTCCTCGTCGGCCTTGCTCTTCGGGAGCGCGGCGAACGACATGACGGCCTCGAAAGTCGGGAGCTTCGGCAAGAGAACGGGCGCTTTTTCGTCGGCGAGGGTGTCGCCGGTCGCGGTCTCCTTGAGCTTCGCGACCGCGCAGATCTCGCCCGCGACGGCGCTCGCGATCGGCGCCTGCTTTTTTCCCTCGAGCCGGAGCAGCTGTCCGAAGCGCTCCTTGGAGCCGTGGGTCGTGTTCTGCACGGTCGAGTCGCTGGTCGCGTGTCCCGAGACGACGCGGAAGATCGAGAGCTTCCCGGCGAAGGGATCATTCATGGTCTTGAAGACGAGCGCGGAAAACGGGGCCGACGGATCCGTCGGGCGCTCGACCGGCTGGCCGGTCTTGGCGTCGATCGCCTCGATCGGCGGGAGGTCCGCCGGCGACGCCAACAGGTCGACGGCGGCGTCGAGGACCGCGTGGACGCCGATGCCGCGCGCCGCGGTCCCCACGAGCACGGGCAGGAGCTTCCGCTCGAGCACACCGGTCCGGAGTCCCTTCCGGATCTCGTCCTCGCTGAGCTCGCCGCTCTCGAGATAGTGCTCGAGCAGGGCATCGTCGGTCTCCGCGACCGCTTCCAGGAGGCGGTCGCGGTACTCGGCCGCCGTCGCCGCCACGTTTTCCGGAATCGCGCCGGCCTGCGGCACCGCAAAGTCGCTGGCCGCCGTCATCGCCTTCATCGTGACGAGGTCGACGTAGCCCTTCAGGTTGGCGGTCGACCCGATCGGGATGGCGATCGGCACGACTTTCGTGCCGAGCACGCGCGCGACCGGCGCGAGCGCCTCGGCAACGTCGCTTTCTTCCCGGTCGAGCCGGCTCATGTAGGCGATGCCGGGGATGCCGAGCTCGCCGCACCACGACCACACGCGCTCGAGCTCGACCTTCACCTCGCCGTGGGGCGAGAGCACGAAGACCGTGCCGGTGAGCGCGGTCAACGCGGTGCGGGTCTCGGCGAGGAAGACCGAGTAGCCCGGTGTGTCGACGATCGTGAGCTCGTGCTTCCGCCAGCCGACGTGGTGGATCGCGGTGCTGATCGAGGTCTTGCGGCGCACCTCTTCGGGCTCGATGTCGAAGAGCGAGGTGCCGTCGTCGGTGCGACCGAGTCGCGTCGCCCCGCCGGCGGCCAAGATCAGCGCGTCGGCGAGCAGCGTCTTGCCGACGCCGCCCTGCCCCACGATGCCGATGTTGCGGATGCGTGCGACCTCTTCGGCAGCCATGCGATCCTCCTGCGGTTCACTATTGGTTACGACGATGAATGAGCCGGAGCCCCTCCAGGGTCAAGAACTCGTCCGAGGTTTCGATCGTGGTCGACTCCGGCGCGAGCATGGCGGCGAAGCCGCCCGTGGCGATCACGCGGGCGTCGGCGCCGATCTCCTCGCGGATGCGCGCGACCAGGCCGTCGACGAGCGCCACGTATCCGTAGACGATCCCCGACTGCATCGCGTGGACCGTGTTCTTGCCGACGACCTTCGGCGGGCGCACGAGCTCGACGCGCGGCAGTTTGGCCGTGCGCGTCACGAGCGCGTCGAGCGAGATGCCGAGCCCCGGCGTGATGACACCGCCCAGATATTCGCCCTTCCCCGAGACGCAGTCGAAGGTCGTCGCGGTGCCGAAGTCGACGACGATGCAGGTGTGGCGGTACCGCTCGTATGCGGCGACGGCATTCACGATCCGGTCGGCGCCGACCTCTTTCGGGTTGTCGTAGAGGATCGGCATGCCGGTCTTGATGCCGGGGCCGACGACCAGCGGCTCCGCGTGGAAGTAGTCGCGGCAGAGATCCTCGACGACCTTCGTCATCGGCGGCACGACCGAGCAGATGATGATGTCGCTGCGCTTCGGGATCGGGAGCTCGGAGGCGCGGTAGAGGTTCCAGAGGAGCACGCCGTACTCGTCGGCGGTCCTGCCCGCGTCGCTCAGCACCCGCCAATGACGCACGAGGCGATCGCCTTCGTAGACGCCGATCACCGTGTGGGTGTTGCCGACGTCGATCGCGAGCAGCACGCCGCTCATCCGCGATCCTCCTTCCTCGCTCCGAGATCCCGGTAGCCGTTCACGATCGAGACGTCCCCCGCGACGATGCGCTCCTCGCCGGCAGCACCCGCGAGCACGAGCCGGCCGGCGGGATCGATGCCGCGCACGGTACCGCTGGTCCGCCGGCCACTGCAATCGACGGTCACCTGCCGTCCGGTGAGGCAGGAATGGGATTCCCACTCCGGCGCGATCGCCGCGAAGCCCTCGCGGACGACGCGATCATAGACGGCCTCGAGCTCATGGCAAAGCACGGCGGCAAACTTCGGGCGGTCGACCCGCGTTCCGGTCGCGAGCAGCACCGACGTTGCGGTCGCACGGAGCTCCGCCGGGAACGCGCGCGCGGGTGCGTTCAGGTTCTCGCCGATGCCGAGGACGACCGAGCGGATGCGGTCGACCTCGGCATCCATCTCGGTGAGGATCCCGGCCACCTTCCTCCCGTCGAGCAGGCAGTCGTTCGGCCACTTGATCGCGACCCGCCCCGGAACGTCGTCGACCACCGTGCGGAGCGCGCGTGCGACCGCGACCGCCGCCGCGAGCGCCAGCTGCGGCGCGTCCGCGGGTGCAAGCCGGGGGCGGAGCACGAAGCTCGCATAGAGGTTTACACGCGCCGGCGACACCCAGCTCCGTCCGAGGCGGCCGCGACCGGCCGTTTGGCGCTCCGCGAGGACCAGCGTGCCTTCGGGGGCGCCGTCGCGGGCGAGCGCGGCGGCGTGGACGTTGGTCGAGTCGATCGTCTCGAAGCACGCGAGCCGGCGGCCGAAGCGCGCGGTCTCGAGGTGACGCTCGATCTCCGCGGGCAGCATGCGGTCGGGGCCGGCGCTGAGCGTGTAGCCGCGGGCCCGGTGCGACTCGATGCGGTAGCCGGCGGCGCGGAGCGCCTCCACGTGCTTCCAGACCGCTGCGCGCGAGATGCCGAGGGTCGCCGAGAGCGCCTCGCCGGAGACCATCGGCTCGCGCCGCAGCAGGGTCAGGATGCGATCGGCGGTCTCCATGCCGTGCGGGGGCTCAGGTGGCGGCGCGGATGCGCAGGTGGAGCGGCACCGCCGGCGCCGAATGGGTGAGCGCGCCGATCGAGATCCGGTCGGCGCCGGCCTTGGCGTATGCCGCCACGTTCGCGAGCGTGATCCCGCCCGAGAGCTCGACCGGAACGCGTCCCGCAACGAGCCCGATCAGCGCGGCCGCTTCCTCGGGCGGCTGGTTGTCGAGCAGGAGCGCGTCGGCGCCGGCCGCGAGTGCCGCCTCGACCTCGGCGGCACTCCGGCATTCGACCTGGACGCGGAGCGCCGCCGGCGCCAGCTGCCGGACGCGCGCGACGACCGCCGCCGTCCCGCCCCCGAGCGCCACGTGGGTGTTCTTGATCAGGATCCCGTCGTCGAGCCCGAAGCGGTGGTTTACCCCGCCGCCCATCGCGACCGCGTGCTTCTCCAGCAGGCGGAGGCCGGGGATCGTCTTCCGCGTGTCGACGATGACGGCCCGCGTACCCGCCACCGCGTCGACGAAGCGGCGCGTGAGGGTCGCAACTCCCGAGAGGTGCTGGAGCACGTTCAGCACGACGCGCTCACCCGCGAGGATGGCTGCCGCCGACCCGCGGACGCCGACGACGGGCGTCTCGACGCCTCCGTTGCTCCCTTCGGCGGCGAGCATCGCGACCGCGAGGCTGGGGTCGACGAGCCGGTAGGCGAGCGGCGCGAGAAAGACGCCCGCCAGCACGCACGGCGTCTCGCTCGTGATGGTCGCGGTCGCTTGCAGGCCTGCAGGCAGTGCGGCGGCGCTCGTCACGTCGCCGCGGCCGATGTCCTCCTCCAGCGCGGCCGCGAGGAGCCGATGGATCGACGGGTGCTGCGCGAGCGCCGCGGCGCGATCCGCGCGTCCGTCCACCACCGGGTCAGGCCTCCACCGCCGCCACCCACTCGGCGTCGCGAACCTCGAAGGTGCTCGCGGCGAGCGCGTCGGCCGCGACCATCTCGTGACGCTCGACGCGCGCCGACCGCAGCACGTCGGCCTGAACGGGGGCGAGCGCTCGCAGGGTTTCGGGGTGTGCCGCGAGCGCGAGGCGCGCAACGCCGCGTCCGGGCGAGACGCCGGCCTCGGACTTGGCCTTGTTGATGGCGGCAAGGCACGCGACCGCGACGTCGAAGCAGCCGGCGTCCGCGGGCACCGCGACGGCGTCGAGCTCCGCGGCCGACGGCCACGGCGCGCGGTGGATGCTCGGGTGGCCGGTCTCGCCGGCAAAGACCCACGACCACACCTCGTCGGTCACGTACGGCAGCACGGGCGCGAAGAGCCGTAACAGCACGCCGAGCCCGAGCCGGAGCGCGGCGATCGCGGAGCCGCCTGCGTCGTCGCGCGCACGATGCTTCACGAGCTCGAGATACGTGTCAGTGAAGTCGTGCCAGAAGAACGACTCGGTGTCCTGAAGGGCGTGGGCGTAGTCGAACTCGTCGAAGGCCTTCGTTACCCGTGCCACGAGCTCCCGGAGACGCGCGACGAAGGCCCGGTCGAGCTCGACGTCGATTGGGGCGCGCGGTCCCGCTTGCGAGAGGACGAACTTGCCGGCGTTGTAGAGCTTGGTGACGAGGCGCTTCCCGACCTTGAGGACCTTCTCGTCGAATGCGGTGTCGGTACCCAGCCGCGCGCTCGCGGCCCAGTAGCGGACGCCGTCGGAGGTGTACTCGTCGAGGAGGTGCATGGGCGTGACGACGTTGCCCTTGCTCTTCGACATCTTCTTGCGGTCGGGATCGAGGATCCATCCGGAGATCACCACGTGGTGCCACGGGACCGTCCGCTCGTGCAGCATCGCCTTTGCGATCGTGTAGAAGGCCCACGTCCGGATGATCTCGTGGCTCTGCGGGCGGATGTCGGCAGGAAAGCGCGCGGCGTGGCGCTCGGGGTCGAGCAGCCACCCGGATCCGATCTGCGGCGTGAGCGAGCTCGTAAACCAGGTGTCGTAGACGTCGGCCTCGGCGGTGAAGCCGCCGGGCTGGTCGCGCTGGTCGTCGTCGTAGCCGGGCGGCACGTCCACGGTCGGATCGACCGGCATCGTGGCCGCGTCCGCGACGACCGGACGCGCGTACTCGGGGTGGCCGTCGCGGTCGAGCGGGTACCAGACCGGGAACGGCACGCCGAAGTAGCGCTGCCGGCTCACGCACCAGTCGACGTTCAGGTTCTCGGTCCAGTTGCGGTAGCGGAGCCGCATGAAGTCGGGGTGCCAGCGGATGCGGTCGCCGAATGCGAGCAGGTCGTCCTTCTTGTCGAGCAGACGGACGAACCACTGCCGGGTCGAGATGAACTCGAGCGGCCGGTCGCCCTTCTCGAAGAACTTGACGGAGTGTTCGATGGGCTTCGGCTCGGCACGGAGCGGGGGCACGCCGGCGCCCGTGGCGTCGCTGGTTGCGTCGCGCAGCATCTCGACGATCGCCTGGCGCGCGCCGCCGACCCCCTTCCGCACGATCGCCGCGTAGCGCGCGTTCGCGGTCTCGGCGTCGCGGCTCGGGAACGCGTCGCTGCCAAACGTCACCGCGACGAGACGGCCGTCGCGACCGATGATCTGCCGGAGCGGCAACTTCTGCTCGCGCCACCACGTGACGTCGGTTGCGTCGCCGAACGTGCACACCATAAGGATGCCCGTCCCCTTCTCCGGATCGACCAGCTCGCTCGGGAAGATCGGGACCGGCACCTTGAAGATGGGAGTCAGCGCGGTCTTGCCGAAGAGCGCGCGGTAGCGTGCATCGTTTGGGTGGGCGGTGACCGCGACGCACGCGGGCAGCAGCTCCGGACGCGTCGTCGCGATGGTGAGCTCGCCGCCACCCTCGACGCCGAAGGCGACGTCGTGGAAGGCGCCGCGGGTTGGGCGGTCCTCGACCTCGGCTTGTGCGACCGCGGTCTGGAAGTCGACGTCCCACATGGTCGGCGCTTCGATGCTGTAGACGTGGCCCTTTTCGAAGAGGTCGCGGAAGCTCAGCTGGGCCAAATGCCGGCAGCGTGCGTCGATCGTCGAGTACTCGAGGCTCCAGTCGACGGAGAGGCCGATTCGGCGCCACAGGCTCTTGAAGGCCTCCTCGTCCTGGCGCGTGAGCTCGAGGCAGAGGTCGATGAAGTTCGGACGCGACACGAGACGAGGCGGCTGCTTCAGCTCGGCGGCGGTCGCGGGCGCGAGGGTGAGGCCAGGCGTGAACGGGGCCCGCGGATCGCAGCGCACGTGGAAGTGGTTCTGCACCCGTCGCTCGGTCGGGAGGCCGTTGTCGTCCCACCCCATCGGATAGAAGACGTTCTCGCCGCGCATGCGCCGGTAGCGGGCGACCACGTCGGTGTGGGTGTAGCTGAAGACGTGTCCGACGTGCAGCGAGCCCGAGACCGTCGGCGGCGGGGTGTCGACGACGAAGGTCTCCGAGCGGGGGCGCGCCGGGTCGTGGGCATAGACTGCGAGACGGTCCCAGCGGTCGTGCAGCCGGGCCTCGACCTCCGCGGCTTCGAAGTGTCTGGGCAACGTTTCGGGGTCGATGATCGAAACCGGCGCGGACATTCGGCAGGAGATAGCAGAGGGCCCCGGAGGTGGGAAATACGAACCGTCCGTGCAAAGATGGGAAGCGTCCACGGTCGCCGTCGGCTACACTGAGACGTCATGCCCGAGCAGCCACCGCACTTCGATCCGTCCGGCTTCACCAACGCGCCGTACGTGCGACGGATCGCAAAGCCGTGGGGCTTCGAGATCCACTGGACTCCAGACGGCCTGCCGTACGCAGGGAAGCTCTTGCACATCAACGCGGGGGCACGGCTCTCGCTGCAGCTCCACGATCAGAAGCGCGAGAGCTGGTTCCTCCTGAGTGGGCGTGCCAAGGTCGTCTGGCAAGATCCCAAGGGCGCGCTCATCGAGACCGAGCTCGCGCTCGGCGTCGGCTACACGTGCAGCCTCGGACAGGTGCATCGTCTGGTCGGCATCACCGACTGCGACGTCATCGAGGCGTCGACGCCGGAGATCGGCACCACGTGGCGTCTCGAGGACGACTTCGCGCGTCCGCACGAAACGCCCGAGCAGCGCGCCCACGACCGCGGTACGCGCTGATCCTGCGGGAGCGCGCCGCCGGTCTCCGTGGGCGGCGCCAATCTTGACCCGTCGCCTGCCTCCAAGTATTGGAACTCCGACGCGAAAGTGGCGGAACTGGCAGACGCGCAGGATTCAGGATCCTGTGAGGTAAAACTCGTGGGGGTTCAAGTCCCCCCTTTCGCATTCGCGGTGGCGGATGAGGCGGTTGTGGCTTGCTGAGCTGAGGGAAGGCGCCCATGGCGGGCGAAGTGGTGGTGGCGGTGGAAGGTGCTCACATGATGATGCAGTGTCCGCGGTGCTCCACGCGTTGGCGCGTCGCCGCGGCCGCTCCGGTCGAGAATCCCCTCTTCAAGTGCGGGCGTTGTCATCATCTGTTCCGACAATTCCCGGGTGCGCCGTCGGCGCGCGAGGCTGCGTCCGACGGGCCGCGGCGTGGAATGGCGGCGCCGCCCGCGGAGCCTGACACGCTCGAGTTCATCTTCCCCGAGAAGCAGCCGAACGAGCTGTTGCTCAGCGACGATGTGGTCGCGGCGGCGCCGATCCCACGGGCCGCCGCGATGCCCGCGGCGGCGCTGCGCGACACGACCGAGGTCGTGGCGGCGACGGTCGTCGCGAGCACGGCACCGCGTCCGGTCGTCCTTCCGCCGGGCGCCACGCTGCCGTTCGGGGACCGCACCGCGCTCGCCGAACACGATCCTGCCGAAAGCGACGACGACAGCGGCCCGTCGGAGCTCGGGAACGAGCTCATGGCGGATCCGGTCGGAGGCGACGACGCTGCGCTCGAGGGCGAAGAGGTCGCCGTGGATGCGGGCGCGCTGGCAGTCGATGACGACGAGCTGGCGCTCGAGGACGAGCTGACGGTCGATAACGACGAGCTGGCGCTCGATGCGGAGGAATTGGCGCTCGAGGACGACGAGGAGCTCGAGCGGGACGAAGTGGCGGAGCCGACGCCGGCCATGGGGCGGCGCGTGCGGGTAGAAGACACGATGCGCGCCCCGGCCGGGTTCGGGACCATCATGCGGGCGATCGGCACTGCAGTGACAGCCTTCGCGGCGCTCGCGCTCATGGTGCGCGTTGCTCCGGAGCGGAGCTCCGCGTGGCTCTCGTACTTGCCGGTCGCTGGCGCCAGCTTCGCCCATGATCGAAACCTCACGACGAAGGTCGAGCTCACCAACGTGCACGGAAAGTTCCAGCGACTTCGGAACGAGCGGCGCGTTTTCGTGATCTCGGGTGACGCGCGCAACAACTCGCCGATCACGATCGAGCGCATTGAGGTCGCAGGTGCGCTGTACGGCCTCGGCGGCGGCGAGCTGGATCAGAAGGTCGTGACCACCGGAAACCGGACGACCCTGACCGACCTCTCGGAGGCCGAGATCGTGCTGCTGCAACGGCTCGACCCGGCGATCGCCCTCGCTCCCGGCGAGACGACGCCCTTCCTGATCGTGTTCCTGGAGCCGCCGCGCGAGTTGCGCGAGTTCAGCTCGCGGGTGTTGAGCGTTCGCCCGACGCGTCGGGCTTCGCGTCCGTCTGGGTCGTCCCAGGGTTCGGTGGGGTGACGTCGATCGAGTCGGGCTCGCTCGTCGCTTTGCGGAAGTTGCGGATGCCCTTGCCGAGCCCCTCGCCGAGCTCGGGCAGCCGGCCGGCGCCGAAGATGATCAGGACGATCACCAGGATCACCAGCATTTCTCCCATCCCCAAACCGAACATGCGATTCTCCACGGCGCGAGCTGCGCTCGCGCGACTATAGGAGAAGGTTTCGCGCGGGCGCAATAGCCCTTCAGGCCGCGCGCACGGAGAGGCATGCGAGTTGCGACCGCGTCCCGTCGACGCATAGAATCCGCCGCCCGATGAACGCCCACCGCGATCGCTCTCTCACGTATGCGATCGCGCTCTCTGCGCTCGTGCACCTGACGGCGTTTCTCACGTTGCCGCTGCCGAAGCTCGCCGACCGCACGGTCGTCGAGCGGCCGCTCGAGGTCGCGCTGTTGCCGCCCGAGGCGCCGAAGCCGGTCCCCGCCCCAGCGAAGCGGCAGATCGTCGCGCCCCCGGATCAGATCAACGACCGCGTCCCGGAGAACCCGCGCTTCGAGAGCGATCGCGACAACACGGTCGAGCACGAGACCGTGAACCCCGGCGTGCCGAACCCGGGACCGCTCGCACCCCCGGCGCCGAAGGTGCCTCCGCAGAGCGCGAGCGTTCCGGAGCGTGCGCCCCGTCCGCAGCCGGAGCGCGCAGCCCCACCGCCGAAGGCAGTTACGCGACAGCCGAAGGCCGCTGCGCCACCGCCGAAAGCGGTCGTCCAGGATCCCAGGCACGCGCCCGCGCTCGACGACCTGTTTGCGTCGCGCGAGGAGCTGGTCGCGGCCCAACGCGCGACGATCGAGAGACAAGCGGACCAAGAGAACGGCACTGGCCGACGGAAGCTCGCGCTCAACGTCGCACCGGTCGCTCCGGACTGGGCGCTTCCAGGCAATCGCGGCACGCTCGACAACCTGCCCGACATCCAGCGCGGCGCGGTCACGCTCCTCAACACCAAGGCGAACGTCTTCGCGCCGTTCGTCCGCCGCGTGGGCGAGCGCGTCTTCCAGCACCTCATCATCCGGCAGCGCCGGCTCGAGCTCGAGCAGATCATGAGCGCGCGGAGCCCGGTGCTGATGCGGGCGATCCTCGACGCGCGCGGCAAGCTCAAGTCGGTGCAGATCGAGGGTCAATCCGGCAGCGCCCTCATGGACGACACCCTCTCCGACGCGCTCGACACCGCCGCGTTCGACAACAACCCGCCGAAAGCTGCCGCCAACGCCAACGGCGAGTACGAGTTCATCTTCCAGGCGCAGCTGCGCGCCTACCAGCCCGGACCGAGCGGGGTCGGCGGCCGCGTCGAGAGTCGGTTGAGCGTCGGATTGCTGTAGTCCGGCCCAGCAGGTTGCTGAAAAATGGCCATCTGCGTCGTTACTCGGTCGCTCACTTGTGCGCGCATGCACTATCGCCTGTTTGGTGAGATCCCCGGAGGATGTTCGCGCGGCGGCACCGAGTTTGTCCGCGAAAGTCTCTGACGCGAAGCTGACCGCCCCCCAACGATCGA
>JANNPN010000128.1:0-6187 GCA_031400185.1 Polyangiaceae bacterium
GGCCGTGCTCGCGTTTCCGCCCGAGGCCCGGGCCCCGCTCGCCGCGGCGGCGGCCGACGACACGGTCAAGGCGGTGCGCGTGAAAGCGGGCCGGGTGCTCGCGGCGCTGCCGTCCGACGCGGTGCCGGAAGGGGCGGACGCGAGCCGGCGCGCGATACGCGAATACCTCGCGTCGGAGCGCGCCGTCGGCGCGCGGCCGGAAGCGCACCTGAACCTCGGGATCGTCGCCGCCGAGCGCGGTGACGGCGCCGAGGCGGAAGCGGAGTACCGCACGGCCATCCGCCGCGACCCGAGCTTCACCCCGGCGTACGTGAACCTCGCCGACCTCTACCGCGCGGCCGGGCGCGAGACGGACGCGGCCCACGTCATCGCCGACGGGCTCGCCGCGGTGCCGAACGAGCCGAGCCTGCTGCACGCGCTCGGGTTGCAGCGGGTCCGGGAAGGGCGGAGCGCCGACGCGCTCCCGCTCTTGCAGCGTGCCGCCGACGGCCGTCCCGCGGACCCGCGCTTCGCCTACGTCTACGGCGTCGCGTTGCACTCGGCCGGCCGCGTCGACGAGGCGACGCGCGTGCTGGCCGACGCCCTCGCTCGGGCGCCGTACGATCCGGCGCTGCTCTCGGCGCTCGCCGCGTTCGAGCACGACGCCGGCCGGCGCGCAGCGGCGCTCGGCTATGCGCGCCGGCTCGCCGCGGTCGCGCCCGACGACCCGAGCGTTCGCGGCCTCGTCCGCGAGCTCGGGGGCGAGTGAGCCGGCGTTCACCCGCGCGCGCCACGTGATCGCGAACCAGCGCGATCCGTTCAGGGGTTGAGGGGCGGCAAGGCGTCGTGGGCGGTCGCCTCGGCGGCGCTCTGGAGGCGGCGACGGGCGTCCGGAAGCCGACGGGACAGCTCGTCGCTGGAGAACGCTCCCGGCGCGCCGGCGCCGTAGAGCGCGCCGGCAAGCGCGACGAGCTCGCGGGCGAGCACGGGCGGACTGACCGTCGACAGGATGCTGGGTTTCTGGGAATATGGGGACGTGAAAACCACAAAGACGACGCTCGAGCTGCCTGACGAGCTGATGCGACGCGTGAAGCTCCGCGCGGTGCATCGCGCGCAAAAATTGAAGGATACCATCGCGCAGCTGCTCGAGATCGGCATGAGCGCGGCAGGCGACGTCGAAAGAGCGACGCGCCCGCCAAAGCCGGTGCGGTTGAAAGGCCGCCGGCGTCTCGACATGCACGACATCGAGGCGGCGATCGGCGCCGGCCGCGAATAGCGTCGTCCCGTGATTCTCGTCGACACGAACGTCCTCGTCTATCTCCTGATCGAGGGCGACTGCACGGCATCGGCGCGGGCGCTCTACCAGCGCGACTCCGACTGGCGCAGCGAAGCGTTTCTCCTCGTCGAGCTCTCGAACGTCCTTGCCACCTTTGTTCGGAGCGGCGCGCTGACGCTGGCGCAGGGCCAACGCCTCCTTGCCGACGCACAGGTGCGGATGCCGGCGCTCTCGTCCGTGTCGCATGCCCAGGCCCTTGCGACCGCCGGGGAGTTCGGACTGTCCGCCTACGACGCCCGGTTCATCGCGCTCGCGCGTGAGCTTCGCGTCAAGCTCGTGACCGAAGATGGCAAGCTCCGCGCGGCCGTCCCCGAGTGGACGGTCTCTCTCGAGCACGCGACGGTCTGAGAGCGTCACGTGCGCTCCCGACCTTCTCGTCCGGCGTCCGCGCATGCTGGTCCGCGTCACGCCGGAACCGCGACGGCTCGAGCAGCGTGTCCACCACCTGATCCGGGCGGATGCCGTCGGCGGTGGCGTCGTAGGTGAGGATCAACCGATGCCGCAGCACCGCGTGCGCGACGGCGCGGACGTCGTCGGGGGTGACGAAATCGCGGCCGGCGAGCCAGCAGGTCGCGCGCGCCGCGGGTCGAGGCTGATGCCGCCGCGCGGGCTCGCGCCGATCTGGATCCATTGCGCGCACGGATCGCCGTAGCGCTCGGGATGGCGGGTCGCGTTCACGAGGTCGATGATGTAGCGGCCGATCGCGTCGGCGACGTGGATCGCGTTGATCTCGCGCCGCGCGGCGAGCACGACGTCGGCCGAGATCCTCTCCTCCGTTTTCGCCCTCGCCGCGGCGCCGCTCGATGCCGCCGCGTCCTCGCTCCGCACCAGCGCCAGCACGCCGCGCTCGCTGTCGGGGTCGGGGTAGGTGATGAGCACCTTCATGAGGAAACGATCCATCTGCGCTTCCGGGAGCGGGTAGGTGCCCTCCTGCTCGATCGGGTTCTGGGTCGCGAGCACCATGAAGAGCGCGGGCATCGGGTGCGTCGTGCCCGCGACGGTGATCTGGCGCTCCTCCATCGCTTCGAGGAGCGCGGCCTGCACTTTCGCCGGCGCGCGGTTGATCTCGTCGCCGAGGATGACGTTGCCGAAGATCGGTCCGGGCTCGAACGTGAAGGCGTTCTTGCCGTTCTCCTGGTGCAGCACCTCCGCACCTGTCACGTCCGACGGCAGGAGGTCGGGCGTGAACTGGATGCGTCGCATGGTGGCATCCAGGTTCTTCGCGAGCGCCTTCACCGCGCGGGTCTTGGCGAGCCCCGGCAGGCTCTCGAGCAGCACGTGCCCGTTCGCCAGCAGGGCGACGATCATCTGCCGGATGACGGCGTCCTGGCCGATGACCGCCGTCCCCATGCGGCGCTGCAGCTCGACGATCCCTTCGCGGGGGGTCACGCGCGTCAGCTCATCGGCGTCATCTTTTGCATGACGTCGTCGAGGTTGAAGCTCGCCGGCTTCTGCCGGATCGGGAACTCCTTGAAGCTCTCCATCCACTTGGCGACGATCGCTTGCGTCGGCACGACGACGAACGCCCGGTGGAAGAACCAGTCTTCGTACTCGATGGACTCGGGCCCGCGCTCGAAGGGGTCGGAGCGCAGATTGAAGAGGAGCGGCGTTCGCAGGTTGGTGAACTCGTTCCGCCAGACGCCGATGCCGGTGTGCTCCTGCGCTTTGAAAACGACCCTCCAGTCCTGCACGCGGACGGCCACGAGCTCGCCGTCGTCGTTCTAGTAGAGGAACTCCTGGCGCGGGGACGCCTTCCCCTCGCCCTTGAAGAACGGCATGAGGTTGTAGCCGTCGAGGTGGAGGATGTTGGGCTTCTTCGCCGGCGCTTGCGCGCCCGCCGTCGAGACGAGGCAGAGCACGAGGAAAGCTGCAATGGACCACGATCGGGCGAGCCGCATGGAGTTCCCTCCTCGGCGCCGCAATGTCACACGCAGTTTTCGGACGCTAGCGTGGTCCCCAGCGCTGGAGCGCCGCGCGCGTCCGCCAGTTGAAACGGATGGCGAGGAGGCGGAGCACGAACGTGACGGCGATCGCCGCGCCGCTCGCGGGCTCGACCGCGACGCCGAGCGACACGCGCGTCACGAGGAACGTCGCGCAGCCGCCGAGAGCGGCGAGCATGTAGAACTGCCCAGGCCGGAAGACGAGCGGCTCGCTCCCGGCGAGGAGGTCGCGGAGGATGCCGCCGCCGGTCGCGTTGCTGAGCCCGGCCAGGAGGGCGGCGAGCGGCTGGAGCCCGGCGTCGAGCGCCTTCTGGGCGCCGACCACGGCGTAGACCCCGAGGCCGAGCGCGTCGACGGCGGCGAACAGGTGCTCGAAGCTCGTGCCGCGCCGGAACGACAGGACTCCGACCGCCGCACCGAGCGCGACGACGCCCAGGTAGCGCGAGTCCTGCACGGCCGCGGGCGGCCCTCCGGCGATGAACACCACGTCCCGCAGCAGACCGCCGCCGACGCCGGCGACGAGCGCCAGGAAGAACACGCCGACGTAGTCGTAGCCCTTGCGGATCGCGACCCAGGCGCCGGTGACCGCGAACAGCAGGGTTGCCGAGAAGTCGAGCCAGATCGGCAGGACGAAGTGCGGGGTCACTCGAAGCCGAAGACCTTCTTCCAGTCGCGCGCCATGTCGACGACGACCCAGTCTTTCGCGGTCGCCTCGTCGAGCGCCTTGTCGAGCTTGCCGATGCTGGACGCGCGGTCGTAGGCCCACTCGCGCTTCGCGTCGGTATGACGGACGAGCCCGACGAAGCGCGTGCCGGCGCCGCCGGCCGTCCACTCGAGCATTTGTTGGTCGCCATCGGAGTTTCCGAAGGCGAGGAGCGGACGGCGGCCGATGAAGCGGTTGATCCCCGAGGGTTTTCCGGGCCCGTCGTCGATGAACTCGACCTTCGGCTCCTTCAGCAGCACGGGCCCGTTCGGCCGGAGCTCGAACGTGGTGACGCCGCTCGAGCCGATGACCTGCTCGGGCGGGATGCCGTACGCTCGTTCCGCCCAGGCGCGCATGAACTCGACCCCGCCGCCCGAGACGATGAAGGTCTTGAACCCCTTCTCGCGGAGGTAGGCCAGGAGCTCGACCATCGGTTGGTAGGTCAGCTCGGTGTAGCGCTGCTTGAAGCGCGGATGCCGGGCGGTCGCGGTCCACGCGCCGACGGTCTTCGCGAACTCCTCGGTCGTCATGCCCGCGTGCGTCACGGCAAGGATCTCGAGCACCGCCTTCTCGCCCTGCGCGAGCGTGCCCTTCACGTCGCCCGTCAGTAGCGTTTTGAACGGCTCCGTGGTCTTCCACTCCGGATGCTCGGGCGCCATCGCCTTCACCCGGTCGAGCGCGAAGGCGAGCTGGAAGTAGAATGGCTGCTCGGCCCACAGGGTGCCGTCGTTGTCGAAGACGGCGATGCGCTCGGCGGGCGGCACGAAATTCTTGTTGCCGGTGGTCGTGACGGCGTCGACGAACCCGACCAGCCGCTGTTTCACCGGCCCCTCGTTCCACGAGGGCAACGACTCGGCGCGGCTCGTTGCCGGCCAGGCGAGGATGGCGACGAGGGCGATCGCTAGGCGACGCAGCGCACGTGACGGCATGAGTTCTCCTTTCCGGTGGTGAGGGGGTCGATAGCGGGTCGTGCCGGTGCGTCGCAACCGCCCCGTCGGTGATGAACGAGACGTGGATGAAGCCGACGTTGCAGCCGTGTCGTCGCGTCGATTGTGCCGAGTTCGCCGCGCTGATATCCCGCGCGGCAAACGTCACCCGCCAACGGAGGTGAGGTCATGACGCATCGAAGCAGGTGGCGAGCGGTGCTCGCCGTCGCCGTGCTCGCGACGGCGTTCGCAGGAACGACGGCGTGGGCAGCCGAGGACAAGCCCGACTTTCCGCCGGCGCAGCTCGAGCAGATGGTGGCGCCGATCGCGCTCTATCCCGATCCGCTCGTGACGACGATCCTCATGGCGGCGACCTACCCGCTCGAGGTGGTGCAGGCCGATCGCTGGGTGAAGGCCAATCCCAGCCTGAAGGGCGCGGCGCTCGACGAGGCGGTGAAGAAGCAGTCGTGGGACGACAGCGTCAAGTCGCTCACCAAGACTCCCGAGGTCTTGGCGCGGATGTCGAAGAACCTCGACTGGACCTCCGACCTCGGCGACGCCTTCCTCGACCAGCAGCACGCCGTGCTCGACGCGGTGCAACGCATGCGGCAGAAAGCCGACGACGCCGGCAATCTGAAGACGACGCAGCAGCAACAGGTCGTCGTGGAGAAAGAGGTCATCAGGATCGTGCCGGCCGATCCCCAGGTGATCTACGTGCCGACCTACAGCGCGCCGGTCGTGTACGGATCGGCCTGGTCGTACCCGAGCTACTACTACCCGCCGATGTACACCTATCCGCCGGGCTATGTGGCGGCGGCGAGCGCGATCTCGTTCGGCGTCGGCGTCGCGGTCGGCGCGGCGGTCTGGGGCAACACCAACTGGCACGGCGGCGGCTGCTATTGGGGCGGCGGCTGGGGCGGAAACAACGACGTCGACATCGACTTCAACCGCAACGTCAACAACAACTTCAACCGCAACAACGTCAATCGCAACAACATCAATAGCGGCAATCGGAATTGGCAGCACAACGCCGAGCATCGCCGCGGCGTCTCGTATCGGAACGACAAGGTGAGCCAGCGCTATCAGGGCGCGCAGGCGACCCAGCGCCGCGACATGAACCGTCAGCAGGCGCGCGGCTACGAGCGGCAGGGCAGTCTCGGGGATCACCAGCGCGGCGGCGGGGCGGAGCGCGCTGGGACGCGGCAGGCGAGCGCGGCAAATCGCGGCGGCGGTCGGCAGGCTCCGAGCGCGCGCCAGCAGGGCGGGTCGCGGGGCGGCGGCGCGGGCGCGTTCGGCGGCGGCG
>JANNPN010000241.1:0-11232 GCA_031400185.1 Polyangiaceae bacterium
GAGTCGACTGAGCAACGACGCAGATCGGCCTTTTTCAGCAACCTGCCCGCGAGGTTGACTGGGTGAGCGGGGGTCGCATACTGTCGCGCGCCATTGCTTCCGCGCCCTCTGCTTCCCGTCCGCTGCGCCATGTACGCGGGCCCGGGTCGGGCGAACCATCATCATACGTTCATGATACGAGCCGGCGGTTCACGGAGGGGGAAGGAATGAAGATCGCGGTTCCCAAGGAGACCCGGCCGGGAGAGCGCCGTGTCGCCCTGGTGCCCGAGTCCTGCAAGAAGCTGGTGCAGGCGGGTTACGCGGTCGCCGTCGAGTCCGGCGCCGGCGTCTCGGCGCACTATCTCGACGATGCCTACACGCAGGCGGGCGCGACGATCGAGAGCGAACCGGCCGCGCTCCTCGGTTCCGCCGACTTCGTCTGCAAGGTGAACGCTCCGGCGACGAACTTCGCGACCGGCCGGAACGAGATCGCATGGATGAAGCCCGGAGCTTTCCTGCTCGGCTCGCTCATGCCGCTGCGCAACCTCGACGTCGCGGAGGCCCTGGCGGAGCGCAAGATCACGGCGTTCTCGACCGATGCGATCCCGCGGACGACGCGCGCGCAGGCGATGGATACGCTCTCGTCGATGGCGAGCATCGCCGGCTACAAGGGCGTGCTGCTCGCGGCCGAATCGCTCAACAAGTACTTCCCGATGCTCACGACCGCGGCCGGCATGGTGTTCCCGGCCAAAGTGTTCGTGATCGGCGCCGCGGTCGCCGGCCTCCAGGCGATCGCAACCGCGCGCCGGCTCGGCGCGAACGTCTTCGCGACCGACGTCCGGCCCGAGGTGAAGGAGCAGATCGAGAGCGTCGGCGCCAAATACGTCGGCATCGAGCTCAAGCAGGAAGCGGCCGCCGGCGGCGGCTACGCCAAGGAGCTCAGCGAGGACGACAAGCTCCGCCAGCGCGAGATGCTGGTCGAGCAGTGCGCCGTGTCCGACGTCGTCATCACGACGGCGCTCATCGGCGGCGTCTTCGCGCCCCGGTTGGTCACCGCCGCGATGGTGGCGCGAATGCAGCCCGGTGCGGTGATCGTCGATCTCGCCGCGGATGGCGGCGGCAACTGCGAGCTCTCGAAGCCCGGCGAGACCGTCGACGTGAACGGCGTCAGCATCCTCGCCCCGCTGAACCTCGCCGCCACCATGCCGACGCACGCGAGCCTGCTCTTCTCGCGGAACCTGACGAGCTTCATCACGACGTTCACCAAGGACAAGGCCTTCGTCCTCGACCAGGCGGACGACATCCAGCAGGGCGCGCTCGTCACCTACGACGGCGCCATCGTCAGCGTGCGCGTCCGCGACGCGATTCAGGCCAAAGGAAAGGCATCGTGATGCAACGGATGATCCCGCTCACGGTCGCCGTGCTCGCCGCGGCGGCTTCGCCGGCCCACGCCGCCGACGCTCACGCCGCCCCGGCGCTCGACCTGCCGTCGATGCTGTTCGTGTTCATGCTGTCGACGTTCATCGGTGTCGGCGTGATCCGTCGCGTGTCGCGTCTCCTGCACACGCCGCTCATGTCGCTCACCAACGCGATCTCCGCGATCGCCGTCGTCGGCGCGATCCTCGTGACCGGCAGCGACTACCCGACCCACATCCGCTTTCTCGGCGCCGTCGCGCTCTTCGCGTCGATGACGAACATCGTGAGCGGCTTCCTCATCACCAACCGCATGCTCAAGATGTTCAAGACCCGCGAGGGCGGCGACAAGGCGGCGCCCAAGTGATCAAGAAGGCGGCTCACAAGTGATCCATACCCTCGTCCAGCTCGCGTACATCGTCGCGACCGCCCTCTTCATCTTCTCGCTCCATTGGATGAGCGACCCCAAGACGGCGCGGAACGGCGTCCGCGCCGGCGTCGCCGGGATGGTGATCGCGGTGCTCGCCACCTGGGCGCAGCCGGAAATCGTCCACCACGCCTGGATCGTGATCGCGATCGTCCTCGGGTTCGTGGTCGGCGTGCCGCTCTCGCGGGTGTCGCTGACGGCCGTGCCGCAGCGGACCGCGCTTTCGCACGCCTTCGGCGGCGCCGCCGCCGGCCTCGTCGGCACCGCCAAGTACTACCTCTGGCTCTCGGAAGGCCCGGAGAACCTCACCACGTTCCGGATGACGGCGATCATCCTCGAAATCGTGCTCGGCTACCTGACCTTCACGGGCAGCTTGCTCGCCGCCGGGAAGCTGCAGGAGCTGAAGTGGATCCCGCAGCGGCCCGTGACCTATCCCGGGCAGAACTTCGTGAACCTCGGCCTGCTCGCGGCGGCGCTCGGCATGGGCGCGTACATCATTCTCTACCCGACGGCGCCGCTCTCCCCGAGTCTCTTCCCGGTCGTGAGCGTGCTGTCGTTGCTCTTCGGCGTGCTGCTGATCCTGCCGATCGGCGGCGCCGACATGCCGACGGTGATCTCGATCCTGAACTCGTACGCCGGCCTCGCGGCCGTCGCGATGGGCTTCGTGCTCGACAACAAGCTGCTCATCACCGCCGGCGCGCTCGACGGGTCCAGCGGTCTCATCCTCTCCATCATCATGTGCCGCGCCATGAACCGCTCGTTCACCAACGTGCTCTTCGGCGCATTCGGGCAGGTGCAGGCGACCGCCGCCAAGGGCGAGGAGAAGAGCTACAAGGCCGAGACCGTCGAGGGCGCCGCGCAGATCCTCGAGCAGGCGAGCCTCGTCGTCATCATCCCCGGCTACGGCATGGCCGTCGCGCAAGCGCAGCACAAGGTGCGCGAGGTCTACGACGCGCTCCGCCACAAGGGCATCACGGTGAAGTTCGCGATCCACCCGGTCGCGGGCCGCATGCCCGGCCACATGAACGTGCTCCTCGCCGAGGCCGAGATCCCCTACACCGACTTGGTCGAGATGGACGAGATCAACCCCGAGATGCCCCAGTGCGACGTGGCGCTCGTCATCGGCGCCAACGACGTCGTGAACCCCGCCGCCGCGACCGACAAGGCGAGCCCCATCTACGGCATGCCCATCATCCAAGCCGACAAGGCCCGGACGGTCTTCGCCATCAAGCGCTCGAAGAACCCCGGCTTCGCCGGCATCGACAACGAGCTCTACTTCGGCGACCAGACGTGGATGCTGTTCGGGGACGCGAAGGCGGTCGTCGGCGAGCTCGCGAAGCAGTTGAGCGGCGGCTCGGGGATGCACTGAGCCTGACGTGACCGCGGGCGGGGTTCGTCGTCGCCTATCTGACGTCTTGCAGGGGATTCCCCCGCGCGCACAATCGTCACGCCGACGGAGACTGCCTCCGGGTGCCGGGCGGTTCCGAAATCGCGGTGTCGGAAATCCGGGCGCCGCGCTGGTCCCCGGGCGTGCCTACCGGACTCCGACGGAGTCCAATCCCGCTGGCGGGAGAGGCGTCGGCGAACACAGGAGGCGCGATCTCGCCGATGCCTTCCATGACCGCGCCGAGGATCGCAGCTGGCGACTGATCGTAGGGAATGTCGAGCGGACGGCCGTAGCGGACGCCGAGCTCGACGCCCGTCTTGCGGAGCTTCAGCCCGGTGACGTCGAAGGCTTCGCGCAGGCCCGTGAGCTGCACGGGCACCACGATGGGCCGGAACTCTTTGATGATCCGAGCGCAGCCGATGCGACCCGGGGCGCCCGGTCGCGTCGTGCCTTGTGGGTACGTCAGCACCCACCCGCCCTTGAGGCCGGTCTGGATCTTCTCGATGTCCGTGGGATCGACCGGGCGCTCGACCGCCTGATCACCTTCTTTCCAGGTGCGCTTCACGCAGATGGTGCCGTTGTAGGCCATCAGGCGCGGCAGCCAGCCGCGCGCCTTCATCGTCTCGAGCGCGGCCACGATGTAGAGATTGGTGCGCGGCCAGACGAGGTACGGCCGGCGCAAGTAGCTGACCGAGTGGAACACGACGATCGAGTCCATGAAGTGGGTGAGGTGGTTCGAGACGAGCAGCACGCCGCGCGACGGCAGGTCTCGCAGGTGCTCGACGCCCTCGATGCGAAGACGATTCAGCACCCGCAACTGCAACACGGTGAGATAGCCGCCGAGATTGATCATGCCCCAACGGATGGGGCGGAGGTGACCGAACGCGTCTCTGAGCATGGCCGCGCACCATAGAATTGATGCGGGGAATGCGAAAGCGGCCCGTGTCGATTCTGACCGTGCCGTAGCCATGCATGGTCGCGATTTACAGGGTCCGCGCACGCGCAGATGTCGATTCGGCCTCCACCTGTTCGACGAGGAGATGAAGGCCACATCAAAGGAGATCAACAGATGGCAGAACCCACGAACACCGTCCGCCTGCACCGCGTGCTGCGGGCACCCGCCGAGCGCCTCTACAAGGCGTTTCTCGACCCCGATGCGATGGCCAAGTGGTTGCCTCCCTACGGCTTCACGGGGAAGGTCCAGGAGATGAGCGCGCGGGTCGGCGGCGGCTACCGGATGTCGTTCACGAACTTCGGGACCGGCACGAGCCATGCGTTCCGCGGCACCTATCTCGAGCTGACGCCCAACGAGCGCCTCCGTTACACGGACCAGTTCGACGACCCCAATCTGCCGGGTCAGATGCAGGTGACGGTGACGCTCCGCACGGTCGCGTGCGGCACCGAGCTCGCGATCGTGCAGGAAGGGCTGCCGGCGGTGATCCCCGTCGAGTCCTGCTACCTCGGGTGGCAGGAGTCGTTGTCGCAGCTCGCCGTGCTCGTCGAGCCGTCGATTCCCGACGGCGCGTAGGTCGCGCCGGTTTGCGGGAGGTCATTGACGGTTCGGAGTAAGGCCCGCGCCCATCGATCACGATGCAGGGTCCGCAGCGGTGTTCACCGAGGATCAGCTCGGTCCGGATGGCTACGACGGCTACGGGGTCCGTGAGCTTTGCGTGCCGTCCGTTCGCCAACCGTGAGGGTGGACGTCGACCTGAGCCGGTGACGGGAACGTCGCTCGGGTCGTAAGGCCGCCGACGGCGCTGCCGCGATGCCGTTCTCGCAGGCAGCGCCGTCGAACCGGGCGGCAGATGCCCCGGTAAGTGGCAGGCGTCCGCCCCTCGACCCCGTTCGGACGAGACGCGCTGTCATCTCCCTGTCATCTTCGCGTGGCACGAGCTGTGCTCTTTGACAGCCGCCGGCACCCTCCGGCGCGAAAAGGAGTCACCGGTGACCCCCCACACTCTTGTGCCCGTCCGGCACTGGCCGACGATCCTGCTCGCGGCGTTTCTGATCCTGGCGTCGATGCCGCGCGCGGCGACCGGCGGCTGCAATCTGATCCCCGGCACCGAAAAGACCTTCAACGGCGTCCTCGGCGCGACCAACCGGCCCTACGCGGGACCGGGCGAGCGTCTCCAGCTGCGACTTCGCCCCTGCGACGTCGCGTCGACCGGCTTCCTCGCGAACAGCGCCGATCAGGTCGTCACCCTGGTGTTCAAGGCACCGAACGGAACCAATCGTGTGGTCGTTCTCGCGAACGACTGCACCGGCGTCGACACGGCGACCTGCGCGGGTACCGCAGGCGTCGCCTCGGCGGCGTGCCGCGTCGAGCCCCAGCTCGGCACCCACCTGGACGTCGACCTCGGCGACCGGCGCATCACCTTTCCGTTCCCCGACACCGACGCCGATTTCGCGGGGGCCGCCGACGACCTCACGCTCGCGGGGCCGGTTGCGATCGCCGTCACGGCGAAGGTCGACCCGCTGCCGTGCCAGCTCGCGACTGCGACCTGCGCGACCGCCTCGACCGGGCTCCTCGCATGCGTCGACGACCTCTACGCCAACGACGGCGCCTGCGGCACGACGGCGCCCGACGACGTCTTCCCGAGCTTCACCGCGCTGCCGGTCCCGAACGACTATGCCGCCGACTGCTTCCAGGACGCGCCGCCGTGCACGGCGCTGGCGACCGAGGTGCGCGCGACGCTCGATAGCGACGGCAACCTCCTCATGCCGTTCGTGTGGGGCGGCATCCTGACCCGCGACCAGGGCTTGCCGGTGCCGCGCCTCATCCGGCTCCGCACCAAGTCGCCGCTGCCGTTCGAGGTTCCGGGCCAGGTCTTCCTGGGCTCGTTCACGCCGGAGGGCGGGCGGCTGCCGCCGATCCTCGAGCCGCAGCTCGACCCGACCGTCGTCGATCCGGACGTCTTCACCGCCTTCGGCTCGATCGACGCGCCGGCGACGACCATCCGCATCGCACGCAACCATGGGACGTGCCTCGGCGGCGACAACGCCACGCAACGCTGCACCCGCAACCTCGACTGCCGCGGCGGCACCTGCGAGCGCTCGTGCGCGGACGCCCCCGCGACGCTCTGTCCGCTCGGCACCGAGTGCAGCAGTCCCGCGGCGTGCGGCGAGATCTTCGACCTCGGCGCGCTCGCGCCGAGCGGCGGCCCCGCCGTCTTCGTCCGTGCGACGCCGGCGTTCTGCCAATTGCCGCCGCACCAGGACTGCTCCGGAAACCCCGGGCTCTGCCTCGGCGTCGGCAACGCCTGCGTCTCCTATGCGCTCGAAGCGCAGAGCCCGGTGCCGCTCGACGGGCTCGTCGCGAGCGATGTGATCCGCACCTTCGCCTTTCGCGAGTCGATCGACGGCGTCGACCGGAACGGCGACGGCGACGCGGTCGATACGGTCGTCACGCTGCGCGACCGCTCGAGCGGCGAGATCGGCGTCCTCGATGCGACCGGTGGCTGCGGGCTCACCCCGGGCGCGGAAGGTCGCGCCGCCCAGCGTGTCAGCCGTCCGCCGTTCACGTTCCCGGCGCTCGCGGTCGAGGACGACGTCCTCGCGTTCCTCGAGAACGAGGCCACGCAAGGGGACTGCGAGGAGAACGGCGACGGCGACGCCTCCGACGGGGTCTTGCGCGTCTTCCGGCTCGGGAGCGGCGAGACCGCGCTCGACCACGTTCGCGCGATCGATGGTGCGTCCAAGGTCGACGGCGCGCCGCTTGCGGTCTCGGGTGGGCGGGTCTTCGTCCGCACGTCGGAGGCCGACAACGCGGCCGTCGGCCCGGTTGCCGCGAGCGTCGCCGACGGCGGCGGCGCACCGGCCGGCGGCCTCGACAGCGTGATCTCGGGGAACGGGCGCTATGTCGTCTTCGAGAGCGCCTCCCCGAATCTCCTCGGCCCCGGCAACGACACGAACGGCACGCCCGATCTCTTTCGCCACGACCTCCTCACCAACGACACGATCCGGGTCAACATCCCGAACGGCGGTGTCGGCGAGGCCAACGCGACGTCCGCGAATCCCGAGATCTCGGCGGACGGCCGCTTCGTCGCGTTCACCAGCCACGCGGACAATCTCCTCGGTCCGGGGCTCGACACCAACAGCGGCCGCGACCTGTTCGTGCACGACGCGGTGGCGCTCACGACCGAGCGCATCAACGTACCCTTCGGCGGCGGCGAGCCGACGCCTCTCCTCCACACCCGCATCGCCTTGTCGGCCGACGGACGCTTCGTGGTGTTCGTGACCGACGCGAGCAACTTGCTGCCCCCCGGCGAGGATACCAACGGCGTCGACGACGTGTTCGTCCGCGACCGGTTGACCGGAACGACCGAGCGCGTGAGCGTCGGCACCGGCGGGATCGAAGGAGACGCCGCCTCGTCGGGAGGGCGGCCCGGCATCTCCGGCGACGGCAACGTCGTCGTCTTCGCGAGCGACGCGCAGAATTTCTTGTCGACCGCGCCGGGCACGAACACGTACGTCCACGACCGCACGACCGGAGTCACGGATCCGGTGGCCTTCGTCGACCCCGGGTTCGGAGGGGGTATGTTGACGGGTGACTTTGGGCCGGTCGCGCTCAGCCACGACGGGCGCTTCGTCGCCTTCGCCGCCGACGGCAACGTCCTGCCGCCGGGAAAGGACAACAACGGCGTCGCCGACGTCTTCGTGCGCGACCGCGTGACCAACGGGGTCGCGCGCGTGTCGGTGCGGAGCGACGGCGGTGAGGCCTCGGGCGGCTCCGGCTTCTTCACGATCAGCTCGACCCACGCCATCTCGGCCGACGGACGCTACGTCGTCTTTCAGAGCGACATGACCAATCTGGTCGACGACGAGACCGACCCGGCACCCTACGTCCACGATCGGGTCACGAGCACGACCAGGCTGGTGACCCACACTTCGGGTCCCTTCGGGTTCGTCAACGTGTCGGTCTCCGCCGACGGTCGCACGATCGCGTTCGACACCAATTCCCCGGACCCGCTCGGGCCTGCCGACGTCAATGGAACGTTCGACGTGGTCGTCGACCGCAACGACCCGACCGATCCGCTCGGCGTCGACGCGACGCTCTTCCCGGACGGCGTGCTCGACGACGTCGTGCTCGAGTCGGTCGACGCCGCGACGGGTACGTTCACGACGCTCTGCCCGGCCGACGAAGTGTCGGTCGCGAGCGGCAACGCGGCGTTCCTTCGTCCCGAGTCGGCGATGGGGACCGGAACCTGCCCCGGCGGGTCTTTGAACGGCGATGGCGACACCAACGACATCGTGGTGACGTTGTCGGTCGCCGGCGGAGCTCCGCAGAATCTCGGCATGGCCGCGAGCGGCGTGAAGCTCTCGCCGACGCTCGTCGCGGCACTCGCCGACGAGGCGGGGCAGGGCGGATCGGACATGAACGGCGACGGCGACGCGACCGACACCGTGCTGCAGGTGCGCGACATCGGTGCCGCCGCGTGGACCAACGTTGCGCGTGCCGCCGATACGCTCGTCGTCTCCGGCAACCGGGTCGCGTTTCTGAGCCCGGAAGCGCAGGGCGGTGACGACTTGAACGACGATGGCGACGCGCTCGACCGCGTCGTCCACGTCTACGAGCTCGGCGGCTTCAAGCTCCGGAACCTCGAGCAGGCCGGCGAGGAGCTCGTGCTCGGCGAGCCGACCGGCACCGCCTGCGGCACGCGTCATCTGCTCGCGTTCCGCACCGACGAAGCCGCACAAGGCGCCGGCCCGCTGAACGGCGACGGCGACACGCTCGACGGTGTGCTCCAGGTCTACGACATCGCGACCAAGACGCTCGTGAACGTCGGCCAGGCGGTCACGCCGTGCCGGCTCGAGATCTGCGATCCGACGGCGCCCTACAAGGTCGAAGGCGCGTCGGTGAAGTTCCTGACGCTCGAGAGCGAGCAGGGCCAGGACCTCGACGGCAACGGCGTCGTCGGCGGGCTCGTGCTGCAGCGCTACGACGCGTGCAACCAGGTGGTCACGGTCATCGCCTCCGTCAGCGCCGCGACCCCGAACGATCCGCTGCAGGTCGAGGAGTCGAGCCAGGTCTTCACCGGCACGGGCGGCCGTTGCACCGTGGCACCCGTGATCGCGTGCGATCCGATGGCCGACAGCTGCGCGCTCGGCACCTTCTGCAGCGCGACCACGCTCGCCTGCACGCTCGTGAACCCGGGTGCCTGCGTCGACGACGACGACTGTCCCGCCGGGTCCACCTGCGAGGACCAGCCGGTCACCGTGGCGGTGACCGCCGCCGACGGCGACGACGACGGCATCCCCGACGACCTCGACAACTGCCCCGCCGATCCGAACCCGCTCCAGGAGGACGTCGACGCCGACGGGACCGGCGACGCCTGCGACCGCGTCTCGCACGATTGCCCGCTGACGCCGCTCCTCGGTTGCAAGGCCCCCGTCGTCGCCGACGCGGCGGCACTCGCGATCAAGGACAAGACGCCGGACAAGGGCGACGCCCTGCAATGGAAGTGGGGCGGCGGCGCCGCCACGACCTTCGCCGACTTCGGCACGCCGACCGCGACGTCCGACGTCCGCCTCTGCATCTACGACGGCGCGTCGCCGGCGCTCGTCACTGGCGCGATCGCGCCCGCGGGCGGCACGTGCAGCGGCAAGCCGTGCTGGAAGGCGAGCGGCACCAAGGGCTACGCCTACAAGGACAAGCTCGGCACCCCGACCGGCATCCAGGCGATCAAGATGAAGATCGGCGTCGCGGGCAAGGCGGCGATCCAAGTGCAGGCGAAGGGCGATCGCACCGACGTCCCCCCGCTGCCGTTCACGGGACCGGTGCTGGTGCAGCTCTCGGCCGAGGGCGGCGCGTGCTTCGAGGCGGAGTACCAGTCGGCGGCGTTCGCGAAGAACGAGCCCGGGCAGTTCAAGGCCAAGGGCGGCGCGCCGCTGCCGTAGCGACCGAGCAGATTTCTCTGGATCGCCGGGGCGGCCATCGCCTCCGCATGGGTGGCCTGCCGCTCCAGGGCTCGTGGGTCCGCCTGCGGGTTCCGGCCGCGGCCATCGACTTCGACGGGCACTCGATCGCGGGCTTCTCGTTCATGGTGTACGGCCCGGGGGATACGGACGTGGACCGGATCGGGAAGAAGCCCTGACGCGCGCCCGCCACGCCATGAGCACCGGCGGCAGCAGCAGGACGAGGATCCAGCTCCGGAAGGTGGTCTCGCCGACGTAGTACGCGTCGTACGGGATGCGCCCGGCCGCGAGCTTCTCGTAGGCGAGATGCAGTGCCGCGCGCGGCACGATGAGCACGAGGCAGAGGGTTTGGATCGCGTACCCGAGCCGCGTCGGCGTCCCGCGGGCGCGAGCCCAGGCGAAGAGCGGGATCAGCGCGACCATGTCGTAGGCGTTGCAGCGAAAGCCGAGCGGGGCGGCGAACAGCACGACCGGCAGGGTGTCGATGAGCCGGGCGCGGTCGCCGCCGGCGCTGCGGCCGAATGCGACCGCGGCGACGAGCGCCCCGCCCACGAGCGCGCCGATCGCCGTGACGCCGCCGATGTCGAGGCGCGTGAGGTGGGCGAGCAGGTTCGCGATACCGACGTTGATGTGCCCGGTCGCCGGGTTGTTGGCCGACCACCGGGCGGCGGCATCGAGGTACGCGTCGAGCCGCACGCCCGACGCGTACAGGCCGAGCCCCGTGAGGCCCGCGTTGCCGACCGCGCCGAGCGCCAGCACCGCGAGCTCGCCGCGTGCGAGCAAGAAGAGCACGTAGGGCGCTGCCAACTGCGGCTTCACGGCGGCGAGCGCGAGTGCCAGGCCGGCCCCGACGGCGTGGCCCCGCTCCAGGCACGCGGCCGAGAGCACGAGCAGGAAGACGATGAGCAGCGACGTCTGCCCGATGGTCAGCACCGAGATCGTCGGCGAGAGCGTGAGCGCGAAGCACCAGACGGCGAGACGATCGCGCGCGTCGAGCTCGTCGGCGTACAGCACGCGGACCGTCAGGAGAACGAGGCCGACGAGGGACGCGACCGAGACGAGCTTCCAGCACGCGACGGCCACGCCCCACGGCACGACGCTGAGCGCCATG
>JANNPN010000248.1:0-6301 GCA_031400185.1 Polyangiaceae bacterium
CTCGGCGACGTCAGCTGGCGCGTGCCGACCGTGCAGTTGACCGCCGCCACGTGGGTACCCGGCACGCCCGCGCACAGCTGGCAGGCGGTCGCCGCCGGCGGCATGTCGATTGGCGTGAAAGGCATGATGGTGGCGGCGAAGAGCATGACCCTGACGGCAATCGATCTCTTCTCGGATCCCGCGCACCTCATCCAGGCCCGGGCAGAGTTCGACAAGCGGCGTGGACCGAATTTCAAGTACACCACCCGCCTCGCCGACCGCAAGCCGGCACTCGATTACCGGAAGTAAGTTGAAGCTGAACTGAGCAGTTGCAGGTGGAGCCTAGCGCTTCTTGGCGGCCTTCTTGGCCTTCGCCTTTGAGGCTTTGGCTTTCGGGCTCTTCGCGTCCTTCATGGTCGCCTTCGCGTCCTTCGTGGTTGCCTTCGCGTCCTTCGTGGTTGGCGCTTTCATCTTCAGCGCACGCTCAATGATCTTTGCGAACATCGCGCCGGTGTCGCCGGTCTTGGCGGGTGCATTGCTCAGCCACAGGTCTGGCGTCTTGCCTTGAAGGATCTCGGCGAAATCAGCATTCGGTGTCTTCACGCTGAGCGGTGCGAACTCGGCGATGTCGATGGGCCCCGACCAGTCGTCCTTGTGCTTGATCAGCAACCAGCTGTTGGGCGCTCCACCGAACCCGTGCGTCTTGACCAGCACCCACGACCCCTTCAGCTTGAAGCCATTGAGGCGGAACTTCAGGTCGCCCTTGCGGAAGGCCGCATCGACGTCCACTTCAGGCTCCCAGGTCCCGACATCCCACAGCATCACGATGCCGGCGCCATAGCCTTCGGGAATGACGCCTTCAAAAGTGCCGTACTCGATCGGATGGTCCTCGACGTGCATCGCGAGCCGCTTGACGCTGGGGTCGAGCGACGGCCCCTTCGGGACGGCCCACGAGAGCAGCACCCCGTCCCATTCGAGGCGGAAGTCGTAGTGGAGATGGCCCGCACGGTGCTTCTGTACGACGAAGCGGAGCTTCTTGGTGCGCTTGCGGGTCTGCGCCGCGCCTTTCGGCTCGCTCGTGACTCCGAAACGACGCTTCCGACGATATTCCTCGAGCGGCACGCGAATCGTCCCCCCGGCTCAGAAGATGGAGTAGCCCCCGTCGACGACGAGCGTGTCGCCGGTGTGGTAGCTGCTCGCGTCGCTCGTGAGGTAGACGGCGAGCCCGCCGAAGTCGCGACTCTCGCCCCAGCGCCGCATCGGGATGCGTGGAAAGACCTTCTTCTGCATCGGCTCCCAGGCGAAGAGCCGGTCGGTCATGGCGGTCTCGATCCAGCCGGGCAGGATGGCGTTGGCCCGGATGCCGTAGCGCGCGTGCTCGGTCGCGAGCGCCCGAATCATCGCGATGACGGCGCCCTTGGTCGCGGCGTAGTGCTCGCCGCGCGATTGGCCTTCGATCGCAGCCAGGCTGCTCGTGGCGACGAGCGTGCCGCCGCCGCCGCGCTCCACCATGTGGCGCGCGGCGGCGCGGAGCGTGAAGAAGACGCCGTCGAGGTTCACGCGCAGCACGCGCCGCCACTCCTCGGTCGTCATGTCGACGAACGGCATGCTGCCGCCGACACCGGCGTTGGCGAAGCACGCGTCGACGCGGCCGAGCCCCGCGAGCGTCGCCGCGAACGCTGTCGCGACCTCATGCTCGTCGCCGACGTCGCACGGCACCGCCATCACGCGCGTGCCGTGCGCTGCCAGACTCGCCTTCGCGGCGTCGTTCTTGTCGGCGTTGGTGCCCCAGACGCAGACGTCGGCACCCGCCTGCGCAAGCGCCTCTGCCATGCCGAGGCCGATGCCGCTGTTGCCGCCGGTCACGAGGGCGACTTTGCCGGTGAGATCGAAGGGGGCGTAGGGCATGCTCTCCGTGTCGCAAACCTGGCGGGGCAAGTCCACGCGTGACCGGTCGGCTACGGCCGCCGCCGCCCGCGCGATTCCGTCAGCTCCTCGATCAGATCGATCTGGATCTGCTGCATCTCGACGAGGCGCTCCCACTGCGCGTGGAGGAGGTGGTCGACCTTCTCGTGCAGGTTCAGGATCGCGATCTCGGCGTGGAGGTTCACGCGGAAGTCCTGATCGGCCTGGGCGCGGTCGCGGGCGGCTTGGCGGTTCTGCGCCATCATGATGATCGGCGCCTGGAGCGCGGCGAGGCAGGAGAGCACCAGGTTCAAGAGGATGTACGGGTACGGGTCGAAGGCACGGTCGGCGAGCAGCAGCGTATTGATTCCGATCCACGTCGCGAGGACGAAGCCGAAGCCGATCACGAAGGCCCACGAGCCGCCGATCCGGGCCGTCGCGTCGGGGCGCGCTGGCCGAACGTGGTCGAGCGCTCGAACTCCCGATCCAGGTTCTCCGCGAGCACGAGACTCTCGCCCGCTTTCCGCGCAACGTCCGCTTCGACCGCCGAGAGCGAGCCGCGCTCCTGCTCGAGCCGCGAGACGACGTAGTCACCGCGCTCGGCGTTGAGACACCGCCGGCAGATCGAGCCCTCACCCGTCCACGTCTCGGGGAACTTCTCGGCGATGTGCGCCGCGACCTGGTGCCGGACCGCGGCGGCCGGGACGAAGTCTTGGCGCCGGCCGTGGCGCCCGCACAGCACGCACTGGCGACCGTTTCCGGGCACCGGAGGGGCGAGGGATTCGTCGGTCGCCATGGACGAGCGTCAGTTGTCGGCGGCGATGCGCCAGAGCCGGCGGAGCTCCTCGTTCGAGCAGTCTTGCGGGCCCGTGGGGATCCCGAAGCGCATGGGCGGTCGATACTACAGGTGCGCGAGCCCGCCTAGCGTGCCGGCTGGCCCGACGTGTGGCCGTGTAGTAGTCCCGCCGCCATGTCGTTCCGATCGTGCATGGTCGTGGTGCTCGCGTTGTTGGCGCTTCCCTCCGCCGCGGGCGCCGTCGACAAGTGCAAGGTCAAGCTCGATGCGAAGAACGGCAACCTGCTCGTGAGCGCCGCGAGCGTGGCCGGTGCGCTGCGCTTCGGTCCGACGGCCGACGTCGTCTCCGGGAGCTTCTTCAACGCGAGCACGTGCCTCGCGGGCGGGAAGGCCAAGCAGTGCCTCGTCGGCGATCCGACGACGGTCGCGGCCCGGACGCCGCCGCCGGGTTGCACGCTCTACCTCGCCGACGACCTGCCCTCGACGTGCAGCGTCTGGATCAAAGGATGCACGCCGGGATCACGCGAGCTCGTACCCGCCGCGAGCTGCGCGCGCGTCGTGAACGGCATCACGATCTTCGACGCGTGCCCGTGAGCGTCAAGAGAATCTCGATGCGACACCTCGCCGCGCTGCTGCTCTTCGTCCTCGTCATCGCCCCCGCGACCGTGCGCGCCGATCCGCCCATGCTCGGCGAGATCCGACTCTTCGCGGGCAACTTCGCGCCGACGGGTTGGGCGTTCTGCGACGGCCAGATCCTGCCGATTTCCGAGAACTCCGACCTGTTCTCGATCATCGGCACGACCTACGGCGGCGACGGCGTGACGACGTTCGCGCTTCCGGATCTCCGCGGGCGTGTCCCGGTCCACGCGGCCGACGGTCCGGGCTTGCCGCCGCGCGTCCTCGGCGAGTCGGGTGGTGCGGCGACGTCGACGGCGCTCAACATCATCGGGCTCGGCCGGCCCTACACGCCGGGTGAGGTCGCCGGGCTCGCGGGACCGAACGCCCATGCGGCCGCTGCGGGCGGTGCGCCCGATGACCGCATGCCGCCGTTTCTCGGGCTCAAGTACATCATCGCCGTCGGCGGTCCCTGACCGAGCGGGAGCGAGCCGGGGAGTGAGGCTCCGTCGGGCTGCGCCCGATGCAGCCCAGGGAGAGATCCCCTCGCTGGGTTGCAACCCCCAGGGGGCTGCCCCAAGACAACGACCTCCGCGCGCGTGGCGCGCGGCCGAGCCCGAGCGAGCCGGGGGTTGAGTCGACGCGGCTTCGCCGCGGCGGCGAAGGGGGAGAGATCCCCCTTCTGAGCTAGTTCAGGAAGCCCGAGGGTGGCTTGTCCTCGTCGTCCTCGGCACTCGCGACCGGGCCGGCGTGATGGTGGGCGAGCTTCCAGTCGCCGGCTTCCTGGACGAACAGGTTGGTCGCGACGAGATCACCTGCGTCGAGCGACTCGGTGCAGACCACGAACGCCGACGATCCGGTGATGCGGGCGATCTCGTCGGAGCAGCGGATCGCGGGCGGGACGCCGCCGAAGATGCCGCGCCAGCTCGCCATCACCGCCTCCCGGCCGTTCAGGACCTGCCAGCCCGGATGGATGCAGGCGACGTGCACGTCGCGGGCCCAGAGCGCGTCCATGGCCTCGACGTCGCGCGTAGCGAAGGCACGATAGAAGGAGGCGTTGGCGGCCAGGACGGCACGTTCGGCGGGGGTCATGCGGGCTCCTTACAACCTCTCGCGAAGCGCCGCGAACGCGCCGACGGCGTGCGCCAGGTCCTCGTCGGTGTGCGTCGCCATGAGCGTCACGCGCAGGCGCGCGGTGCCGTCGGGCACGGTCGGCGGGCGGATCGCCTGCACGAACACGCCGCGCTCGAGAAGCCCGCGGGACCAGGCAAGAGCGCGCTCGCTCGTGCCGGCGATCACCGGGATGATCGGGCCCTCGCCCGGAGGGATCTCGAAGCCGAGCGCGCGGAGACGCTCGCGGAGCGTCGCCGAGATCGCCGCGAGCCGCGCGCGGCGCTCGGGCTCGCGCTCGACGACGTCGAGCGCCGCGGCGACGGCGGCAACGACCGGCGGTGGCAATGCCGTCGTGTAGATGAAACTCCGGGCGCGGTTCACGAGGAGGTCGACGAGCGCCCGACTGCCCGCGATGAAGGCGCCCGCGGCGCCGAGCGCCTTCCCGAGCGTTCCCATCTGGACCGTCACCGCGTCGCCGAGCCCGAGGGCCGCGACGAGCCCCGCGCCGTTCGGTCCGTCGACGCCGGTCGCGTGCGCCTCGTCGATCATCACCATCGCGGCGCGCGCCGTGGCGATCGCGCAGATCTCGCCGAGCGGCGCGCGGTCACCGTCCATGCTGAAGACGGAATCGGTCACGATCAGGCGTCGCCGCCCCCGGGTGCGCGCCAGGAGGTCGTCGAGCGCCGCCGCGTCGGCGTGCGGATAGATGTGCACCTCGGCGCCGGAGAGCCGGCACCCGTCGATGATGCTCGCGTGGTTCAGCTGGTCGCTGAAGACGGCGTCGCCGCGGCCGACGAGCGTCGTGATCGCGCCGACGTTCGCGTGATAGCCGGTTGGGAAGAGCACCGCCGCCTCGGTGTGCTTGAAGCGTGCGAGCCGCTCCTCCAGGTCGCGGTGGATCGCGAGCGAGCCGGAGATGAGACGCGATGCGCCGGCACCGACGCCGTACGTCTCGGCGGCACGCGCGGCGGCGGCGGCGAGCGCCGGGTGGTTGGCGAGCCCGAGGTAGTTGTTCGAGCAGAGCGCCAGCACGCGCGCGCCGTCGATGGTCACCCAGGTGTCGACGGGGCCCTCGATCCGGCGGAGCTCGCGCCAACGGCCCGCGGCGCGGATGCGCTCGAGCTCGTCCTCGAAGAAGGCGTCGAAGCCCGGCATCGGGGTCAAATAGACCATGCCTGATCGGTCGGCTAGAACGACCGGACATGGTCGAGCGCGACGCATCGATCCTGGCGCCGCTCGCCGGGTTTTACGTTGCCGCCGGACGGGCGCTGCCGGCGGTCGAGGCCGTGGACGACGCCGCGGTGCCGCCCGCGCTTCGCGATCTGCTGTCCGCGCCGCAGCCGCTCACTCCCCGGCTCGAGGACCGCCACGGCGAGGCGCTCACCCTGCGCGTGCTCGAGCGCCGCCGCGAGGGCGACCAGTACGCGCGTCGCATCGTGCTCGTCCGCGCGGACGGCGTCCCGGTCGTGCTCGGCGCCATCGCGATCGATCTCGCACGGCTCGCACCGAAGCTCCGCCGCGCGGTGCTCGCCGAGACGGCGCCGTTCGGACACATCCTCGCGGGCGCGATCGCGGAACCCGAGGCGCTGCTGCGCGTCGCGTGCGACCCGCTGATCGCAAAGGCGCTCGCGCTTCGCGGCCTCGACGGCTGGCTCTACGGCCGACGGCGCACGGTGGTCGACCACCACGGCGCCCCAATCGCGACCACTGTCGAAATCCTCCCCCCCGACTCTGCGAAGTGTGGTGTTTGAGATGAAGCGCGCGAGCGCAGCGAGCGGGCTCACCGAGCGCGATCAGCAGCACGCAGGTTGCTCAAAAAGGGTCAGCTGATAGGCGCGAGTGGACTGATCGGGATCGCCGACGGCGCAGAGGTTGCGGTGCTCGCCCGCGAGC
>JANNPN010000206.1:0-20868 GCA_031400185.1 Polyangiaceae bacterium
GTCGTCGGTGATGGTCCTCACCAACCGCCGCAAGAACCGGGTATTGATGCCTTGGGCCACGTTCGTCTCGGGAACGACCATGGCGTTCTTCATGATCCTGCTGAACTTCATCGAGAGCCCGTTCGTGACCGGCGCGGTCCGGCCCGACGGGGTGGGGCTCAACCCCCAGCTCAAGAACTTCTGGATGATGATCCACCCGCCGTCGCTCTATCTCGGGTACGTCGGCTGCTCGGTGCCATTCGCGTTCGCGGTTGCCGCGCTCGCGAGCGGGCGGCTCGGCGACGTGTGGATCCGGACGACGCGGCGCTGGACGCTCTTCGCGTGGTTCTTCCTCACCGTCGGCAACATGCTCGGCGCGCGGTGGGCATACGAGGAGCTCGGGTGGGGCGGCTACTGGGCGTGGGACCCGGTCGAGAACGCGGCGTTCATGCCGTGGCTCTCGTGCACGGCGTTCCTGCACTCGGTGATGATCCAAGAGAAGAAGAACATGCTGAAGATGTGGAACATGGTGCTCGTGCTCCTCACCTTCTGCCTCACGATCTTCGGCACCTTCCTCACGCGGAGCGGTGTCGTCTCGTCGGTGCACTCGTTCACCCAGTCGGGTCTCGGGCCTTTCTTCATTGCGTTCCTGGTGGCGATCATCGCCGTGGTGACCGTTCTGGTCGTCTGGCGCCGTCCGCTCCTGCGGGGCGAAAACGAGATCGACTCGTTCCTCTCCCGCGAGGCCGCCTTCCTCTTCAACAACCTCCTACTGGTCGGAATCGCGTTCGCGACGTTTTGGGGCACGATCTTTCCGGTGATCTCCGAGGCCGTCCGCGGCGTCAAGATCACGGTCGGGCCGCCCTTCTTCAACAAGGTCAATGCCCCGCTCGGTCTGGCGCTCCTCTTCATGACCGGCGTCGGCCCGGTGATTGCGTGGCGGCGCGCGAGCGCCCGCAACTTGCGGCGGAGTTTCACGGTGCCGCTCGCGCTCGGGTTCGCGACCGGCGTCGTCATCTTCGCCGCGGGCTGGCGGAACTACTACGCGGTCGTCTGCTTCTCGATCGCGATGTTCGTGTTTTCGACGATCTTCATGGAGTTCTACCGCGGCACGCGCGCCCGTCAGGCGCTCATGGGCGAGCCGGCCCCGCTCGCGCTCGCGAACCTCGTCGGCAAGAACCGGCGGCGCTACGGCGGGTACATCATCCACGTCGGCGTCGTCATGGTGTTCATCGGCGTCGCGGCGTCCTCGGCGTTCCGGCTCGAGGAGCAGGAGACGATCAAGAAGGGCGACGTCGTGAAGGTCGGTGTTTTCGACCTCACCTACAAGGACATCCACTTCACCGACGGCGCCCACTACTCGTCGATGCTGGCCGAGATCGAGGTGCGTAAGAACGGCGCGTTGGTCGAGACGATGTATCCGGAGAAGCGCTTCTACAAGAAGCAGCAGCAGCCGACGACCGAGGTCGCGCTCCGCAGCACACTGCTCGAGGACCTCTATCTCGTCCTCGGGAGCTACGACGACAAGTCCGGGCTGATGACGATGATCGTCTTCGTCAACCCGCTCGTGAACTGGCTCTGGATTGGGGGGCTCGTGATGGTGCTCGGCACCATGGTCGTCATGTCGCCGACCACGGCCGAGCAGCGCGCGCTGGCCGCGGCGCTGGCAATCGAGGAACGCGGCCTCGAAGCGGCGCTGCGATGAGCTGGGCGGCGCAGCGGTTGTCCGACGCGGCGCAGCCGCTGTTCAACGCGGCGCAGCGGTTGTCAAACGCGGCGCAGCCGCGATGAAGAACGCGACGCAGAGCGAGATCGAGGAGGCGCTCACCTGCCAGTGCGGGTGCGGACTCACGGTTCACAGCTGCAACCACGTGCAGTGTCCATCCGGCATTCCCTTGAAGGAGGAGATCGCCGTTCAGCTCACTGCCGGGAAAAACCGCGCCGAGGTCCTCACCTACTTCTCCACCAAATACGGCGAGAAGATCCTCTCCGCCCCGACGACGAGCGGGTTCAACCTGGTCGCGTGGGTGACGCCGTTCGCCGTCGTTCTGATCGCTACGGCGCTCGTGGTGGTGGTGTCGCGACGCTGGCGCCGGCCGCTGGCGGCGCCGCAGGCGCCGGTCGCGCGCACGCCGGCCGACGACGAGCGGCGCGCCCGGCTCGCCGCCGAGCTCGACCGGTTCGACGCATGAGGGCGCGCTCGTGAGCATGTTGGTGTATCTCGGCGGGCTCCTCGTCATCGCGGCCGTCGCGGTCGCGATCGCGGCGCCGCTTCTGTGGCCGCGCGCGACCGTGGCCGCGGCGCCACCGGGCGACCCTGAGCGTTACCGGCTCGAGAGGGAGAAGGAGCTGGCCTACGCCGCCATCAAAGAGGCGGACTTCGACCTGCAGATGGGCAAGCTCTCGGCGGAAGATCACGCGGCGTTGCGGGAGAAGTACGAGTCGCGTGCACTCGCCGCCCTCGCGGCGCTCGAGCAGCGCGGATGACGGCTTCCCTTCGCGACCCGCGTTCGGTATGGCCGAGCGCGTGAGCGGCCTCGCCGGCGGTCTCGTCGTGCATGCCGAGAGCCTCGGCAAGGCCTTCGGGCGTTCCGTCGTCCTGCGAGATCTCACGCTGAGTGTCACGGCAGGTGAGGCGCTCGCGGTCTTCGGACCGAACGGCGCGGGCAAGAGCACGACGCTCAGGCTGCTCGCTGGTCTCATGGCGCCGACGACCGGGGAGCTGTGTGTCTTCGGCGATCCGGTCGCGCATCCGGACGTGCGCCGCCGCATCGGCCTCGTCGCGCACCAGAGCTTCCTCTACCCCGACCTCACGGCGCGAGAGAACCTGCTTTTCTACGCCCGCATGTACGGTTTCGCCGACGCCGAGGCCCGCGTCGACGCATGGCTCGAACGGGTTGCGCTCGCGGACGTCGCCGGCCGCGCCGTTCGCCTGTTCTCGCGCGGCATGGAGCAGCGGTTGTCGCTCGCGCGCGCGTTGTTGCACGAGCCGGATCTCGTCCTCCTCGACGAGCCGTGGAGCGGGCTCGACGCCGACGCCGCCGACTGGCTCGGGACGATGCTTCTCGAGCTCCGCGGCCGTGGCCGCACGATCGTCGTCGCGACGCACGATTTCGAGCGCGGGCTCGCGGTCGCGACCCGGGTGCTGATCGTGCACCGCGGGCGCGTTGCCTGGGACGCGCCCGTGCAGGCGGACACGGCGGCCACTCTGGGTTCCGTCTATCGCGAGATCACGGGAGCGGTCGCCGCATGAGCGCCGTCTGGCGCATCCTGCACAAGGATCTCGTGCTCGAGCTCCGCACCCGCGAGGCCGTGTCGGGTCTGATCGTCCTCGTGCTGCTCATCCTGCTGACGTTCACCTTCGCGATGGACCCGGAGGGTGCCGGGAACGCCGCGCCCGCGGTACAGTGGGTGACGTTCGTGTTCGCCGGCTTGATGGCGATCCAGCGCGCGTTCCTCGTCGAGCGCGAGAACGGCGCGTGGTACGGCCTGCTGCTCTGTCCGATCGACCGCGGCGCGATCTTCGTCGCCAAGATGGCGAGCAACGTGATCGTGCTCGGTCTCGCGCAGCTCGTGCTGTTGGCGCTGCTCGCGCTCTTCCTCGGGGCGTCCGTGCTGGCGGCACCGCTCGCGGTGCTGTTCGTGAACTTCCTCGGGCTCATCGGGTTCGCCGCGCTTGCGACCCTCTTCGCGGCGATCTCCGTGCGGCTTCGGGCGCGCGAGATGATGCTGCCACTCCTCGTCCTGCCGCTGCTCGTGCCACTCGTCATCTGCGCCGTCGAGGCGAGCCGAATCGTCATGAGCGGCGGGACCGTGGCGAGCGCGGGGTCGTGGCTCCGTGTGCTCGCGACGTTCGACGTCATCTTCAGCGTGGCCGGCTGGATGCTCTTCGAGCAGCTGGTGCAGGAATGAGCGTCCATCGCCGCGTCGCGCCGTTCGCCGACCACGTGCTGCCGTACGTCACGACGGTGGCGATGCTGATCGCGATCTGGGTCGTCTTCGTCTACGTGCCGAACGAGCGTGTGCAGGGCGCTGTGCAGCGCATCTTCTACTTTCACGTCAACTCGGCGTGGGCTGCATTCCTCGGCTTCTTCGTGGCAGCCGGCGCGAGCGCCATGTACCTCTGGCGCGGCAATGTCGAGTACGACCGGCTCGCAGTCGCCGCCGTCGAGGTCGGGCTCGTCTTCTGCACGATGGTGCTCGTCACCGGCCCGATCTGGGCTCGGCCGATCTGGGGAACCTGGTGGACGTGGGACCCGCGGCTCACGATGACGGTGATCCTCTGGACGATCTACGCGGTGTACCTGGTGCTCCGCTCGAGCGCGCACGACGACCCGCAGATCGCACGCTACGCCGCGGTGCTCGCCGTCGTCGGCGTGCTCGACATCCCGCTCATCCGGATCTCAGTGCGGCTCTGGCGCGGCATGCATCCGTCGGTGATCTCCGCGCCGGCGGACAAGGGTGGTCTCGAGGACCCGCGCATGGTGGTCGGGTTGCTGGTCGCGATGGTGGCATTCGCGTTCTTGTTCGTGTGGCTTCTCTGGCTGCGCTACGAAGGCCTGCGGCTCAGGGACGCGCTGCACCGTCTGGAGGATCGCGTGGGAGAGCTCGCCCGATGACGGAGGGTTTCTGGTATCTGTTTGCAGCCTACGGCGCGATCTGGCTCTTGCTCGCCGGCTTCCTCTTCCACCTCGGACGCCGCCACCGCGACCTGGAGCGCGAGCTCCGCGCGCTCGAAGGCCGCATTTCTCGCCCTCCTTCCTGAGCGCGAGAGCGTTACGCGAATGACAGTGCGCGTCCGTTAGCGCGACTGCGGCGCGTCGATCCGTTCTCTCTATCGCGGTATCGCGGGGTTCTGCTCGCCCGGCTGCACGCAACGCCAGGGCAGGCCTTGGCATAGGCCTTGCTTTTGCCTCGTGCGCCGGATGTTGCCTCGCGGCCTCACGTCGATCCCCCCGACGGCGACCCAGCCGACGGGCGTCGCCATGCTCGAGGCATCCGATCTCGGCGCGATCAACGAGTGGCTCTGCCAGACCCGCTCGCGCACCGGAATCATCGCCGCGACCGGCATGCCCATTCTCTCGTACCTCGGCGGGTTCTCGCTCGCCTGGCTCCCGGTCACGCTCGTGTGTCTCGCGACGGCGAGCCTGAGCCCGGTCTATCGGTGGTTGGTCGCGCGCGGCGCCGACCTCCGCGCGCTGGTCTATGCGCAGCTGATCGTCGACACGGTGGCGATCGCAGCCGGGCTCGCGGTGCTCGGGCCGAGCGGTCTCCTCTTCGGATACTTCTTCCTGATGACGATCGTGCCGGCGACGATGGTTTCCGCGACGTGCAGCACGACGATCACGCTGCTCGCGGGGGTGCAGTACGGCGTGCTGGTGGCGTTCGGCTCGACGATCGCCATCCACGAGGCGAACCCGGCAACGCTGTTCGTCGTGCCCGTGTTCATCTTCGCGACCGTGGCGAGCCAGTGCTACTTCTACAAGCGCCACATCCGCGACAAGAATCGCGCCCTTGCGGAGACCGGAGAGCGCTTGGCGACGACCAACGCCGACCTCAGCGTGGCCGCGGAAACCGCGCTCGGGCTCTTCCAGGTGAGCCGCGCTCTCGGGACGTCGCTCGATCTCGGCATCGTGATCGACCGCTTGCACGCGGTCGCGGCCGAGCGCCTGAAGACCGATTGGTGCGCGACCATCCTGAACGATCCCGCGAGCGCCTCCGGGTATCGTGTGATGGCGAGCCGCGGTCTCGGGGCGGTGCCGACGATCGGCACGCCGTTCTGGGACTTCGGAGCGCTGGTGCTCGCGGAAGGCGTGGTCGAGATGCCCGATGCGGCGGACGGCCCCGGTGCGCGCGCCGTCGAGAGCTGGGACGTTGCCTCGGGCATCTTCACGGCAATGCGGTGCGGGAACCGGAGCGTCGGCATTTTCGCGACCGGCAATCGGGCGCGCTCCGAGCCGTTCACGCTGATGCAACGCGAGCTCGTGGCCGGGATCGCGACGCAGGCGGCGTTCGCAATCGAAAACGCGACACTGCATGCGCGCCAGCGCGAGGAGGCGGAAATCTCGGCTGCGCTGTTGCGCGCGTCGGAGCTGCTGACCGCGAACCCCGACGCCGACGACCGGCTCGACCGCCTGACCGCGCTCATCTGCGAGGTTCTCGGCTGCGATTTCGTGAACTTGATTCTCCGCGACGCTGCGCACCAGACGTTTCGCGTGGTCGCCGGAACGGACACGGTCTCGCCGAACGTGCTCCTCGAGGTGAAGCAACTCGACTTCGACCTGCGTGATTTCCCTGAGCTCGCGAGCGCCGACCGGAACGGCTGGTCGGAGATCGCGGAGGCGACGGCGGACGTGTCGTGGATGGAGCGCTGGTCGCTGCGGTCGTGGGCCGCGCTGCCGCTCTACCTCCGCGGTGAGATCATCGGGTACCTGACGGCCGGCTTCCACACGCGGCCTGGCCCGTTCTCGGCGAAAGCGCGCCGGCTGTTGATCGGCGTCGCGCAGCAGACCGTAACGGCCATCGAAACCGGTCGATTGCTCGCCCGCCTGCGTGCCGCCAACAACTTGAAGTCCGAGTTCATCAGCACGATGTCGCATGAGCTGCGGACGCCGCTGAACGCGATCATCGGCTACAACGAGCTCCTCGGTGACGGCGAGTTCGGGCCGGTGAGCCGCGAGCAGCGCGACGTCTGCGGGAAAGTCCTGCAGTATTCGCGACAGCTCCTCGAGCTCATTCAGGCAACGCTCGACGTGAGCCGCATGGAGTCCGGCGCGCTGCCTGTGGCGCTCGGGCCGGTCGACGTGGCGGCGCTTTTCGCGGAGGTCGAGGCGGAGATCCCGTCCGCGTGGGTAAAGGCGGGAGTTCGTGTGTGCTTCGCCGCCCACCCGAACGTGCCGCCCCTCCAGAGCGACCACCCGAAGCTCAAGATGGTGATTCGCAATCTGGTGCACAATGCGCTCAAGTTCACCGACACGGGAACGGTGGCGGTCCAGGCGACGGCGGACTCGGAAACGGACACGCTCAGGATCGAGGTCGCGGACACCGGCATTGGTATCAGCCCGGAAGGCCAGGGGATCATCTTCGACATGTTTCGCCAGGTCGACGGCAGCGATCGGCGTCGCCACGATGGCGTGGGTCTCGGCCTCTACATCGTGCGTCGCCTGACGTCGCTGCTCGGCGGCACGGTCGGAGTCGAGAGCGAGGTCGGTCGCGGCTCGCGTTTCGGGCTCCGCTTTCCGCTGCGTCCGTGCGGGGCGCGCGGCGCCAGCACCGACGCGATCGAGAAGCTCTCCGCCTGACGCGGTGCAACGCGACGCGGGCCACGCGTCGTGTGCTCGCACCATTCCGTTTCGGACGTGCGTCGACGCGTCGACGCTTGCGCGCGAGCGGGTAGCTGCGATAGAGCGCCCTACGCGCGGCCGGTCGGCGCGCCATTCTCGAAACATACGCGTGGGGCAGCGCGCGCGCGGAGGAGGGACGTCATGGTGATGCGCACGCAGCGGGTGCTGTCGTGGCTGGTCGTCGCGATACTGATCGGAGCCTCTGGTCGCGCCCACGCGACCCAGAAGTTCGGCCCGATCGAGATCTCGGGCAATCTGCAGTCGCAGCAGCTGATCCGCCACCCCGACATCGACCAGTACCAGTTCATCCAGCAGCGGAACACGATGCGCGTGCGCGTCGACTACGAGTGGATGAAGCGCGGCGGGAAGTGGCTCGACCGCTACGACCTATCCGACTGGGTCGAGAGCTCGCACCTCCTGCTCCTGTACCGCGGCGTCTACGACAGCGTGTACGACTACACACCGAGCTTCAACGACAAGTTCGAGTTCACCGGCGAGAAGGTCGACAAGCGCTTCGACAACCTCAACGACTACAGCAGGGGGGCCCGCGACGCCCTGAAGTTCGAGAACCAGCTGCGCGAGGCGTACGTCGACATCAAGTTCCGCGGCGGCCTCAGCGTCCGCGCCGGCAAGCAGCAGATCATCTGGGGCGAATCGGACGGTTTTCGGCTCCTCGACCGGGCGAACGCCCTCGACCTGTCGTGGCACTTCTTCTACGAGCTCCCGCCGCCGGCCTTCGGCCTCGACGATCTCCGTATTCCCTTCTGGATGATCAAGGGGTTGTACGACTTCGGGAGCGTCGGCTCGTGGAGCAACGTGTTCGCCGAGGCGTACTGGAACCCCGGCGACTGGCGTCCGAGCAAGCTCACGTTCCTGCCGAACCCCTGGGGCGTCCGGTTGGGCGAGCCGCTCACCAACCCGCGCAGCGGCGCTTTTTTTGCCGTCTACCCGAACATCACCCACCTCAATAACGGGACGAGCCTCCGGCAGGGAAACTACGACCGGAACCCGATCGACAACAGCCAGTTCGGCATCCGCTTCAACGGCGTGACCGGCCCGGACACCTGGATCATTCCCGAAGGCGTGCAACTGCAGATCGGGTACCTCTACCAGCGCTTCGCCCCGAGCGGTGGCGCTACCACGAGCGCGGCGCTGGCCCGCGGTATCCCGCCGACCGACGCGGGCAACGTGGAGACCGCGCGTCTCACGGGCCGCGGGATCCTGCCGGTCGAGTACTACACGCCGTACATTCACACGATCGGCATTGCCGCCAACTTCTTCGACGAGTGGACGAAGATCGTGTGGCGCACGGAGCAGGCCTACGACTTCGGTATCCCCTTCTACTCCTGCGGTCACAGCCCGAAGGACATCGCGAACAAGCCCGCCTGCACGCGTCAGACCACCTTCGCGCCCTTCCTTCCGGGTCTCCGCAATCACGACCTCTGGTCCGGCCTCATCGCCTTCGACCGTCCGACGTGGATCCGGCCTCTGAACAAGAAGACCACCTTCTTCATCACGGGCCAGCTCTTCCACACCTACATGATCCAGAAGGCGAAGAGCGTGATCGGCGGGCTCGACCTGCCGACCAAGACGAAGACGATCAACCAAGACCCGCCGATCGCGTACCGCGACGACATCCGCCGCTGGGAAATGCTGATGACCTTCGCGATCATCGGCTTCTACCGCGGCGGCAGCTTGGCGCCGGCATTCATCTACCTGCTCGATCCGGTCAACAGCTACAGCCAAGCGGCGATCTGGGGCGTCGACTGGTTCGTGACCCCGAACTTCGCGGTCAACCTGTCGCAACGGTTCATCATCAACCCAACCAAGGAGATCAACTTCGAGCCGTGGGGTATCGCCGGTCTGAACCGGGGCCGTTCCGAGACCGGCATCCGCTTCAGCTATCAGTTCTGACGTAGCGGCCACGTGACATCCTCGGGGGCCTGCGGCGCATCGAGCCGCGGGCCCTCGTCGTTTGGAGAGACGGACATGCACCCTCGCGCCGCGGCGCTCCGCACCCTGCTCGAATCCGGACGGTCGCTCGCGATGCCCGGCGTTTTCGACGCCTTGTCGGCGCGCTTGGCATCCCGGGCCGGGTTCGAGGTGATGTTCGTCTCGGGCTACGGCATGAGCGCGACCCAGCTCGGCGAGCCCGACGTCGGCCTCTTGAGCGTGAGCGAGGTCGTGACGACGGCGACGCGGATCTGCGCCGCGACCGAAGTGCCGGTTGTCGTCGACGCTGACACCGGCTACGGCGACGCGGTGAACGTCGTCCGGACCGTCCGCGAGCTCGTGCAGGCCGGAGCTGCCGGCATCTTCCTGGAGGACCAGGTCTGGCCGAAACGGTGCGGGCACATGCACGGGAAGCGCGTCATCCCGATGGACGAGCAGGTCAGGAAGCTTCGCGCCGCGGTCGACGCGCGCGGCGACAGCGGGCTCGTGGTCGTGGCACGGACCGATGCCCGTCAGGCCGTCGGCCTCGACGACGCGATCGCGCGCGCGCGCGCGTACCGCGACGCCGGTGCCGACGCGCTCTTCGTCGAGGCGCCACAGTCGGTGGACGAGCTCCGCGAGATCGGCCGGCGGCTGCCTCCGCCGCTCGTGGCCAACATGGTCGAGGGAGGCGCGACCCCGGATCTCTCCGGCGACGAGCTACGTGCGCTCGGTTTCCAGTGGGTCGTCTATCCGGTCGCCGGACTCTTCGCGGCGACCCACGCCCTGCAGACGGTCTACGCGCGCCTGCGCAGCGACGGGCACACGCGCGGCGTCCGCGACCGCCAGGTGGCCTTCGCCGAGTTCAACGCGATGATCGGCCTCGAGGAGAAGTACGCGCTCGCCGAGAAGTTCGGCGGCAAGTAGGCCTCAGCCCTTCTCGCCGATCAGGTAGGTGGCGCCCTCGGGGCCCGCCGTGGCGCCGTGCAGCGTGTGTCGTGGCAGCATCAAGCGGTCGCCGGGCCCAAGCGGGTAGTCGCGGCCATCGATGTGGAACGTGAGGGTACCCCGGACGCACCAAAGGATCTCGTGGTGATCGTGTCGGTGCGGCGCGTACGTGCGACCCGGCTGGTCGCTCCACGTCATGGCGTCGAAGCCGTGGTCGGCGAGGCGACGTCGGAGATCGCGCTCAACGGGAGCTGATGCTTCGTCCCAAGCGATGCGTTCGAGCTTCATGGCGTCGTCAGGCGGTCGCGTGCCGGCGCGGCCGGACGCCGCGGAACATGCTCGCGACCGCCAGCAGCGTGAACACCAAAGCCGTAGCGTAGAGCGTCTCGTACGACCACCCGTCGGCGATCACCCCGCCGGCGAGCGGCGCAATCGCTCCGAAGAGCTCGCCAATCGCGTTCACGACGGCGATTCGGACTCCGAGCTCGCCGTGCTCGGCGAACTCGTAGACGAGGTTGATCGACGCCATCTGGATGCCGCTCTGCGCAGCGCCGACGAGGAGGAAGAGCGGGATGGCGCGCGCCGCCGTCGGCGGCGTCGCGATGATCCAGCAGAGCGCGCCGAGCCAGATCAGCGCGCTCGTCAGGAACACCGCACGGAAGCCGGCGCGGTCGGCGAGCAGCCCCCACACGAGGTTCGCGACCGTCCCGGCGACGAAAAAGGCGACGGTCGCATGGGCGAGCTCGCGAGCACCTCCCGCGCTGGTGCGAGTCGCGACGACGAGGAACGGCGCCGCCATGAGCCCGAGGCCACCGAGCCCGCGGGCGGCGCAGTACCATGCGAAGCTGCGATCCCGTGCGAGGAGGCCCCGGGCGCGCGCGAGGGTTGCTCCGAGCGACCGTGCTTCGGAGACGATCGGTGCCCGCGGCTCACGGATCGCCGCGAAGCACACGAGGCCGAGCGACGTGAAGACGAAGGCGAGGAGGTACGTGAGGCCGTGACTCGCTGGAAACGGGACGTCGGCGAGCCAGGCGGCCGCGATCCAGGCGACCAGTGCGGCCGTCGCACCGCCGGCGAAGTCGCGCACGCCGATGAACCGTCCGCGCTGTGCGATCGGGATGACCTTCGCCATCAAAAGTCCAAAGACGACGCCCTGGAGGCCGTTCAGCAGATTGAAGCCGCAATAAAAGATCGCGAAGACGACGAGGTTCACGCTGATCGGCAGGAACAGGGCGGAGAGCGCCATGCCGAGCACCTGGACCCGCATGCCGGTGCCGATCCGGATTGCGATACGCTTCACGAGTTGTTGATGACCGACGCGCGACGCCCCGATCAGCGGCGAGAGAAAGCGCGCGAGACCGCCGGCGAAGAGCAGTGCTCCGACGGCGAGGTTCGAGCCGCCGAGTCGGAAGAGATAGTCCGGTACGAACGTCGGCGCCATGATGAGACGCCAGCCGGTCGTCCCGAGCAGGCCGTAGAAGAGGTGCGCGCCGACGTTCCAGCGGTAGTTGCGCTCGACCTCGGCCTGGTACCGTGCGACCGCGTCGTCGTGATTCACGCGCGCCTTTCAGTGCGCGCGCTTCGGCCGAGCACGACCATCAGCGCCGCGAACGGCAGGATCGTGAGCAGGGTTTCGAGCCCCTCGCCCGCCGATCCTGGATTCCTGAGCGCGATCGCATCCGCGAGCCCGCTGACGGTGAGGGCGGCGATGCCGATACCCATGAGCGCGTCGCCCGCGATCAGACCCGACGCGAAGAGGATCGGCCGATCCGGCAGCGGGGCGTGGCGTCGGTCGACGGCGGCGCGCAGTAGCCCACCGAGGATCAACGGCGCCGTCGTAGTGATCGGTAGATAGATGCCGATCGCGAACGCCAACGGGATCACCCCGTAGGCCTCGGCGACGAGTGCCAGCACCGCGCCGAGCCCCATGAGCGCCCATGGCAGGTTGCCGTCCATGACGCCGGTCACGAGGGTCGCCATGAGCTTCGCTTGCGGTGCCGGCAACGCGGGCGAGCCGAGACCGTACGCGGCGTGTAGGAGAAACAGCACGGATCCCGCGCGGAGCGCCGCGGCCACGACCCCGATCATCTGTCCGATCTGCAGATTGCGCGGGGTCGCCCCGAGGAGCGCGCCGGTCTTCAAGTCTTGCGCAAGGTCGCCGGCGAGCGCGATCGCGATCGCGACGAGCGCCCCGACCGTGATGCACGCCGTGATACCCGCGGGCCCGCGCTCCCCGAGCGCGGCGAGGCAGAACGTCGTCCCGAGAAGCGCCGTGATGGTCATGCCGGAGACCGGCTGCGACGTCGTCCCGACGAGTCCGACGATGCGTCCGGAAACGACCACGAAGAAGAAGCTGAACACGACGGCGAGGAGGGTCGCCGCGAGGGAGAGATGAAACGCGGGGACGATCCAGAGCGCGAGTGACAGCGCGACGACGCCGAAGACGACGACCGCCGTCGGCAGGTCCTGCTCGGTACGTGGCGTCGGGCCGGCGGAGGTCGCGCGCGTCGGTCGGAGCCGCGCGAAGGCTGCGGCCATCACCGGAAACGCTCGCACCACCGCCGAGATGCCGCCCGCCGTGACGGCGCCTGCCCCGACGTAGCGGACGTAGTTGCGCCAGATGTCGGTCGCCCCGAGGTCGCGGACGCTCGCGGGGACGCCGAGCCAAAGCCCGAGCGTGGTACCGCCGAACGCGTCGAAGAACGGCAGCAGGACGACCCAGCCGAGGACGCCGCCCCACAGCATCGTGCCTGCGATGCGCGGTCCGACGAGAAAGCCCACGCCGAGGAAGAGTGGCGAGAGCTCCATGCCGAAGGTCGCCTTGTGCAGGCTGGCGAGCGTCACGCTCACGCTCTCGCGCCACAGCAACAGGCCGCGCATGGCGAGCTGGTAGAGCGCGCCGAGCATGATGCCGAAGAACACCGGTCGCGCGGTGACCCCGCCGCGGTCGCCGGCCATGAGGACCTGGGCGCATGCCGTACCTTCGGGGAAGGGGAGGGACGCATGCTCCTCGATCGTGAGCGTGTGGCGGAACGGAATCATCAAGAGGATGCCGAGCACGCCCGCCGTGACTCCGATCAGGAAGATCTCGAGTGTGCTCGGGTTGAGGTCGAGAAAGATCAACGCGGGAACCGTGAAGATGACGCCCGCCGCGAGCGATTCGCCGGTCGACGCGATCGCGTGGACGACGTTGTTCTCGAGCACGGTGCCGCGTCGGAGAAGACCGCGGAGCACGGCCATCGACAGCACGGCCGACGGGATGGAAGCCGAGACGGTGAGCCCGATCTTGAGGCCGAGATACGCGTTCACCATGCCGAAGGTCAGCGACAACACGATGCCGAGCGCGATCGCGAGCGGGGTGAGCTCGGCGACCCTTGCCGAGGCGGAGACGTACGGTGTGAAGGGGGTGGTCGCGGTTGCCGGCTGCTGGGTGCCGTCGTTTGGGCGGTTCATCGGGTCAGACGCTCGGTCGGCGCGCGAAGAACTGTACCGCGCGGAAGTCGAGACCATGGTCGGCGGCGCGGAGTGCTTCCTGGGAGCGGCGCCACCGCTCCCCCTCGTCGGGGGCGCGCTCCGCGAGCAGGCGCAAGAAGCTCTCCTCCGCCGACCGCGCGATCGCCGACGGCTCCGCGCGCATGGACGTCACGTCGTCCGACGCGATGTTCGTGAACCCGACGTCGGCGAGCACCGCGAGGTATTCGTCCTCGGTGCCATGCCGCCATGGGGCGACGGGCGGAGGCGCCGCAGCGTCGCGGCGCACGATTTCGTGGAGCGCCAGGGTGCTGCCCGGACGCAGTACCCGGAAGAGCTCCGCTATGGCGCGTCGACGGTCCTCGGCATGATGCAGCGCCTCCACGCTCCAGACCTGCGTGAAGACGCCGTCTCGTACCGGAATCGCCTCGAAGCTTCCGGCAATCGCCGAAAGGCGGCCGCCGAGCCGGGCGCGGCCTGTGAGGCGTCGTCCGATCGCGAGGACGCGCGGCAGGACGTCCAGCACGAGCACGCGACAGCCGTACGTCAGCGTGAGCCAGCGGGCAACGCCGCCGAGCCCACCGCCGGCGTCGAGCACGAAGACGTACTTCCGGAGATCCCCGTATGCGGTCATGCGATCGAGCGTACGGAGGGCGAGGTCGCTGCGGCGATCGAGGCCGTAGAATGGGTCGGTCCGAGGAGCCGGTACGGTGCGTCCGAACGTTTTCAGCGTCTCGATCAGCGCGTCCTCGACGGCCGGTGAGATGCGGTCGTACAGTGCGCCGATCGCGTCGATGTGAGCGGTCATCGCGAGCGCGCGATGCTACGGCCGGATAGGCGCGAACGCAACGCGGCACCTTGCGACGCTGCATGACGCGCCCTGCGGGCGTTGCAACTCGATCACGTTGCCGCACGCGTGCAGTGCGATCATGACGCTCGAAGCACGCCGCCGACGTTTTCGACTATTCAGTCGCCGTCGCCGGGAAGTATGGTGACGCATGGTGATGCCCGGCGAGAAGCGGTCGTCGACACCTCGAAAAGCGCGCCGTGTCCTGCCCAGCGCCGAGCGCCGGCTCCGCACGTCCTTTCCGGAGGTGTGGGCGTGGTACGAGCTGCTCGTATCGGCGCGCGGGAAGACGACGTCCGCGTTCGACGAGGCGGACGAGTCGCCGCAACGGAAGTCGGCGCGGCGCTGACAAAAAAATCCCCGACACCGGCGGCGTCGGGGGACGGGTGCGACAGCGGAGGCGGTCAGCTGGCGTCGTCGTCGTCGTTCTGCAGCGCGACCTTCTTTTCGACGATCGTCATCGGCCCGCGGTGCGAGAAGAGGACCACGTCGTTCGGCAGCTGGGTTCCCTGGAGCTTCAGGATGACGCGCATGCGCTCCTCGGCCTCGCGCGACACGTCGCTCGTCGTCTTGACGCCCTTCCGCTCGGTGTCTTTCCGGACCGTGTACTCGCGGACTTCCTTCTCGAACGCGGCGTCGGACAAACGATAGGTCCGGTTGCCGCTCCGGATCGCGACGCGGTTCTGGAGACGCGTGCGCTTACTCGGGTCGAGCTCGCTCACGACGATCGTGTTTTGCTCGCGACGGATCTTCTGCGCGACCTCCTGGAGGAGATCCTCGTCCTCCGTCTGCGCGCGCTGGTGCGCCTGCGTCAACATGAGCGCGCTCAACGGCAGAACCAAGGTGATGAAGCTCACGAGCGTGCCGAATCCGAGCCGGCGGTTGACCTCGAGATGCCGTCCGAGGTCGGAGAGAACCAGATCCGAGCCGATCGGCAACGCGACCGCCACGACGGCGACGGCGAGCACCATGGCGCCGTCGACGTTGCCGCGGAGGTGGCTCGAAATCACGAGGAAACTCGAGACGATGAGTACCGCGTACAGCGCCAGCACCCAGCGCTTCGGCGACTCGTCATAGATCAGTGCCAATGCGCCCGCGGCGCCGACGATGGCCAGCACCGGCCCGAAGCTGTCGCCTTCGCCGTAGACGACGCCGCCCGCGAGTGCGACCGCGACGGCGGTCGCGGCTCCGAGCGCGACGCCCGCCGCGACCGTTGCCCAGCCGGGTTTCGGTGCGGAGTCCTTGCTCATGGGACGAGTATACGGAGGCGCGCGCAAAGCTACAACGACGGATCGCGGCGCCGCCGCTTCCGCCGCGTTGCGTGGCTGGCTCCGCCCCCGCAGAGCACACAGCGAACTATCGTTTGCGGAGGTGGTGAGCGACGGCGCGATCGACGTACCGCGCCAGCATGTCGGTCTCGAGGTTCACGCGCTGGCGCGGACGCATTCGGCCGAGCGTCGTCACGGCCGCCGTGTGCGGGATGATGCTCACCGTGAACGAGCGTGTTCCGCAATCGAAGACGGTCAGGCTCACGCCGTCGACGGCGACCGACCCCTTCTCGACCAGAAACCGGCCGAACCCGGGCGGCACCGAGAAGCGGTAGAGGGCGCTGCCCCCCTCGGGGGTGATCGCCGCGAGCGCCCCGACGCCATCCACGTGTCCGAAGACGAAGTGGCCGCTCAGGCGATCCGACACCCGAAGCGAGCGTTCCAGGTTGACCGGGTCGCCGGTGCGGAGCGCGCCGAGCGTCGTCCGGCGGAGGCTCTCGGCGGAGACGACGACGCGGAACGTCGACCCCCGGCGCGCGGCCACCGTCATGCAGGCGCCGTTCACCGCGATGCTCTCGCCGAGCACGAGCCCGCGAAAGGAGCTCGCGATCAGGAGCTCGGCGTCGCCGCGGAGGCGGCGAAACCCGGCGACCACGCCGACGCTCTCGATGATGCCGCTGAACACCTCTTGGTGCGACGCCGGGCTAGGTCGACCGTCCGAGGACGCGCGCCAGCCAGCCCGAGCTTTCCCGGGACGTGAGCTTTTCGAGCTCTCCCGCGTCGAGCCAGAGGCCATGCCCACTCGGACACTCGTCGAGCTCGACGTCGTGTTGCGTGCGCGTTTGCAGGCGCTCGCCGCATTTGGGGCAGCGCATCCGCGCCAAATCCCGTACGGCCTGCTCTTCCTGCTCGCCCGTCTGCGCCTTCAGCTTCTGGAGCAGCTCGCGATCACGCTCGGCAAAGAACTTGTCTTCGCGCGCCTTTTCGACGTCGCGCAATTTGTCGCCGTAGCGGTCTTTTTCACCGTCGGACATCGTCGGCCTCCATGGGTGGCATGGGCTGCGGTTCTGGGGGGGTCGAACGCCGCCAGCCGACGCGCTTTTCGATGTATTCGAGCAGCGCTTTGCAGTGACGGTTCTCGGAAGACAGCAGCGTGAGGCCCCCGAGCAGGAAGGGAATCTGCGGGATCAGGGGCAGCGCGAGGCCGATCACGCCGAGGATCAGCATGACGACCCCGAGCGAGATCTTTCCAACTCTCCAGATGTGTTGCGTCATTGCCCGGCCACGCTCGGGGGATTCTAGCGGCCCGTGCGCGCGACCGTCAATTATGGTGCGCGCTGGTACCCTCGGAGACGGTCGGTGTGAAGAAACCGCGCGACACGCGCGCTTCGACCTTGCGAGGGATGAACCGGATGGTTACGGGAGCTTTGCCATGAACCTCGAACGCTTCACCCAGAAGTCACAAGAGGCGCTGCGCGACGCCCAGACCCTGGCGGTCCGTCGCAATCACCAGGGCGTGGACGTCGAGCACCTGCTGGCCGCCCTTCTCACGCACCCGGATGGAGTCGCACCGGTGCTGCTCGAGCGCGCCGGCGTCGCCGTGGCGGATCTTCGCGAGCGCGTCGAGCGCGAGCTCGGCCGCGTTCCGCAGGTTTCCGGGTCGGGATCGGGCGGCACGCCGTACCTCACCCAACGCCTCGCGAAGCTGCTCGCGCAGGCCGAAACCGAGGCGGCGAACCTCAAGGACGAGTACGTGAGCGTCGAGCACCTCGTGGTCGCGATGCTGGACGAGGGGGGTGCCGTCGGGAAGACGCTCAAACAAGTCGGGCTCACGCGCGAAAAGTTCATGGAGGCGCTCCGGAGCGTGCGCGGCAATCAGCGCGTCACCAGCCAGGATCCGGAATCGACCTACCAATCCCTCGAGAAGTTCGGGCGGGACCTCACCGCGCTCGCCGCCCAGGGGAAGCTCGACCCCGTGATCGGCCGCGACGAAGAGGTCCGGCGCGTCATCCAGGTGCTGTCGCGGCGCACCAAGAACAACCCGGTGCTGATCGGCGAGCCGGGCGTCGGCAAGACCGCGATCGTGGAGGGCCTCGCCCAACGCGTCGTGCGCGGCGACGTCCCCGAGGGCCTCAAGAACAAGCGCGTCATCACGCTCGACATGGGTGCGCTCGTCGCGGGCGCCAAGTACCGCGGCGAGTTCGAGGAGCGTCTGAAGGCGGTCTTGAAGGAGGTCCAGGCGTCCGAAGGCGAGGTCGTCCTCTTCATCGACGAGCTGCACACGGTCGTCGGCGCGGGCGCCGCCGAAGGCGCGATGGACGCGAGCAATCTCCTGAAGCCTGCGCTGTCGCGCGGCGAGCTCCACTGCATCGGCGCCACGACCCTCAACGAGTACCGCAAGCACATCGAGAAGGACGCCGCGCTCGAGCGCCGCTTCCAACCGGTCCTGGTCGATCAGCCGACGGTCGAAGAGACCATCTCGATCCTCCGCGGCCTCCGTGAGCGCTACGAGCTGCATCACGGCGTGCGCATCAAAGACGCGGCGCTGGTGACCGCGGCGGTGCTCTCCGACCGCTACATCAGCGACCGCTTCCTCCCCGACAAGGCGATCGACCTCGTCGACGAGGCGGCCGCGAAGCTCCGCACCGAGATCGATTCGTTGCCGGCCGAGCTCGACGAGGTCTCGCGACGGGTCATGCAGCTCGAGATCGAGCGAGAAGCGCTCCGCAAGGAGACGGATCGCGCGTCGCGCGAGCGCCTCGAGCGGCTTGAGAAGGAGCTTGCCGATCTCCGGAGCGAGCGCGACCGCCTGCGGGCGCAGTGGGAAAGCGAGAAGGGCGGCGTCGCGCGGCACCGTCAGCTGCGCGAGCAGATCGAGGCGACCCGCCTCGAGATCGAGAAGGCGGAGCGAGCATACGACCTCAACAAGGTCGCCGAGCTCAAGTACGGGAAGCTCGCCGGCCTGGAGCGCGAGCTCGCGGAAGAGCAGAAGAAGATCGAGCAGCGCGAAGAGGGCGGACCCTCGTCACGGCTCTTGAAGGAAGAGGTCGACGAGGAGGACATCGCCGAGGTCGTCGCGCGCTGGACCCACATCCCGGTGGCGAAGCTCATGCAGGGCGAGGTCGAGAAGCTGCTCGGGCTCGAGGAGCACCTGCACGAGCGTGTCGTCGGCCAGGATGAGGCCGTGCGCGCCGTCGCGGACGCCGTCGTCCGCGCGCGTTCAGGTCTCAAGGACCCGAACCGTCCGATCGGCTCGTTCATCTTCCTCGGCCCGACCGGTGTCGGGAAGACGGAGCTCGCCCGCGCGCTCGCGGAGTTCCTCTTCGACGACGAGCACGCGATGATCCGCGTCGACATGTCCGAGTACATGGAGAAGCACACGGTCGCTCGCCTGATCGGGGCACCCCCGGGCTACGTCGGCTACGAGGAAGGCGGTCAATTGACGGAGGCGGTTCGTCGTCGACCGTACTGCGTGATCCTGTTCGACGAAATCGAGAAGGCGCACCACGACGTCTTCAACGTCATGCTCCAGATTCTCGACGACGGTCGTCTGACCGACGGTCAAGGACGCACCGTCAACTTCAAGAACAGCGTCGTCATCATGACCAGCAACATCGGGAGCCAGGTCATCCTCGGCTATCGCGGTGGCGCCGATGAAGATGCGTACGAGTCCATGAAGCGTGAGGTGCTCGACGCGATGCGGAACCACTTCCGGCCGGAGTTCCTGAACCGGATCGACGAGATCGTGGTCTTCCACGGCCTCACCCGCGAGCAGCTGGGGAAGATCGTCGAGATCCAGCTCGGCCGGCTGCGGCAGCGGCTCGTCGAGCGCAAGATCACGCTCGAGCTGACGGACGCTGCGCGGGAACACTTTGCCAACGCGGGGTACGATCCGGTCTACGGCGCCCGCCCGCTGAAGCGCTTGTTGCAGCGCGAGATAGAGACGACACTTGCCCGGAAGATCCTGGCCGGCGAGGTGGCGGAGGGCTCGCGGGTCGTCGTCGACGCCAACTCGACGGGTCAGCTCGTCTTCGATGCGACCCCGGGAGCCGCCGCGGCGAGCTGACCGCCGGAACACCGACGTAAATCCCTTGCGCGCGAAGATCGGGTTGCGTAGCGTTGCCCGGTCGGGCCATGGACACGCGCCAGAAGATCCTGTCCTCCGCGACGAAGCTCTTCTCGACCCAGGGGTACGCGACGACGTCGCTCGCGCAGGTCGCGAAGGAGGCGCAGGTCTCGAAGGCGCTGATCTTCTGGCACTTCGCGAGCAAGGACGACCTCTTCCGTACCGCGCTCACCGAGTCGCTGACGCCCTACTCGATCGACGTCGTGCAGGCCCTCTCGGGGCTCGGGGAGTTCGAGCAGATCGGCAAACTCATCGACGTCTACTTCGAGTTCGTCAGTCAGAACGTCTACTCGGTGCGCTTCCTCCTCTCGCTCGTCGTGCGCGAGGAGAAGAACCTCGACGACGTGCTCGCGCGGACGACCGAGCTCTTCCGCCTCTATCGCAATCTGCTCGCCGACATCCTGCAGACCGGACGCGAGAAGGGCACGTTCCGGAGCGCCGTCGATCCGCAGGCGGACGCCGCGCTCATCATGGCGACGTTGAACGGCATCCTCGTGCAGGGTTTCGCCGTCGGCAGTCTGCAAGCCGACCCGAAGCCGCTCCTGGAGCACATGAAAGTCGGGCTCGGCGAACGACTGCTGCCGCAGTCCGCCTAATTGCAAACGTCATTTCTTTCGCATATGGCAGCGGCCGAAATGCGCGACTGGGTACGTACCGTCGCCGAAAAAGCCGAGCGCAAGATGGCGTCGAACGGCCGGATCGGCCGACGCGCCAACCGTGAGAAAGAGCTCTTCACGTTGCGCGCGCGTCACGTGAAGCAGTTGTTCGCCGAGGTCGAGGCGCTCGCCAACGCCATCAACAAGGAGCTCGCCGAGCAAGCGATCCGGCTGCAGCGAGCGCTGAACCCGAAGAACCTCGGGGGCATCGAGGTTCCCGACGGCGCGCGCTTGGCGCTCGAGTTCTTGGAGCGGCGCCTCGAGATCGTCGTGCAACCGCTCGCCTCGATCGGCGGCA
>JANNPN010000253.1:0-21421 GCA_031400185.1 Polyangiaceae bacterium
TGCACCACCAGCACCGTGCCGCCGAGCGGCACGCCGCGCTGCGTACCCGGGGGCACCAATAACCTCAACGCCGACACGGCCACCCACACGGTCATCCACGAGCGCGAGACGACGACCGAGACCTACCGCACGACCGAGCGCTACGTCCTCCGCGGCTCGTTCCTCGATCACTTCCTGCTCTACAAAGTGAAGGGCTCGAAGACGGCCCCAAAGCTCGCCGCGTTCGGACCCCTCACGCTGACCGACGCGCTCGGCAGCGCCGACTACGACGTGAAGAAGCTCCCCGCGCTCGGCCTCCCCGCCGACAAGAACGCCGAAGGCCGCGCCGACGCGACGACGCACCTCGCGCAGTACGCCCTCAAGCGCCGCAAGGGGGCGCCGAAGTTCCCGAAGATCGCGAACGTCGCGACGCAGAACCAATGCGGCGCGCTCAGCCTGACGCTCACGAAGCCCGAGAGCCTGCTCGTCCCGATCGCGCGCGCCGCGGGGCCCTTCGATCCGCTGAGCGCCGAGGTCGACCACTTCCTCTGCTACAAAGCGAAGGCGACGACGAAGCTCGCGAAGGGCACGCAGGTCGACGTCGTCGACGATTTCCAGACCCGTCGCTACGATCTCAAGAAGCCGACGCGCCTCTGCGTCCCGGCCACGACCGCCGGCGCGCCGACGACGAAGGACGGCGGCGCTGTCCCGTTCGTCGCGACCGCGCTTCGCCACGCCGCCGGACACCTCGTCTGCTACCAGGCGAAGGCCGCGTCGAAGACGATCGCGCAGGACGGCTGCGGCCCCGTCGACCCGAAGAGCAAGGGCACGAAGATCGTGCCGAAGCCGCCGAAGCACCAGAGGCGCCTCGGTGTGCAGGTCAACGGCCCGCTCGGCCCTGCCACGCTCGACACCAACAAAGAGATCGAGCTCTGCATCCCGTCGACGGCGACGCTGCCCTAGCTGTGGGTCGGGGCTCGTGATCGGTACGACGACGCACAGCTGCGGATGAAGACGGGCCGGAACGCGCTCAAGGCACAGCCGACGAGGAAGCGGGCGGTTCGCCATCGGGGCCGGATGGACGCTCAGCCGGTATCCATGCGAGCCTCGCCGCTGCCGTTCACCTCGTCGGGCAGCAGCCCCGCCAACCCATTGGAGCAGAGCACTCATGACCTACCCCGAAACCCTGCACCGTCCCGCGCCCCGACGATCGTACCGACGCTTCCTGATCGCCTGCGCGGCCGTGACCATGGCCCTCGCACTGCGCCCGGCCGTCACCGAGGCGCAGCGGTGTGTCGCGTACGACGACTGCACCTGCACACCGTTGAGCGACTCTAGCGTTTACCCGATGGCTGGCGATGACGGGTTGGGCTTCGCGAGCCCCCAAGCGGAATGCGAATACATCCGCAACCTCCCGTTTTTCATCGACCCTGACGAGGAAATACGCGCCGTCGGGTATCTGGACGTCGACGCCCGCCACAACGGATGTGTGCGAGGCCGGCGATCGCTCAGTCAGAAGAGTCTCGCGAAGGGTTGGCGGGCGTGGGGAACCCCCGACGACGTGTCCGTCAGCGGAAAACCGGGAGCCCACGTGATCATGGCGTGGACCAAGAAAGACGCCGACGGGAAAACGTACGCGGTGATCAACTTGTACTCGGGCGGCATTTATCGGACCAGCGGGCTCCGGTTCCTCGCGCCGGCGGATGGTGTCATCGGCGAGACCGACCACATCACGTTCTGCCAAATCGTAGGCCGGACGATCACCGTTCCCACGCAAGACGGCCAGACCGACGGGCCCATGTGCTGCGGCACGCCGTATCCGAAGATTCCCGGTGAACGGTGCACGTACCGGCCCGACGTGCTGCCGGGACGGCAATGCCGGGGGCCGAGATGAGCAGCGCTCCGACCTCGCCCGCCAACTAGCCTCCCGACCGCCGCGAGCCGTTGACTCCCCGCACTCGAGAGTGCTCGGATCGCGGCGGTCATGATCCACTGCTTCGGGGAGTGCGAGCTCGACGACGAGCGCTTCGAGCTCCGGCGGGGCGGACGACCCGTGAAGCTCGAGCCCAAAGTCTTCGACGTCCTGCTCTACCTGCTGCGCCACCCCGACCACGTCGTCACCAAGGCGGAGCTGCTGGACGCCGTGTGGCCGGGCGTGAGCGTCAGCGAGTCCGTCCTCCCGAAGTGCATCACGGCCCTCCGCCGCGCCGTCGGCGACTCGCGCGCGCGGCCGACGGTGATCGGCACCGTGCACGGTCGCGGCTATCGGTTCATCGCCGCCGTTCGCGCCCGCGCCCAGGCGGTCACGGAGCGCGCCGCGGGCGCTCCGACGGGAGCCGCCGCGCCCGCACCCGATCCGTCTTTCGTCGGGCGCGCCGAGCTGCTGACGCGCCTGCACGCGGCGCTCGACGACGCCGTTGCCGGACGCGGCCGCACGGTCGTGCTGCTCGGCGAGCCCGGCATCGGGAAAACCCGGAGCGCCGAGATGCTCGCCGCGACCGCTCGGCAACGCGGCGTCGCGGTGCTGACCGGGCGCGCGTACGAGAGCGACACCGCGCCGGCGTTCTGGCCGTGGGTCCAAGTCCTCCGCGCGCTCGCTCGCGTGCCGGGCATAGTGGCCTGGCTCGCCGCCGACGCGCCGCTCTCCGCCGAGGTGCTGGCACTCGTGCCGGAGCTCGGGCGCCGTCCGCCGAGCCGCCGCCCGGACGAGACCGAGGCGGCGCGCTTCCGACTGTTCGACGGCGTCGCGACGATCCTGAAACGCGCCGGCGAACGGCAGCCGCTCGTCGTCGTGCTCGACGACATCCACTGGGCCGACGCGGCGTCGCTCCGGCTCCTCGGCCTTCTCGCGACCGAGATCGCCGACGCGGCCATCCTCCTGATCGCGACCTGCCGCGACGCAGAGAGCGAGCGCACGCCCGCGGTCGCGGAGCTCCTCGGCACGCTCGCGCGCGCGCGTGCCTGCGAATGGATCACACTCGGCGGCCTGTCCCGCGACGACACCGACGACCTGGTCGCGCACCTGCTCGCGACACCGCCGCCGGCCACCGTGCTGGACACCATCCACGCCATGACCGCGGGCAACCCGTTCTTCGTGCACGAGCTCGCGCGCGTCCTCGCCTCCGACGGCCCCGCCGCGGTGCGCGACGTCGCCGCTCTCGCGCACGCGCTCCCGCGCCGGGTGCGCGACGCGATCCGCCGCCGCCTCGACGCGCTCTCGGCCGACGCCCGCGCGCTCCTCCGCGTCGCGGCGGTGATGGGCGACGACGTCGACCCGAGCGCGCTCGCGGCCGTCGCCGAGATCGCGCCCACGACGACGCTCCGGCTGCTCGGCGAGGCGCGCGCGCACCGCCTGCTCGATCCCGTCGGCGACGCGCCGGCGCGCTACGCCTTCCACCATGCGCTCATCCGTCACACCCTCTACGACGAGCTCGACGATGCCGAGCGCGTGCGCTGGCACGGCCGTGCCGGCACCTGCCTCGCGCAGCGTGCCGACGCCGAGGCGAATCTCGACGCGATCGCGCACCACTTCCTGACCGCGTCGGCCGGCGGCGAGGTCGAGCGCGCCGTCGCCGCGTGCATCCGGGCGGCCGAGCACGCGGAGCGGCGCTTCGCCTACGAGCGCAGCGCCGACCTCTATGCGCGCGCCCTCGCCTTGCTCTCTACGACGCCCGCGGGCGACGACGAGCGCCGCATCGACCTCATGCTCGCGCTCGGCGAGGTCCGGAGCGCCGCGGGCGAGCGCGAGGCGGCGCGTGAGGTCTTCGCGGACGCCGCCGCGCTCGCACGCCGGCTCGGACGTCCGGATCTCCTCGCGCGCGCCGCGCTCGGCTACCGCGGCCCCGCCGAGATGGGAACGCCGAGCGATCACCCGAGCGTGGCATTGCTCGAGGAGGCCCTGACGGCGCTCGGCACCGGGTTTCCGATCCTCCGCGCGCGGGTGCTGAGCCGCATGGTCGGCACGCCGCCGCATTCGGACTCCATGGCAACGCGGGCGCGCCTGAGCGAGGAGGCCCTCGCAATCGCGCGTGCGAGCCGCGATCCCGCCACGCTCCGCGACGCGCTGTCGGCGCGGCTCTGGGCGTCGCTCGGCCCCGACGCCGGCGCCGGACGGCTCGCCGTCGGACGCGAGCTCATGGCGCTCGGCGAACGCGAGCAGAGCATGCTCCTCACCATGCTCGCCCACGACGCCGTCTTCGGGGCCGAGATCCTCCGCGGCGACCTCGCGGCCGCGAGCGCGGCGCTCGACGCCTACGCGGCCTACGCCGCGGCGTTGCAGCGCCCTGCCTTCGTCTTCCTCGCGACGTACTGGCGCGGGAGCCTCGCGCTCGCCCGGGGCGAGATCACGGCCGCGGAGGACCTCTTCCGCGCCGCCCTCGCGCGCGGCCGTGGGGCCGTCCCCTACGCGCACTTCATGTATGCCGGGCAGATGTTCCCGCTGCGCTACCTCCGCGGGGAAGACGACGATCCCGAGCTCGCGCAGATCCTCTTCGCCGAGATGATCGCGCTCCCCTACTCCTTCGAGCCCGCGACCCGAAGCGCGCTCGCTGTCGCGCTCTGGCTCCGCGGCGATCGCGACGCGGCGACGCGCGAGTACGAGCGCGTCGCGGTGCGGTTCGAGCGCGGGCTCGAGCGCGACGAGCACTGGCTCATCACGGTCGGCGGCTTGAGCCGGCTCGCGATCCTCCTCGGCGACCGCACGCGCGCCGCTCTCCTGCACGACCAGCTCCGCCCGTACGCCGACCTCGTCCTCGTCCACGACCAGCTGCGCGCGGTCGGCGAGCCCGTCGGGGCGGTGCTGGGCTCACTCGACGGATTCCTCGCGCGCTACGACGCCGGCGTCGCGTACTATGACCGCGCCGTTGCGAAGGTGACGGCGATGGGAGCCCGACTGCCGGCGATCGACGTGCATGCCGGTTACGCCCGTCTGCTCGCGGCACGCGGCCGGCGCGCGGATCGTCGCCGCGCCGCGGAGCTCCGCGAAGCGGCGACGCGAGCCATGGGCGCGCTCGGCCTCCGCCGGAACTGGTTGCTGGACGCATGGGGTAGCGTCTCCGTTTGACGACTCAGTCTGTGTCTTCGTTCGGTGTCGCCGGCGGGTGGGTCAGGGAATGCTCCATCTAACGGCGCGCTCGGCGCTACCAGTCGGCCCTTTGCGGCGCCGGGGGAGCGGCGGGAGGTGACAACTGCGGGACTGCGACACAGGCTCGCTGGGCTTGACGGCGAGTGTCGCCGATCACGTCGTGACGGTGGTCTTCTAGCCGGAGACGGGACCGCGGACGCGGTGATTCTGACGGCGGCGGCCGATTGCAAGGCATCAACTCGGGGGGAGCGCCTCAGTTTGATTCCGCCGGCCCCGGAGTCGCGGTCGGTGAACGGGTGGCGCGCCGCCGTTGAAACTCACGTGGGAAGGGTTTGGCGCCCAGTCGCACGATGGCCCACTGAAGCACGGGCACGTACGAGTACGCGGCAACAACCCGCGATTGCATAGGCCCGCGCAGGGGGCCAAAGTTCTCGCCATGTTGGATGCGTTTATCGTCGCGAACCGCGACGCCATCATCGCCCGCACCAAGGGGCGCGTTGCCACCCGGACGGGCCTGTCCACCACCGACCTTCCCGACGGGATTCCCGCCTTTCTTGACCATCTTATCGTGGCGCTTCGGCTCGCCCATGACACCGATGCGATCGACCACGGGCGCATCAAGGCCAGTGCCACCGAGCATGGCAAGGATCTCCTCGCGAAAGGGCTCACGATCGAGCAGGTGGTGCATGACTACGGCGACGTGTGCCAAGTTGTGACCGGACTGGCGATTGAGCAGCAGACCGGTATCCCCGTGGAGGAGTTTCAGGTCCTCAACCTCTGCCTCGATGATGCCATTGCCGCAGCGATCACCGCCTACTGCGCCCAGGATCGCCAGCAGGGCACCTTCCACTAAGCCCGGGTCGGTTCAGTCAGCCGGCGATCCTTCGGCTTCCGCCCCCGCCGCGGTCAGTAGCGCCGGATTCCACCGACGGGCGGTCCGTGGCGTCCGGCAGCGACGCCACCGATCTCGAGCCCCGCAGCGACACGAACGCGAGGTTCGACATCTTCGTCCGTGGCGTCGATGCCGCGGATCCGCTGGCCGTCGACGCTCTCCTCTTCGCCGACGGCGCGCTCACCGAGGTGGTGCTCGAAGCGGTGGACGCCACCACGGGGGCGGTGACGACGCTCTGCCCGGCCGACGCGTTGCCGTCGCCGACGGCGCGGCAGCCTTCCGCCACCCAGAGGCCCCGGATCGAGATCGCCGTTCCCATCCGCTCCTTCGCCGGCCTCGGAGACGAGCGCGCCGATCCAGGTTGGCGACATCGTGAGCGCCGTCGCGGCGCAGTGCAGGTTCTGCGCGCCGCCGCTCCCGGGCCAGAGCTGCACGATCAAGTCGGAGACCGATCAGAATCGCTGCATCGAGAACGCGGACGACAGAAGAAGTAAGTGCGGCGGCTCGAACCAAATCGGAAGAAATTCCCCGCACATTCGTCAGGACTTCTCTCCTCGCGCGACCTAGCGTCGGAGCCTCGAACAGGAGGTTCCGATGCGTGACGATCCAACGACCCCGGCAGAGGCGCCCCGCCGGCCCCGCGAGTGGCGACGCGCGTTCCACGCGCTCCGCGCGCTCCTCGCCGATCCCGACGACACGATCCAGGCGTTCGAGATCTTCGACGCCGTCGATCGCACGACGGAGGAGCGCGCGTTTCGACGCTTCGCGGCCGACCCGGTCGGGCAGCGCCTGCTCAGGACGCGACCGTCGCTCGCCGCGGCGCTCAGCGACCGGGCCGCGATCGCGGCCATGGTGCCCGGGAGCTTCGGGCGTGCCTACCTCGCCTACCTCGACGCGAACCGCTTCGATCCGCTCGGCCTCGTGACGCTCGAGCGCAAGCTCGAGGCGACGGTCCGCGCCCGCGGCGAGGAGCGGCCGAAGCTCGACGACGCCCGCGAATGGTTCCACGAGCGCGGCATCCTGAGCCACGACCTCTGGCACGTGCTGACGGGCTACGGCACCGACGACCTCGGCGAGGCGACGCTGCTTTCCTTCGGGTGGGCACAGTCGCGCGGCTGGGCCGAGGGGGTCCTCGTCGCGGGCGTCGCGGTCCGCGGCACGATGCTCGCGGGCCCGTCCTTCCCGCGCTACCTCTTCCAGGCGTGGCGGCGCGGGCGGCGCTCGTCGTGGCTCCCGGTCCTACCGTTGGAGGAGCTCCTGCCGGAGCCGCTCGCGGACGTGCAGCGCGCGGCCGCGATCCCGGCGCCGCTCACGGCACATCCGCGCGGGATCCGGCGCGGGACCTGGGAACGACCGCGGCCCCGCGCCGTCACTGCGACCTGATGCGCGCTCCCGACCCGCGCCGCCGCTACGACCTCGACTGGCTCCGCATCGGGGCGACGTTCCTGCTCTTCCCCTTCCATGTCGCCAAGGTGTTCGACGTGTTGCCGATATACCACGTCAAGAATGACGAGCTCGTCCCGGCGCTCGATTGGCTCACGGCGTTCGTCCACCAGTGGCACATGCCGCTCTTCTTCGTGCTCGCGGGGTGGTCGGCGTACGCGACGATCGCACGCCACGGGACCGGCGGCTTCCTCCGCGAGCGGGTGCGGCGGTTGCTGGTCCCGTTCCTGACCGGCGTCGTGCTGCTGTGTCCCGTCATCAAATGGCTGGAGCTCCGTTCGGGGCTGTCGATCACCGCGGCCGGCGCCCGGGCGCTCGCGATGCCGTTCGACGAGAGCTTCCTCGCGTTTCTCCCCACGTTCTTCACGCGCCTCGACCGCTTCACGTGGTCGCACCTCTGGTTCCTGCTCTACCTCTTCACCTTCAGCGTGGTTTTCGCGCCGCTCCTCGGCCGTCTCGCGCGGACGCGCCGCACGTTCGCACCGCCATCGAAGCTGGCGCTGTACTACCCGCTCGTGCCGCTCATCCTGATCCAAACGACGCTGCGGCTGCGCTGGCCTGGGGTGCAAAACCTCTACGACGACTGGGCCAACGTGACCTACTACGGCCTCTTCTTCCTCCTCGGCTTCGCGATGGCGCGCTGGCCGGTCTGGGAGGATCGGGTCGCGCGCGAGTGGCGGCGTGCGGGCATGATCGGGCTCGGCGCGTATCTCGTGCTCGCCGGCGCGTGGCTCGGGCTCGGCGCCGTCGGCTCGCAGGCGCTGGCGGGACGGTCCCTCGTTCTCGTCCTCCCGATGCAAGCGCTGACGGCGGTCGTCGGCTACGCACTCGTCGTGGCACTCCTCGGGCTCGCCCGAGCGCGGCGGCCGCATGATTTTCCGTTGCGCGCCTACCTCGCCGAAGCGTCGCTGCCGATCTACGTCCTGCACCAGCTCGCGATCGTGGCGCTCGGGTATGTCCTCATCCAGACGAGCGCGCCGGTGCCGGTGAAGCTCCCGCTGCTGCTCGCGAGCTCGTTCGCGCTCACGGTCGCCGTGTACCGCTTCGTCGTGCGGCGCTCGCCGTTACTCACGGTCGCACTCGGCGGCCGCAGGCACGACGTGCGCGACGAAAGCGTTACACGGTTGCCGGTTTCCGTTCGGAGTTGAACACCGGCGCGAGACGCAGCGAATCCGGGCAACGCACCTGTCACCGGAAACGGACAGATGCACTGGCACGTCACCTGCTCACGTCGATCTCATGATGAAGAAGACCATCGCCACCATTGCGCTCGTCCTCGGAATCGCCGGCCTCGCGGCCGCCTCCGCACGCGACCGCTTCAGCACGACGAGCCTCCGCGGCCGCTACACCGGCAACATCGCGATCTCGGAGTCCATCCCGCTCGACGAGAGCACCGTGCTCAAGATCGAGGCCCGCCAGCTGCTCGCGCTCACCTTCGATGCCAAGTCGAACGTGACCGGCATCACGAGCGTGACCGCGTTGATCCCGAATAGTCCGCCGACCGTCTTCACCTGCGTCTTCACCATTGAAGGCACGTACGAGCTCAGTGAGGAAGGGCTCGGGACCGCGACGCTGAACATCACGCCGACGACCGCGTGCTCTGGCCCGGCGACCTTGAAGCTCAGCCTGCTCGTCGGCGGCCGCAACCGGAATCGCCTCGACGTCTCGATCGACGGCGCGAGCGGGCTCGGGGCCGGTGACGTGCAGATCGCCATCCTCGGCTCGGGAACGCTGACCGAGAACTGATCCACGCGGGGATCTCTCCGCCGGGGTCGTCGTTGCCGGGCGCGCGGCGGCTGGTCTATGGTCCGCCGCCGTGAGCCTGGTCGGTCGCGCCTGGCCGGCGACGGTGATCCTGATCGTGATCGCCGTCCGCTTCGCCGAGCCGATCCAGGACGGCGACCTCTTCTGGCATCTCGCCTACGCCCGCCAGATGCTCGAGCACGGGACGCTCCGGCTCGACCACGCCGCGTTCTCGTGGATGCCCGCCACGAGCGACATGCTCTACAACGCGTGGCTCGCGGAGCTCGGGCTCGACGGACTCTACACATGGCTCGGGCTCGGCGGGCTCTTTGCGCTTCGGTACGTCGTCCTCGCGGCCGTCGCGGCGCTCGCCTGGCGGCAAGCGCGCCGCCTCGGGGTCGGCCGCTCGGCCCTCGTTCCGGTCGTCGTGCTGACGCTCGTGCTCGGCTCGTACGCCGGGTCGATCGTGAAGCCGGAGCTCTTCTCACTCCTCGCGACGAACCTCCTCGCCTTCGTGCTCTTTCGGGTGAAGCGGGCGCCCGACGAGACGGCCGCCGTCCGCCTCGCGTGGACGATCCCGCTCCTCCTGCTCGTCTGGGTGAACAGCCACGGCGCCTTCGTTCTCGCGGCCCCTGTCCTCGCGGCAGCGCTCGTCGGCGAGACGCTGAACCTCCGCCTGTCGCCGGGCCTCGCGCTCACGCCGCACGTCCACCGCCACCTGGTCGCGGCATCCGTCGCCGCCGCGGCGACCGTCGTCGTGAATCCCTACGGCCTCGCCTATCCCCGCCAGCTCTTCGCCGATTACGTGCTCGGCGCCCGCCCGCGCCCCGACGCGGCATGGAACGTCGCGCACGTCGGGTTCGGCGGCCGGATCGGCTCGGCGCTTCATCCCGAGGAGCTCTTGGTGCTGATGGTCGTCGTCCTCGTCGGGCTCGGCGCGGCGCGCGCGACCCGTGGTCCGCGCGGCGCCCGTGTGGACTGGATGCTCGTGCTCGTGAACGCCGCGACGATCCCGTTCTTCTTTCTCTGGGGCCGGACGACGTACTTCTGGCCGGCGGTCTTCGCGCCGAGCGCGCTCGTGCTGCTCGCCGACGTCCGCGCCCTCGGCGCCGCCCGCCCCGCGTGGACGCGCGCCCCGCAGCTCCGCGAGGTGGCCGCCGCCGTGCTCGTCTACCTCGCGGCCGTCGCGTGCTGGGGCGCCTGGGCGCGACCGTTCCCGCAGAGCTGGCTCGGCTTCGGGATCGGCTACGTGAACCCCGTCGTCGAGGCCGAGTACGTCGCCCGCCACGGCCTCGGGCCCCGGCTCTACAACGTCGGAGACGCCGGCGGGTATTTACTCTGGCGCCTCGGACCCGCGGTCCAGGTCATGGCCGACTCGCGCTCGTTCCCGTTCCTCTCCTGGTTCGACGAGCACTATGCCTTCATTCACGGCCGCGACTTCGACGGCTTCCTCGCGCGCCACCCCGCCGACGTGGCGGTGATCGACCTCGACAAGCCCGCGCTCCTCGGCCGCTTCCTCGCGTCGCCGCAGTGGAAGGTCGTCTTCTACGGTCCGACGAGCGCCGTCCTCCTCCCTCGCGACCGCGAAGTGCCGCCGCCCGACCCGGAGCTCGCGGCGCGCTTCGAGCACATGCGGAACGCGGCGACGGCGCTCCGCGTGCTCGACCTCGCGACCCGTCTCGACGACGCGCCGACCGCGCGCGTCGTGCTCTCCCAGCTCGAATCGACGCTATGGCATCAGCTCCGCTCGTCGGATCGGGATCGCGTCCGCACGGCGCGGACGCGCTGGACGCCCTAGGAAAGCCTGCACAGGTGGCTCCCGGCTGCGAAGCGCGCTTGCGGCGCCGCCGCGCTCCGAGGTAGCTCGCGGTCTTGCCGTCCCGTGCTCCCCAAGGGCTCGTCGCCGCGGCCACCAGCGCCACCCTCGGGCTCTGGACGCTCCCCGCTCAGCCGCGATCTCTGCATCCCCTCCGCCGCCGCGCTTCCTCTCGACTGATGCACGGCTGCCGACGGCTGCACCGAGCATGCATCGTCTGCCTCTCGTCGAGCGCCTCCTGGCGCCGGGCGCGGATGCGGCTCTGACCGAGATGATGCGTGCGTTTCTGGCAGGCCGTCCGCACCCGCAGGGTCGCGCGATGCTCGACGTCGGCGTCGGCACCCGCTCGCTCGTGCGGGCCGCAGGCTTCGCCGTCGTCGGCCTCGACCAGGCGCCGGCACGCGTCCATGCCTTCCGGCGCAGCGGCGGGTGCGGCCTCGTCGCGACCGCGACGGCGCTGCCGTTCGTCACCGGCAGCTTCGATGTGGTCGTGAGCGTCTGGCTCCTGCACCACCTCTCGGACGCCGACGCGCGGACCGCGTTGGCCGAGATGCTGCGGGTCGCCCGCCCCGATGGCTCCGTGGCCGTCTTCGACGGCGTCCATCCGGAGCCGGCATGGCGCCGGCCCTTTGCCTGGGCGGTGCGTCGCGCCGATCGCGGCCGCTTCATGCGGCGCGCCGACGCGCTCCAGGCGCTCCTCCCCGAGCCCGCAGCCTGGCGGCACCGGCGCCTGCGGTATGCATGGACCGGCCTCGAAGGGCTATGGTGCATCCGACCATGAGCCCGCGCCGCACCCCCGTCTCGCGCCTCCCCGCGACGCACGCCACGCGGGTCATCACGCCCGACGCCGACTTCGAGCACGGCCTCGCCGACCATCTCCGTGCGACCATGACCCCGAAGGCGATCGTCGAGCTCTGGGGACGGTTCGTCGACGGGACGGGGGACTTCGATGCGCTCATGCGGCGCGCCGTCCTGCGCGCGCTCGCGATCCGGGTCGGCGACGGCCTCCGCGTCGATCCGGGCGCCGGCTTCCTGCACGCGGAGACGTTCGCGATCGGCGACGGTGTCTTCATCGGCGCCCAGGCGTACGTCCAGGGGCGGGTCGGCGGGACGTGCACGATCGGCACGCGCGTCTGGATCGGTCCGCAGGCCTATCTCGACGCCCGGAGCCTCGTGATCGAGGACGCGGTCGCGATCGGTCCCGGCGTCCGCATCCTCGGCTCGGCCCACACGGGCCTCCCGCTCGAAGTGCCGGTCACGCACACCGACGTCGAGGCCGAGCCGGTCAAGATCGAGCGCGGCGCCGACGTCGGCGTCAACGCGGTGGTTCTTCCGGGTGTGACGATCGGGCACGGCAGCGTCGTCGGCGCGGGCGCGGTCGTGACCGCCGACGTGCCGCCGCTCGCAATCGTCGCCGGCGTGCCGGCGCGGGGTCCTGCGCTACCGCCGGCAGCCGCGCCCGCGGAACACCCGCAGTGCCTGAGCGGCACGCGCTCGTCACGGGCGGCGCCGGGTTCGTCGGCTCGGAGCTCGTCCGCCAGCTCGTCGCCGAAGGCTGGCGCGTGACCGTGCTCGACGACCTCGCGACCGGCACGCGCGCCAACCTCGCGGAGCTGCCGCCGGAACGGTACGCGCTCGTCGTCGGCGACGTCCGCGACCGCGCGCTGATCGAGCGCCTGCTCGCCGACGATCGGCTGGTCACGGGCGCCCCCGTCGTCTTCCACCTCGCGTGTCTCGGCGTCCGCCACTCCCTCGTCCATCCGCGCGAGAACGCCGACGTGAACGCGGCCGGCGCGCTCACGGTCCTCGAAGCGGCGCGCACCGCCGGCGTGCCGCGCGTCGTGCACGTCTCGACCTCGGAGGTCTACGGGTCGGCCGAGCGCGAGCCGATGGACGAGCACCACCCGACCGCGCCGACCACGGTCTACGGTGCGTCGAAGCTCGCCGGCGAGGCCTACGCCCGCGCGTTCCACGCGAGCTTCGGCCTCCCGGTCGTGGTCGTGCGGCCGTTCAACGCCTACGGGCCGCGTGCCCACCACGAAGGGCTCGCGGGCGAGCTGATCCCGCGCTTCGTGCTGCGCGCGCTCGCGGGAAGGCCGCTGCCGATCTTCGGCGACGGCGAGCAGTCGCGCGACTTCACCTACGTCGCCGACACGGCGCGCGGCATCCGGCTCGCGGCGACCGCCGACGGCGTCGTCGGCACGACCATCAATCTCGGGTCGGGTCGCGCCGTGGCGGTGAACGATCTCGTCGCGATGCTTGCTCGTGTGCTCGGTGATACGCCGCTCGACGTCGCCCACGAGGCGCCGCGCCCGGGAGACGTGCGCCGCCTCCGTGCCGACGCGACCCGCGCCGCGGATCTCCTCGGTTGGCGATCGACGGTCGGTCTCGAAGACGGCCTCGCGCGGACGTGCGCCTGGTATCGCGGTCTCGGGGTCGAGCCCGAGCGTTTGCTCGCCGACGAGGCGTCGCGCGCATGGGAGGCGCCGTCGCGCGACGACCGACCTAACGATACCGGCTCGCTGTCGTCCTAGTGCTTGCGGCACCGCCGCGGGAGGCGAGGACCGCTGCCCGGTGGCTGTGACCGATCGATGGTGAGGATCGGCCATCGCAACTCGGTCCGAACCGAGTCGCGCTGTGCTGTCCTGCCGGCGAACAATCGCAACCTTCATGCAGCGGGAGAAGGCACCACACACGACATTGGCCGCGCGCCCAGGCGTGACGGTCGACCACCGACGGTCGCGAGCAACTGAGGACACGCCCGGCGACCGTCTGACGACGCGCGTCTTGACTCGCGACGCCGCCACCCGTAGCGAGCCCGGACACTCGTCGCACCGGAGGTTCCCCTTGCTGCGTACGCACTCGACCTTCGGAGGCACGCTCGTCGTGTGCCTCCTGTTCCTCGCCGGCTCCGCCGCCGCCCAGACCACCCTCACAGGTGGCCGCACCCTCACCGTGAAGGTGAAACCGGGCTCGAAGTCGACGGGGACGATCAACTTCGTGAAGGACGTCGAGCTCTACGCGCTCGCGAATCCACTCTGTCCGGCGGTCTCGAAGCTCCGGCTCTCCTCGTCGAGCCAGGTGCAGGCGGAGATCGACCTCCCGTGTGCCAACTGGGCGATCGCGGGCGGCGGCTTCGCCTACAAGAGCAAGCTCGGCGTTCCGGGCGGCGTGCAGCGTATCGTCTACAAAGGCGGAAAGCTCGGCATCAAGCTCAAGGGCGCGCAGTTCGCCCCGCTCACGGGGCCCGTGACATTCGCCGAGGTGCGGTTCCAGGTCGGGCCGACGCAGTACTGCGGGCGGTTCACGACCTTCAAGCCGAACGACGCGGCCCGGCTCGGCGGCAAGGGCCCGACGGTCGCATGCCAGCCGATCTGCGGCGACGGCATCGTCGACCCGGCCGAGGCATGCGACGACGGTGACCTGCAGAGCGGAGACGGCTGCGACGCCAACTGCACGCCGACCGCGTGCGGGAACGGGGTCGTCGCCGGCGCCGAGGTCTGCGACGACGGCAACACGACGCCCGGCGACGGCTGCCGCGCCGATTGCACGGCCGAGGTCTGCGGCGACGGCATCACCGACGCGGCCGAGCAATGCGACGACGGCAACACGACCGACGGCGACTGCTGCACGGCGAGCTGCACGGCCGAGGACGGCGGTCCGTGCTCCGACGGCGACCTCTGCACGAGCGGCGACGTCTGCGTCGGCGCGACCTGCGTCGGCGCCGTCGTGAAGCCCTGGATCAACGAGTTCGACTACGACGACTTCGCGCAGGGCGGGAACATCGACCGCGACGAGTTCGTCGAGATCGCCGCGCCCGCCGGCACCGACCTCGGCGGCTACACGATCACCGCCGTCGAGGGCAACGACGGGTGCGGCTTCACGGGCTTCTTCGGCGTCACGACCGGCAACGCCAACTTCACCGCGACGATCCCGCCCGGCACGATCGTGCCCGACGACACCGGGCTCGGCGTCGGCTTCGTCGTCGCGTGCTTCAGCTACACCTCCGGCCGGCACGTCGCGGCGGGCGACTGCGACCTCGTGCTGCCGGCGCCGAGCACCGAGACGAACCTCCAGAACGGCGACCTCGTGAACTCCACGACGTACGGCTGTCCCGACGGCATCCTGCTGCGCGATCCGTACGGCGCGCTATCCGACGCCGTCAGCTACGAGGGGATCGTGCCGGGTTTCGGCGCGTTCGGCCCGCTCTTCCAGGTCACGCCCTACAACGCCGGCGTGGACACGGGCTTCAAGACCGGCGTGTCCTTCGAGAAGCGGACGCAGGTCGGGCGGGCCGTCGCCGCGGCGGAATGGGACCTCTCGGGTAGCTGCACCGACGCCGGGATCTTCGATTTCACCTGCACGGAGTTTTCCGACTCGCCGGGGCGGGAGAATCCGGGGCAGGACTTGCATTGCCCCGAGCTCTTCTGCGGCGACGGCGCGACGACCGCCGGCGAGCAGTGCGACGAGGGCGCCGCCAACTCCGACGCGCCCGACGCGACGTGCCGGACCGACTGCACGATCCGCCGCTGTGGCGACGGCATCGTCGATCCCGGCACCGGCGAGGTGTGCGAGTCCGATGCGCAGTGCGCGTCCGGCGAGACCTGCTTCGGCTGCGCGTGCCTCACCGGCGCGCTCCTCGGTCCGCTCGACTTCAGCGTCGTCGCGGGCCCGTCGGCGGCGGCACCCACCGACGACGGCGAGTCGAGCTGGCTCCGCGTGACCCCGACCCTCGGCATCAGCAATGGAACGCAGGGGAACTTCAACGCGGGGCCGCTGCGCCTCGCCGCCGGATTCCCGGACGCCAACGGCAAGACGCCGCTGTATCTCACCGCGACGGCCTACATCGGCGCGACCGTCCCCTCGCTCGCCGGCCCGGGTCGCGCCTGCCTCCGCATCGAGCAGGATCCCGTGCACGCCGGCGAGATCGATTGCGACGGCGGCAGCAACTACGACGTCGACATCGTGGTCGACAGCGCCGGCACCGGGCCGAACGGGACGCCCACGCTCACGGTCGGCACGGGCACCGGCGACTCCGGCGCCGGCGCGGCCGTGATCCGCGTCCGCGCGACGGCCGGCCTCACCCCCGACGCCGTGACGCCCTGCGAGAACGCCGACTACTCCCCGGCACCGATCGTCGAGACCGCGTTCACGACCGCCATCGCGACGAGCACGATCCTGAACCCGCGCCAGGGCGGCGCCCAGACCGCGCTGACCCTGACGGGCAAGCCCTTCGACTGCGGCACCTGGGTCGAGAACGGCCCCGCGAGCATCGCCGCGCCGAACCTCAACATGGACATCACGCTCCCGGTCGTGGGCACGCTCGACATCGCGCAGGTGCTGCGGCTGAACGATCAGTAGGGGCCGCGCCCGCGCCACGCCCCGACCTCGCCCACGATCCACTCGCGAAACGCCGCGATCTTCGGGTCCGCCCGGCCGTCGGGCCGCGTCACGAGGTGGTAGGTCCAGGGCGCCGTCGCGGTGATCGCGAACGGCCGCACGAGCCGATGCTCGTGGAGCGCGCGCTCCGCGATGACGTCGCTCGTGAGCGCGATACCCTGCCCGGCCATGGCGGCGTCGAGCATGAGCTGGGCGTGGTCGTACGTGAGGCGTCGGACGGGCTCGAGGCCCGCGACCCCCGCGGCCGCGAGCCACAGCGGCCACGCGGTCGGGATGTGGACCTCCTCGAGCCAGGTGTGCCGTGCCAGGTCGGCGGGAGTGCGGAGCGGCGGTCGCGCCCGCGCGCGCTCCGGCGCGCGGCAGACCGGGTAGAACTCGAGCGGAAAGAGCGGCTCGGACACGAGGCCGTCCCACGGCCCCGTGCCGAACCGGATCGCGACGTCCACCGGGTCGCGGGAGAAGTCGGCGTAGCGCGTCGTCGCCTCCATCGCGACGTCGATGTCGGGATGGGCGTGCTCGAAGGACAGAAGGCGCGGCACGAGCCAGTTGCCGGCGAAGCTCGCGAGCACGCTCAGCCTGAGCTTTCGGCGCACGCCGCGGCCGCCGAGCGTCACGGTTGCATCGTGGAGCCGACGGAGGGCGTCGGCGACGTGGCTGAGATACACCGCGCCGTCCTTCGTGAGCGCAAGCCCGCGGGGTTCCCGCGTGAAGAGCGGGCGGCCGAGCTCCTCCTCGAGCGCGCGGATCTGGCGGCTCACCGCCGAGGTCGTGACGCAGAGCTCGGCTGCCGCGTTGGTGAAGCTCAGGTGCCGGCCCGCGGCCTCGAACACACGGAGCGCCGCGAGCGACGGCAGATTGCGAAAGGGCGTTCCCGCAGTCCGCTCCGACATCCGCCGCCCACGCTAAGAAACGCCCGGGGCGGAATCAAACGCGGCCGCCGCGAGCCCGCGCGCGCTCAGCGCACCGCCGTCGGCGCCGTCGCCCCCTCGCACCCCGCCGGCGTCGTCCGCACGACCGTCCCGAACTTGGCGACCTGCGGGGCGATCCTGTCGGCCGGGCCGACGATCACGATCGCGGCGTCGGTGGTCGGGACCCAGCGTCCGGCGAGCTGCTTCACGTCGCCGAGCGTCGTCGCCTTGACGCGTGCCGGGTACGCCTCGAGGTCGCTCCGCGGGAGCCCGAAGCCCGCGAGCTCGGCGAGCTTGCCCGCGACGGCGCCGGGCGTCTCGAGCTGCTTCGGGAACTGGCCCGTCAGGAGGCTCTGGGCGCGCGCGAGCTCGGCGGGCGTCGCACCCTCAGCCGCGAACTTCGTCAGCACGTCGAGCGCCACCTGCAACGCGTCGCCGGTGGTGTCGACCTTCGTGAACGTCCCGACGCGGAAGTCGCCCGGCACCTTCCGCGCCGCGAACCCGCTCCATGCGCCGTAGGTGAGGCTACGCTTCACCCGGAGCTCGTCGATCAAACGCGCGCCGAAGCCCCCGCCGAGGATGCTGCTCGCGACGCCGGCCGGCACGTACGTCGGGTCGGTGCGGGCGATCGCCATGTTGCCGATCCGGATGTGGGTCTGGGTGGCGTCGGGCTTGTCGACGAGGAGGATCTGACGGCCGGTAATCCGCGTCGGCGCCGCCAGCGGCGCGAGCGTGACGCCGCTCCGGCGCCAGCCGCCGAACGCGCGCTCGGCCTTGGCGAGGAGCTCGGCCGCGCTCGCGTCGCCGATGATCACGAGAATGGCGCGGTCGGGAACGTAGTGGCGCGCGTAGAATGCCTGCACGTCGGCGCGCGTGAGCCGCTTCATGCTCGCCTCGGTGCCCTGCGAGAGATGGCCGTACGGATGGCCGCCGTAGACCCAGCGCGCGTAGCAGACCTCGGCGACGGCGGAGGGATCGTCGCGGGCGGCGACGATGCCGGCGAGCGCCAGGCCCTGCGCGCGCCGGAGCTCGTCCGGGCGAAACGCGGGGTTGAGGACCACGTCGCTGAAGAGGTCGAGGCCGGCGTCGAGATCCTTGCTCAGGAACTCGCCCGCGACGGTCGAGAAGTCGGTGCCGGCGTCGGCGCCGAGATCGCCGCCGAGGAACTCGACCTCGCGCGCGAGCTCTTCCGCGCTCCGCCGTTTGGTGCCCTGCTCGAGCACCGCGGCGGTGAGCTCGGCGATGCCTTCCTTCCCGGCGGGATCGTACGAGGCGCCGCCCGGCAGCAGCAGGCTGAAGCGCATGATCGGCAGCTCATGGTACTCCGAGACGAGCACGGTGAGGCCGTTCGAGAGGACGCGCTCGCTGACCTCCGGCATGCGGACTTTGTCGGCCGGCGCGCCGATCGGCGGCGGGGTCGCGGCGCTCCGGCCGAGGAGACGCGTCGAGGACGCGCAGCCGGCCGTCGTTGCGAGAACAGCGACGACGACGATGGTGGCGAGGTGGCGCGTCATCGCGTCACCCCCGCGGGGGCGTGCGGCGCGCCGGCGGGCGCCGGCGGCGCGCCTCCAGGTGCTGCTCCGGGTTTCGATTTTTCCGGCACGAGCTCGACCGTCGACCGCTCGCTCGCGACGAGATAGGTCCGCGCGACCCGCTGCACGTCGGCGGCGGTCACCGCCTCGACGCGGTCGACCTCCGTGAACATTGCGCGATAGTCGCCGAACACGACCTCGTAGAAGCCAAGCTGGTTGGCCTTCCCCGAGACCGAGCTCAAGCCGCGCACGTACCCTGCCTGCAAGATGTTCTTCGCCTTTCGCAACTCATGCTCGGCGGGCGCACGCTCACGTACCGCGGCGATCTCGACCTCGATCGCCTGGGCCAACGCCTTGGCGGTCTTCCCCGGCCGCACCTGTCCCGAGAACCAGAAGAGCTCGGGGTCGATCCCCCAGTTGAAGCTCACGCCGACGTCGGAGGCGAGCTCCTTCTGACGGACGATCGAGCGGTAGAGGCGCGAGCTCTGTCCGTGTCCGAGGATCGTCTGCAGCACGTCGAGCGCGGGCCGGTCGGCATGGCGCGCATTCACCGCCTTGTAGGCGATCGCCACCGACGGCAGCTCCGCGACCTTGTGGTACTCGAGCATCTTCGGACCGTTCTGCGGCGGCTCGACGTTCACGACCTTCTCGGGCGGTGTCTGGGCGGGAATGTCGCCGAAGTAACGCTGGACGAGCGCGAACCCCTCTTTCGGCGTGACGGCGCCGCCCAGCACGACCACCGCGTTGTTCGGCGCGTAGTAGGTCCGGAAGTAGTCCTGCGCATCCTCGAGCGTGATCGCGTCGATGTCGGCCATGAAGCCGATCGGCCCCCACCGGTAGGTGCTGGCACTGTAGGCCAGCAGGTAGACCTGCTCGTACATCGTGCCGTCCGGATCGTCGTCGGTGCGGAGGCGCCGCTCTTCCTTCACGATGCCGCGCTCCTGCTCGAGGTTCTTCGGCGTGATCGCGAGCGCCCGCATGCGGTCGGCCTCGAGCCAGAGCACGCGCTCGAGCGCCGGCGGCGGGAAGTTCTCGAGGTACACCGTGAAGTCGCGGGTCGTGTAGCCGTTCGTCGACCCGCCGTTGCTTTCGATGATGTCGTCGAACTTCCCGACGGTGTTCTCGCCGCCGTTGAACATCATGTGCTCGAAGAGGTGCGAGATCCCGGTGATGCCCGGCCGCTCGTTCCGCGACCCGGTGTGGAAGAAAATGTAGAGGCTCACGACCGGGAGATCGCGGTCCTCGTGCACGAGCACGGTGAGCCCGTTGGCGAGCGTGGTCTTCTCGACCGGCACGTCGACCTTGGCGAACGCGGGCGCAGCCGCGGTCGCGAGGATGGTCAGCAGACTGACGGCAACACCGAAGCGCATGACTCGCATCGTCCTCCCCACCAACGCGGGTGCTGGGGGCACCCGGCGCGTCGCGGGATCATGCCGTGCGGTGCGGAGCGTGCCAAGGGAGGCAGAGAGAATAGTTGACGTGGTCGCCTCGCTCCGCGCATGCGCGCGGCGCGTGCCGGAGTCCCCTGCGTGCCCCACTAACCAGTCCTGAAGTGTGCGTGGCATGAGCGACAGGTACCGGGCGCGTAGCGGGTCGCCGGTTAGCCGAAGATGCGCCGAAGTCGAACCACGTCACCGGCATCCAGGCGAGCGCGATCTCAGCCGCGTTCCCCGCGGACGAACACCTCGGCGTGCGTTGATGATCCGATCAGCCCGGGACATCGGCGGGGTCGAGCAGGCCGTGGCGGCGCCAGCCGGTCGTAAGGAGCCAGGTACGCGCCAGCGCGACCGGGCGTTTCGCGGAGATGGTCGTATCGTCGGCCGGCATGCTCCGTGGTCGCCACCCGTCGAACCACCGTGCCGACGACGCCGGATCGAGCCGGACGACGTTTGTGATCGCCGCGCCCGCCTTCGTCGCATGGCGTCTCGCGTTCAGCAGCACGTAGCGCAGCGCATGCCGCACTTCCCTCGGCGTGGGCAGCAGCCGGACGTGATACCGATCCGCGAATACGCGGCCCGTGCGATCCGCGACGCGATTGACCGCTCGTGCAAGCCGCGCCCCGATGGCCTTCATCCCACGCCCGAGCGCCGCGCGGCCGCGCGCCTCGACGATGAGGTGCGCGTGGTTGCCCTGCAAAGAATAGTGCACGAGCCGAAAATCCGACCGCTCGCAGCCCACCGCGAATGTCTTCTCGATCGCGCGCAGGATCGGCGTCGTGCGAAGGGACGGCACATCGGCGCGCATGCGCAATGTGACGTGCGCCGGCAGCGACGTCCGGAAATGCTCGCGAGACCGATGCGGCAGCCCCATGCGCTTCGACCCCACCGGCTTCCGCCCGGCACCCTCGCGACGCCCGCCCCATCGGCGGGCCGGAGGAAGATCGAGAGCGAGCTGTCGAGGTCGGCGCGACACTTGACTGGGCTATCTTTTACATTCAGCGCACCATTTGTCAATGGAGAATCGCCACTGTCACCCATGTCTCTGCGATAAGAGCTGTTACCCATGTCCCCGAGCGCACCCCGCCCGAGCATGTCCGCCGCGGTGCCGTGGCTGCCCCTGGCGGCGAATCTGCGCGCTCGGTACCGAGCACCCCGTTCTTCACCTCTCGAACGGATGTCGACGGGG
>JANNPN010000228.1:0-17103 GCA_031400185.1 Polyangiaceae bacterium
CACGTCGCGCCAGGACGGCGGTGCGTAACGCGGGACCAGACGGGATTCCCGAGACCTCAGTCCACGGCGCCTCGCCGTCGACTGGCCGCGTGAACACCCGCGGCCCGCCGGGAAAGAACGCCTCGCTGTCCCGGAAGGCGACCCACGCCGTCAACGAGCCTTGGGCGTTGCGTTCGACATGCAGACTCAGGGCGGAGAGCGCAGCCATTGGCAGATCGGCGACGATGCGCCAGCTGCCCCCCAGGTCGTCGCTCCGGAGCAGCGACTGCAAAGGATCGTGGCGTGATCCTCCGACGGCCCACGCCGTGTTCACCGACGAGAAGACAGGGGCCGCGCCGAAGGGAGAGGGGGCGGCGTCCTCGCCGAAATCGAGCACCTGGAGCGTGTCGTCGGTACGCCGCAGCGCAACTGGTTTGGTGGTGGCGCGGCCGGCAAGCGATTGCTCACCGTAGAGCTGCGCAGCGCTCAGCATCACCTCTGGGGGATCGTCGGCACGGTTGGGCGCGCCGTCTTCTGGCGTGCCGCGCTGCCCATCACCGCATCCGCAGGCGACCGCGAATCCCAGCGCCAAGAGCTGCACCGTACGCCAACGAGTCGACGTCTTCGATCCGTTCCTCGGCATCAGCGGAACGACGCCTGGCGGCGACGAATCTTTCGTGGCGTATGCCGGACGGGGCGGCGCCGCGGATGGCATCGCTCCGTCCCCCAGCCCTCGTGGGTTCGAACCCATCCCCTCCGCTGCCTCACCGGCACAGTCAAGCCTTCCGAGCGATGCTGCCGGATGGGAGAAGGGGGACGAAAGCCGCGCCCTGAGATGACCCCCACGCATTCCATGCCCCTCGATGCATTCGCCCTGTGGTGCGCCATCATCGGCGTGCTGTTCATCACCATGGCATTGGGCGGGACGCTCCTGGCGCGCCTCCCGCTGTCCACATCGATGCTCTATCTCGCGGTCGGCTTCGGATTGGGACCTGCTGGGCTAGGCTTGCTCAGCGCCGATCCCTTCGAGCAGTCGAAGCTCTTCGAACGGTTGGCGGAGATCGCGGTGCTCATCTCGCTCTTCGTAACGGGCATGAAGCTGTCCGTGCCGCTTCGCGATGCCCGTTGGCACGTTCCGCTGCGTCTTGCCGTCGTCTCCATGGCGCTGACCGTCGCGTTGATCGCGGCGGGTGGCGTGCTCGCGCTGGGAATGCCGCTCGGCGCGGCGCTGTTGCTGGGCGCGATCCTCGCCCCCACCGACCCAGTGCTCGCTTCCGACGTACAGGTGGCGAATCCCCGCGATCGTGACCGACTGCGTTTCGGTCTGAGCGGGGAAGCGGGACTGAACGACGGGACCGCGTTTCCCTTCGTGATGCTCGGCTTGGGGTTGTTGGGGCTGCACGAGCTCGGCGCCGGCGGCTGGCGTTGGATCGTCGTCGACGTCGTCTGGGCCGTTGCGGGCGGTGTGCTGATCGGGAGCCTGCTCGGCTACGCGGTCGGCTCGCTCGTCCTGTATCTCCGCGTGCATCACCGCGAAGCGGTTGGATTGGACGAGCTGCTGGCGCTCGGGCTGATCGCGCTCGCGTACGGCGTGGCGCTGCTGGTCCATGCCTACGGATTCCTCGCGGTGCTCGCGGCGGGCTTGGCGCTCCGCCGCATCCAAGGGCAACCGGACGACCCGACCGAGTTGCACGAGGCGTTGCGCGCGGCGTCGCGGAGGACCGAGGGTCGCGAGATCCAACCAGAAGAAGCCGTCGCGACCGATCCCGCGCATGCGACCGCGTTCATGATGCGCGCCGCGCTCGGCTTCAACGAGCAGCTCGAGCGGATCGGTGAGATCACGGTCGTGCTGATGATCGGCGCCATGCTGTCCTATGTGTCCGTGCCGTCCGCGCTGGTGTGGTTCGCGCCGTTGCTGTTCGGAATCATCCGGCCCGCGAGTGTATGGGCGGGGCTGCTGGGCTCGCGCTCGACGGGCGTCCAGCGGAGCCTCATTGCATGGTTCGGCATCCGTGGAATCGGCTCGATCTACTACCTCATGTACGCCGTGAATCATGGTCTGCCGCGCGCGCTCGCCGAGCAACTCATCGGCGTCACGATCGGCATCGTCACGATCTCGATCGTGGTGCACGGCGTGTCGGTGACCCCGCTGATGGAGTGGTACGGGCGACGGCAGGCGGGCCGGTCGGGTGCCGCGGGGTGAATTCGGCCGGGACCCGCGGCTCGGCTCCCGACCCTACCGCTCACCGCGAGACGGTAAGCACCGACGGGTCGCCGCGCTTGCTCCCCATGGTGACGTCCGCGACGTTCACGCCGCGCTCATGGTTCGTAGACGATAAGACGCCTCAGCGCTTCTTCCCCGTCACGGGCTCTTGCACGTGGCTGTAGCCTGCCTGTTTGGTTTTGGCGGCGGCCGCGCCCTCGCCTTTTGCGGTGCTCTTCTGCTTCAGGCCGCGCTCTTTCGACTTCGGTGATTTGTCGCCCATGCATCAATCCATCGCACACGTACCGGTCGCTCGCTACGGCAGCGGTGTCGGGCGGCGGTGATGGTGCGGGTCAAAAACGCGACACCCGGGCATTTTCGAGCCACGCGGGGTCCCCGTTCACGAGCGACGGCTCGCGGTCACGGTGCCTGCCGAGCCGTCACGCGCTCATTGCATCCCCGCTGCGCGGGTCCGCGTGACACCTCCACCCCACCACGGCCACGACAGGAGCAGGATGACGGCTCCGCCGAGCATCCTCACCACGATCAGCCGCGACGTGAGGACGGGGCGATAGCGGCCATCGGGTCCGGTCTCCGCCGCTTCGCCGACGGCGGGTGTCGGACCGGCTTCGAGCAGCCATTCGAATCGGGGCGCCGCTGTGCGCACGTGCGCCGCGATCGCGTCGACGAAGCCTGCCGGCGGGGCGCCCTCGACGAGGACGACTGCGAAATCCGCCGCGAGCAGCGCGTCGTCCGGCGCTTTGCTCCGGTGCACGAGCTGCACAGTGACCCTGTCGTGTCCGCACGAGTACGTGCCGCGGGCCACCGTACGATCGATCGCTCCCTCGACCATCCGACAGGAGCCCGCCAGCAGCTCGCCGCGACCGAGCATGCGGGCGATGACCTCCTCTTGTCCGGGCCGAATGAGCGCCATGAGGGCGGGTGACCAGCCCCCCGACGCGCCGGCGCTGGGCGTCCGTGCGACCGTTCTGTCCTGACATCGATACGCGACTCCGTAGTCTGCGTTCGGCGCTCCGCAGTGCTGATGGATGAACTGCAAGAAGGCGAGGGTACAGACGGCACTCCCCATCCACACGGCCGCGAGCCAGATTCTCGGCCGCGGCAGATACGCGATCACCGCCATCGGTATCCAGAGGTATGCGAGGGGGAACACCATGAGATGGTGGTGTGGTGAATTTGGCACACCGGAGGCGGACATCAGGATTCCCGCCAGCGCGGCGTTGAACAGGCAAAGATGGCTATCGGTAAGAGACCGGCGGGCGGCGGAATCGCCGAGCTTCCTGAGCGTCGCCACCGATGCAACGACGAGGGCGAGTATGCCGATCGCGTACAGGCAGAATCGGGCGCCGTGTACGCCTTGCGTGGAGACGCCTAAGAGCACCGGGTACGCGAGATATTCATGGAAATAGCTGCCGATATTGAACTCGGCCGTTTGGCTCAGTGAAATGTCGAATGCCATCCGAAAGAAATCGAAGCCGGACAGCACCCGCGGAAAGGTCGAGGCGTGGTCCAGAAGGTCGGAACGGCGGACCCACACATAGGAGAGCCAGGCGAAGGCGGGGATCACGCCCCACGCTGAGCCGGCCAGCCATGCGCGCCAGCGTGCGCTCTTCCTCGCGAACAGCGCCGTACCGATCAGCACGGCCGCAGCGTAGAAGAACCCCGTCATGTGAATTTGCCCGATCAACGCGCCGACGATTCCCCACATGAGGGCCCCAGCGGTGGTGTGCCGGTACGACCAGGCGATCAGAAGGACGACGGAGAACGGCGGGAGCAGACTCGGGATCCACATTTTCCTCCCGTTCACGATCGCAACGAGATTGATGCTGGCAAGTGCAGCGGTCCACAGCCAGACGTCGCGTTGCGAAACGGGAACGACGCGCCACGCAAACCAAAAGAGCAACGCAACCGCGATCAGCGAGAGTGCTGAAACACTCAGGGTCACGGCGAGAGGCGTGTGCAAGCGAAGAAGGCGCGCCAGGGCTGCGAACGACCAGACGCCGAGCGCGGGATGACGGAGCTCGCGCAGGCCCGAGGTCTGTCCGAGGGCCGGCCACAGATCGGTCGCGTGGATCGCCTGCGTATACTGAAACACCTGATCTTCGTCGTCTTTGTATTCGACGTCGCCAATCCAGGCGAAACGAGCCAATGCCCCGACGAGCAGGCAGAGGCAGGTAGCGGACCTCCAGCCGAAACGGAGTGTCACGGCGCGGACTTAGGAGGCGTGCTGCAAACCTGTCAAGCGGATGCGCGCCACGACCTCCGCACCTCCATGCGGGACGTCGCGGCGATGCGGGGCACGCGACCCGACGGCACTCGCCGGCACGCTACCCATCGCCGCGGAGCGAGCGCTCCGCGGGTCGCCGCGCCGCACCGTGATCGGCCGCCGATCGACGGCCGCGTCACCGATCGGTTTCGGCTCTCGGACGGTCGTCAGCTCCACGGGTACGAGCTCGGAGAGCTCATCGAACGGAGCAGCCTCGCGGTCCGGAGGTTCCAGATCACGCAGACACAACGAGACGCGTTTCACGTGCGGCTGGTGCTCGAAGGAGCGAGTCCCCCGGCCCTCGCCGCGCTCGAGCAGAGTTTGCGCACTACCCTGGGGCCAACCATCGCGTGCACGCTCGAGGTCGTGCCGTCGCTGGATCGTCCACAGCGAAAATTTTATCCGTTCGTTTCCTACGAACGATTGGAGAAGCTGCGCGCGGCAGGCACGCCCCCGTAGCGCACCCCGACCGCCGTTCACGAATAAAATCGTTGACGCCTCCCGTGAACACGGGTAGCGCAGGTGTACTTCCGCTCCATCGACCGACGGTTTTTGAGTACCGAGCACGACATCAGGGACGGGCACCTGGCGCGCCCATTCCGCAGCGAGACGGGCGTTGCCCCGCGATCCCGGAATCCGCGGATCACCAGTTCATTCGATTCGCTTATTGGGCGCATCAGTGTCGCTCTGCTCGCGCTGTTGGGCCTCGCGCGGCACGCCGACGCCGGCTGCAACCTGATCCCCGGCACGGCGAAGAGCTTCAATGCCGCCCTCGGCGCCACCAACCGTCCCTTCGCGGCGCCCGGCGAGCGCCTCGAGGTGACGCTGCGGGACTGTGATGCCGGCACGGTGGGTCTCACGGCCGACGCCGCCGACCACCTCGTCACGATCGTCTTCCAGCCGCCGACGGGTCCGCGGAACGCCGTCGTGCTGACGTCCGCCGCCAACTGCAGCGCCCTCAAGAAGCCGCTCGCGACCTGCGCGGCGCAGCTGACCGGCGGCGGCACGGCGACGTGCATCGCGGCCGCGAATTCCGGGCTGGCGATCGTCGAGCACAACGGCGAGCGCTTCCTGAGCTTCCGCTTCCCCGACACGCGTTCGACGTGCAGCGGCGGCAGCAACGCCGGCAAGCGTTGCACGCAGCCGAGCGATTGCTCCGACGGCACGTGCGTCGCCGGCGACGAGGATTCCACGCTCGCAGGCCCGGCGGCGATCGCCGTCACCGCGCCCGGCGATCCCTTGCCGTGCGGCCTCGCGGCGAGCCCGTGCACGAGTCACGGCGGCCTCCGCGCCTGCGTCGACGACTTCTACGCCAACGACGGCTCGTGCGGGACGAGCGTCCCGCTCGCGACGTTCCCGCACTTCACGGCGCTGCCGGCGCCGAACGAGTACGCGCGCGATTGCTACAAGCTCCCGGGCGTCTGCAATCCGACGGCCGCGAATCTCCGCTTCGGCGTCGACCTCGCCGGCAACCTGCTTTTGCCGGTCAGCTGGCAGAGCGTGCTCGTGCCGAGCGCGGTCCCGGTGCCGCGCCTCCTCCGGACGCGCTTCCTCTCGCCGCTCCCGTTCACCATCCCCGACGCCGTCTTCACGAGCTCGTTCACGCCCGAGGGCGGGAAGCTGCCGCCGATCTTCGAGCCGCAGCTCGACCCGAGCATCGCCAACCCCGACGTGATCTCGCTCTTCGGCTCCGTCGACGCCCCGTACACGATTCTCCGCATCGGACGGCGCTTCGGCACCTGTCAGGGCGGCGGCAACGACGGCACGCGCTGCAACGTGAACGAGGACTGTCCGGGCGGCGCGTGCCCGACGACCTGCGTCGGCGCGCCGACCACGCCATGCACGACCGACGGCGAATGCGGCGGCGACGGCCCGTGCGGCCAGCTCTACGACGTGAGCGGCGTCCTCGACGATGGCCCGTTCCTGCTGCCGCGCGCGCAGATCACCACGCCGGATCCGCTGCCCGGCATGTGCCAGGAGACCGCTGCGACGTGCCTGGCGAGCTGCGGCGGCGACGGGCCGTGCGTGAACTACGCCTTCGAAGCCGAGGCGCCGGTCAATCTCTCGTCGCTCGCCGACAAGACGGCGACACTCAGGAGCTTCACGACCAGTGAGGCGATCGCCGGGGCCGACCTGAACGGCGACGGCGACATGCTCGACACGGTCGCGACGCTGCGCGACCGGGCGAGCGGCGTCGCGCAGGATCTCGCCGGCCCGGCCGGCTGCGGCACGAACGGGCGCGTGGTCATGCAGTCCCACGACGGGCCGTTCAGCTTCCCCGCGGTCGCCGTCGAGAACGACGTGCTCGCGTACCTCGAGTCGGAGACCGACTCGAACCGCTGCGTCGAGAACGGCGACCAAGACTACGCCGACGCGATCCTCCGCATCGCGCGCCTCGGCGTCGGTGAGACCGACTATGACAACCCGCCCCGCGCCGTCGACGCCGCGCCGAGGATCGACGGGAAGCCGCTCGTCGTGTCGCACGGCCGCGTGTTCGTGCGGAGCGGCGAGGCGGCGATGGCGAGGCAACACACGGAGCGGATTCCGCCGAGCTCCCAGGGCAACGCGTCGTCGCGCATGCCGTCGCTCTCGGCGGACGGGCGGTTGGTCGCCTTCGCCAGCAACGCGAGCAATCTCGTCGGCGGCGACACGAATTGCGTCGAGGACGTCTTCGTGTACGACCGCGAGCTCGGCGCAACGCAGCGGGTGAGCGTCGGACCTGGCGGGGCGCAGGCACTCGGCCTGCTCTGCATCTTCGGATCGACCGATCCTCGGATCTCGGCGGACGGACGTTACGTCGCGTTCCGAAGCTACGCGGCGAATCTCCTCGGGCCCGGTCTCGACACCAACGACTGGCCCGACGTCTTCGTGCACGATCGGCAGACCGGCGTGACGGAGCGGGTCAACGTCGGGCCCGGCGGGGCCGAGACCGACGGCGAATCGTACGGCGCCGCGCTCTCGGCGGACGGGCGGTTCGTGGCGTTCGGCAGCCAGGCGACCACGCTCCTCGGCCCCGGCGGCGACACGAACGGGGCGTGGGACATCTTCGTGCGGGATCGGACGCTCATGACGACCGAGCGGGTGAGCGTCCAGTACGACGGCGGCGAGGCCGACGCCGGTGGCAACATCGGTCCGCTCGGAATCTCCGCGGATGGCCGGTTCGTGGCCTTCAGCAGCGATTCGGATTCGCTCGTGTCCCCCGGCGGGGACACCAACTTCCAGACCGACGTGTTCGTACGCGACCGGCAGGCGCAGACGAACGAGCGGGTGAGCGTCGGACCGAACGGGGCCGAGACGGACGGGCAAGCGGTCGGCGCGGCGCTGTCGGCGGACGGCCAGGTGATCGCATTCATCAGCGATGCGACGAATATCCTCGGGCCCGGCTCCAACCCGTTCTTTCTTCAGCTCGTCTACACGCGCGACCGCCGGACCGGCACGACGAACGTCGTCAGCGTCGGCCCCGGTGGCATTCCGCAGCACATCACCGGCGGATACCCGGCGATCTCGGCGAACGGACGTTTCGTGGCGTTCCAGGACCCGGGCGACGCGTTTCTCGGCCCCGGAGGCGATACCAACGGCACCTTCGACAATTTCGTCCACGACCGGTCCACGGGAACGACCGAGCGCGTGAGCGTCGGGCCGAACGGACTGGAGGCCGACGGAGACAGCGGATCGGTGTTGCTCTCGCTCTCGGCGGACGGTCGCACCGTCGCCTATCACAGCTTGGCGACCAATCTGCTCGGACCCGGCAACGACACCAACGGCGTCTACGACGTCTTCGTCCGCGGCCCGGATCCCGCCGACCCGATCGGCATCGACGCGATCCTGTTCGAGGACGGTGAGCTCACTGCGACCGTGCTCGAAGCGATCGACGCGACCACGGGGAACGTGACGACGCTCTGCCCGGCCGGCGAGGTGGCGACGGCCGCCGGGAACGCCGCGTTCCTCCGTCCCGAGGCGCCGGTGAGCGTGCCGACGACGCCGGCGTGTCCGAAGGGCTCGCTCAACGCCGACGCCGACACAAGCGACGAGGTCGCGCAGCTCTGGCCGGGGAGCGGCGGCGTGCAGAACCTCCACTGCGCCGCGACGGCGGTCGCGATGTCGCCGACCTGGGTCGGCGCGTTGGTGTCGGAAGCCGGCGAAGGCGCCGACCACGACGGCGATCTCGACCAGGACGATGCTGTCGCGGCGTTCCATCGTGTCGCGGGCCCGTTCGGCACTGCGTGCACGGGCGGCGGGAGCCAGTGGATCGCCACGGCGCAGGTGGCCGACGCGCTCGTCGTGTCCGACACGAGCGCCGTGTTCGTCACGCCGGAAGCGGACCAAGAGTCGAGCCCGGGCGGCGTGAACGGCGACGGCGACGCGCTCGATCGCGTCCTGCAGGTGTACGCGCTCGACGCCGGCGCCAACGCCGCGGCGGCGGCACCGTGCACGCCGGGCCCGAATACGGCGTGCACGGCCGGCGTGCGCGTCGCGGCAGAGGACTTCGTCGCCGGCGACGCGAGCCCGAGCGCCTGCGGCAACGTGCACCTGGTCGCGTTTCGCACCTCCGAAGCAGCGGAAGGTGCCACCAACTTGAACGCGGTCAGCAACGGCGCGCCGACGGGCGACGCCGACGCCGCCGACGGCGTGCTGCAGGTTTACGACGTCGTCGCGGGCGAGCTCGTGAACACGGGCCAAGCCGTCACGCCGTGTCGGCTCGAGGCGTGCGACCCGCGCCAGCCGTATCAAGTGCGCGGCAGCGTCGTGAAGTTCCTGACGTTCGAGCCCGAGCAGGGCGGGCAGGATCTGAACCGCGACGGCACGAGCACGCAATTGATCCTGCAGTCGTTCGACTTCTGCACGAGCCGCGTCACGGTGATCGGCGCCGTTGCCACCGCGGTCGGTCAGAACCCGCTCGACGTCCCGGACGAGAGCCACGCGTTCTTCAGCCCCGCCGGCCGCTGCGACCTGGGGGTGACGTGCGATCCCGGGAACGACCTCTGCCCGGCCGGATCGGCGTGCGAGGACGACACGTGCATCGTGAGCACCGAGGATCCCGAGGCCGTCGGGACCTGCACGAAGCACACCGGACTCACGTGCGCCGCGGACGCCGACTGCAAGCGCTGCACGCTCCGCCAACCCGCGAGCTGCCTCGCCGACGCCGATTGCCCGGCGGGTGCCACCTGCGAGGCGCAGCTCGTCGTCGCGGTCACCGCGGTCGAGGACGGAGACGACGACGGCGTCCCGAACCCACAGGACAATTGCCCCGCGACTCCCAACACCGCGCAGGCGGATACCGACAGCGACGGCGTCGGCGACGCGTGTGACGTCCAGCAGTGCGGCAACGGCATCCAGGAAACCGGCGAGGCGTGCGAGGACGGCAACGTTGCGAGCGGTGACGGCTGCTCGGCGACGTGCACGTTCGACTGCACGGCGGCGCCGGTGCCAGGGTGTCTCGTCGCCGCGCAGGCGCAGCTCGACGTGAACGAGCAGAGCCCGGGGAAAGAGAAGCTGAAGCTCCAGTGGAAGCAGGTCGTCGCCGCGACGACCGTGGCGGACTTCGGCGATCCGGTCGGCGGGTCGACGATCGCCGCCGTCTGTCTCTACGGCGACGGCGGGACGCTCGCCGGCAGCTACGTCGTCGATCGGAGCGGCGACTTCTGCGCCGGGAAGCCGTGCTGGAAGGCCCAGGGCACGAAAGGCCTCGGCTACCAGGACAAGAAGACGAGCGCAGACGGCATCACCAAGCTCGCATTCGGCGCGGGCGCCCCGGCCAAGGGCAAGGCGAGCGCCGCCGGCGCCAACAACCCCGGCAAGGGCCAGACCCGCCTGCCGACCGGCGTCTCGGCGGCGCTCGCGGGCAGCTCCATGCCGACCATGCAGCTCGTGACGGATCACGGCTTCTGCGTCGGCACGACGCTCACGGAAGTGACGCGCGACGCCGGCGGTCGGTTCCAGGCGCGGAAGAAGTAAGAGCCGCGCGCGGTCCTATCGATCCGCCACCACGGGGGCTTGCCGGTCGTCGTCGATCCATGCGAGCAGTCTCGTAGGCGCATTGCGAGTCTCGCTGCATGGCGGTCCTGAGTATCCCTCAACCGGTGGCCACGCTTCACGTGATCGAAGAGCCTCGGCTCGCGAGGACGCTGTGATCCGGACGGCGTTCCGTGCGCCGCGGTTCGTACGCGAGCCGCACGCGTGAGCTGTCCGTCGTGCGGGCACGAGAACCGCCCCGGCCGGAAGTTCTGCGCCGAGTGCGGCGCGGCGCTGGCGCTGGCCTGCGCCGCGTGCTCCGCGCCGTACGAGGCGGGCGAGAAGTTCTGCGGTGAATGTGGTGCCGCGCTCGGCGCGGCCGGCGGTCGGCAGCCCGGCGCGCCTGCCGCGACCCCATCTGGACCCGCCACCGGGGCGACGGACGCGGGCGCGCGCAAGGTCGTGACGATCGTCTTCGCCGATCTCGTCGGCTCGACGGCCCTCCACGAGCGGCTCGATGCGGAGTCCGCGCGCCGCGTGATGGAGCGCTACTACGAGGCGCTGCGTGCCGCCGTCAACGCGCACGGCGGCACGGTCGTGAAGCTCCTCGGCGACGGCGTGATGGCGGCTTTCGGACTGAAGCGCGTGGCCGAGGACGACGCGCTCCGCGCCGTCCGGGCCGCCGCCGCGATGCAGGCGGCGTTTCGGGCGCTGGTCGGCGTGGAAGCGGCGCTCGCGGTCGCCGGCCTCCGCGTCGCCGTCAACACCGGAGAGGTCGTCGTGAGCGGTGCCCGCGACGACGTCATCGGCGACCCGGTGAACGTCGCGGCGCGTCTCCAGGAGCAGGGCGGCGACGGCGACGTCGTGCTCGGCGAGGCGACGCGGCGGCTGGTCGCGACGCGCGTCACCTTGGCGCCGCTCGGGAGCGTCGCCCTCAAAGGCCGCGCCGAGGCGGTGGCGGCGTATCGTTTGGAGTCGCTCGAGCCGCCGGCCGGGGCGGCGGCGGCGCCCTTCGTCGGCCGCGACGCCGAGCTGACGCGACTCGCAGCCGTCTACGATGCGGCGGTCGCGACGCCCGCGACGCGCCTCGCCGTGCTGCTCGGGTCGCCGGGTCTCGGAAAGTCTCGCTTGATCGACGAGCTCGGATGCCGCCACGCGGACGACGCGACGATTCTCGCCGCGCATTGCGATGCCGCCGGCGGCACGACGTTTGCGCCGCTCGCGCAGGTGCTGCGCGGCGTTCTCGGTCTCGACGATGGTGCCGGCACCGATGCCGTCCGAGCGGCGGTCGTGGCGGCGCTTCCCGGCGGTGACGAAGGGGAGCGTGCGCGCATTGCCGGCGGGATCGCCGGCCTGCTCGGTGGCACCGCCATGTCGTCCGAAGAGACGTTCTTCGTCGTGCGCCGTTTTCTCGCCGGGCTCGCCGCGACGAAGCCCGTCGTCCTGGTGGTCGACGACCTGCACTGGGCGGAGCCGCTGCTGCTCGATCTCGTCGAGCACCTGGTGCAATGGGGCGCCGGCGTGCCGCTCTTCGTGCTCGTGGGCGCGCGGCCGGAGCTCCGTGACCTCCGCTCGACGCTCGTGACCCCGGGCGGAGTGGTGGCGGACGTGGTCACGCTCGGCGGTCTCGATGCCGGCGCGGCGATGCGCCTCGCGGCCAACGTGATCGGCGCCGCCGATCTGCCGGCGGCGGTCGCGGCGAAGGTGCTCGCGACCAGCGAGGGCAACCCGCTCTTCGTCGGCGAGCTGGTCCGCATGCTGGTGCAGGAGGGGGCGCTCACCAGGGACGGCGACCGCTGGATCGTCGGCGCGAATCTCGCCGCGCTCGAGATGCCGCCGACGATCCACGCGCTGCTGGCGGCGCGCATCGAGCGCCTCGCGTCCGAGGACCGTACGGTCCTGGAGCGCGCGTCGGTCGTGGGGCGGCACTTTTCGCGGAGCGCCGTCGCCGCGCTGCTCGGACGAAACGGGGCGGAGCTCGACGCGCGTCTCGAATCACTTCGGCGGAGCGAGCTCATCGAGCGCGACACCGGCTGGCTGCTCGGCGAGCCCGTCATGCGCTTCCACCACGTCCTGATCCGCGACGCCGCCTATCGGCGGCTCCTGAAAGGCACGCGTGCCGAGCTGCACGGGCGGCTCGCGGACTGGATCGAAGGGCAGGTCGGCGACGCCCCCGAGCACGACGAGATGATCGGCTGGCACCTCGAGCAGGCCCATCAACACCTCCGCGAGCTCGGTCCGGTCGACGCGGCGGGCGCGGTGCTCGGCGAGCGGGCGGCGCGCCGTCACGCCGCGGCCGGTCGGCGCGCGCTCGCCCGCGACGACGTGTCGCTCGCGGCGGGTCTCTGTGGGCGCGGGGGCGATCGCCTCGTCCCCGACGCGCCCGAGCGCGCCGACCTGGTGCTCGACTGGTGCGAGGCGCTGCTCGCCGCCGGCGACGTCGGACCCGCGGCCGACGCGATTGCCGAGCTAGATCGCGTCGCGGGCGCCGCGTCGAATAGCGTCGCCTCCGACTCGCAACGCCTCCGCGCCTGGCACACCTGCTTTGCCGGCCAGCTCACCGTCATGACCGCCCCCGAGGCGCTCCATGCGACGGCCGATCGCGTCGGCGCCGCCGCCCGCGAGCTCGCGATGCTGGAAGACGCCGCCGGCGAAGCCAAGGCGCACTTCGTCCACGCCCAGGCACTGGCGCGGCTCGGCAAGATCGGCGCCTGCGAAGCGGCCCTCGACCAGGCGCTCGCGGCGGCACGCCGCGCCGGCGACCGCCGCCGCGCCAACGCCGTCCTCGCCGGCGCGCCGCTCGCAGCACTCTGGGGCCCGAGCCCCGTCACGCGCGCGAGCGGGCGCTGTCTCGACGTGGTGCGCGTGCTCCGCATCACGCAGGGCGCGCCTGCGGTGGAAGCGGTGGCGCTCAGCTGTCAGGGAGTATTGGAAGCGCTGCGTGGTCGCGCCGAGGCGGCGCGCCGCATGCTCGCGTCGTCGCGCACGATGGTCGAGGAGCTCGGCATCAGTCATCGCCTCTTCGAGACCGACGTCTTCGCGGGACGCATCGATCTCCTCGAAGGCGACGCACCCGCCGCCGAGCGTGCGCTCCGCAGCGGGTACGAAGGTCTCCGCGATCTCGGCCTCGGCATCGACGCGGCTCGCGCGGCGGCGCTGCTCGGCCGCGCGCTCCTGGCGCTCGACCGCCCCGCCGATGCCGAGCGCCTCTCGCACGAGAGCGAGCTGCTCGCGGGCGACGACTTGCAGGCGGCGATTGCGTGGCGCGGCGTCCGCGCCGAGGCGCTGGCGCGGCGTGGCGACCACGCCGCAGCGATCGGGTTCGCCGAAGCCGCCGTCGCGATCGCGGCCGCGACCGACGCCCTGCTCGATCACGCCGACGCGCGCTTGGCCCTCGCCGCCGCCCTGCGCGCCGCCGGTCGCACCGGCGAGGGCGACGGAGAGGAGGGACGCGCGATCGACCTCTGGGAAGCGAAGGGCGCGACCGTCCTCGCCGAGCGCGCGCGCCGGGCTGCCGGCCTCTCGCACGCGAGCCCGCAGGGGGTCACGAGCGTGGCCGCGCCGACGTCCGCCGTTCGACGGCGCGTGTCCCCGAATGCGGCCACACTGTCGACGGCAGCCTTCGACGTCGCCTTCGCGCAGGGGGACGCGGCCGCCTTCGCAGCCCTGCTCGACGCCGCCGTGCTGGTGGTCGATCACCCGACGGAATCCACGTACGGCCGCGACGGCGCCGTCGAGTCGTACGAGCGGCTGCTCCGCATGCAGGCCCCGCGGCTCCGACACGAGCCGCTCGCGACGCTGGGTGCGTCTCTGGGGCTCTTCAGGCGCCGGATCGCCGCCGGCGGGGGGTGGGGGCGGGCGCTTCGACGTCGGCGAGTTCGACCGCGAAGAGATCGTCGTCATCGATGCCGGTGTCCTGATCGAGATCTTCGCGGCCGATCATCTCGGCGACGCGATCGCCGTCTTGTACCGGCGCTACGCCGAAAGCCTCCCCCCGGGTCCGGAACGTGAGCGTGCCACGGTCGCGGCGCGCGCCGTCGCCTTCATACTGTTGCCGGGGGACGCGCCCGATCTGGATCTGCTCTACGCGCCGACCTACGTGGACGTCGATCACCGGAGCGTCGGATACGGAACGCTCGCGCCCGAGGATTCGAGCAAGCTCCTCGGGTCGTGGCAGGAGCTCGCCGACGGCATACGCTTGGGCGTCGTCGACGTGCTGGCGCTCGCTTCGAACGGGCTCGTCCGCAAGACCACGACCACCGGCGTCTGGCGGAAGGGCGGCGGCGCGTTCGAGCGTACCGTGTGCACGCTTTCGGTCTTCGGCCCCGACGGCCGGGTCACGCACCACGAAACCTTCGACGCCGACCGCGAGGCCGAGGCGCTCGCGCGCTTCGACGCCCTGACGGCGGGCGCGCCGCTGCCAACGACGCCCGCGCAGCGCCGCATCCGGGCGAACGCGATGACGCGCGCCAGCGCCGAGTTCGAGCGCATCGTCGCCGCTCGTGACTTCGCTGCCCTCGAGACGTTCTTCGCGGAGGACGCCGAGTGCATCGACCACCCGACCGGCTCGACGTACGGCGCGGCGGATATCCGGACCGGCATGCGGCGGCTGATGCAATCGCCCGACGCACTCCTCCGCTGCATCCCGCTCGCCACGCTCGGCGCGTCGTGGGGCCTCGTGCGGAAGGAGATGTCGGCGAGCGGCGCGGTCGGCGGCCGCTTCGACGTCGGCGCCTACGAGATCGTGGACGTTCGGGTGTACGGCACCGACGAGCGCGGCCGGCTCCGCCACGTCGAGGTCTTCGCCACCGAGCGGCTCGGCGCCGCCATCGTTCGGCTCTACGAACGCTCTGCGGAAAGTCTCCCCGATGGCGCTGCGTCGATGCGCGCGCGCGCGATCGCGCGTTCGCTCGCGGTGTTCGATGGGCCGATCGAGTTCGACCGCATCGCGCATGCCAACGCGCCCTCCATCGAAGCCGTCGATCAGCGCATCCTTGGTACCTGGTCCGCTCAGGGACGGGAGGAGTGGTTGGCGCACTGGCGGGGGCAGTTGGGCCTGGCGGACGATTCCTGTGGCCGGTACGAGGAGGTGCTCGCCCTCGCGCCCACGGCGATCCTCGCGCATCAAACCTTCTTCGGAAGCAGCCGCGCGAGCGGCGGGTCTTTCGAAAACGTCATGCTCGTCCTCCACGTGTTCGATGGCGACGGTCTCATCGCGCGCACCGAGCTGTTCGAGCCCGAACGCAAAGCCGAGGCGCTCACGCGTTTCGACGCGCTCACCGCGGGCGTCGAGCCGCGGCCGCCCGTTCGGCGCCGCGTGTACGCGAACGCTGCGAGCGCAACGTGCGTCGCCCTCGAAGCCGCGTTCGCGCAACGCGACCTCGCCGCCGTCGACGCGCTCCTCGGCGACCCGCTCGACACGATCGAGCACCCGACGGGCACGCGCTACGGCCGCGAGGGCCAGCTCGAGTCGAGCCGGCGCATGATGCGGGTGCCGGACCTGAGCTTCCGGATCGAGCCGCTGGCGACGCTCGGCGACGCATCGTGTCTCGCTCGCCGCATCGTCACCGCGAGCGGCACCGCGGGCGGCAACTTCGACGTCGGCCCCTACGAGATCGAGAGGATCGTCCTGATCGTGGTCGACGCGGCCGGGCGGATCATGTTTTCCGAGGTCTTCGCGAGCGACCACCTCTGCCGGGCGATCGCACGGCTCTACGCGCTCTACGCCGAATCGCTGCCGGACGGCCCGGAGCGCAGGCGCGCGGCAGGGGTCGCGTCGTCGCACACGGTCTGGGATGGGACGCTCGATGCCGATCAGGTCGTGAGCACCGTCTCGCCGTCCTACGTCTGCGTCGATCACCGGAGCCTCGGGACGTGGTCGTCGCAGGGGCGGGAGGAGTGGTTGCAGCACTGGCGCGGGCAGGCCGAGCTCGCCGCGGGCTTCTCCCGCCGGGACGAAGACATTCTCGCCTTCACACCCGCTGTGAACGTCACGCGCCACGTCTATTTCGGGACCAGCCGCGCGAGCGGCGGGCCGTTCGAGAACGTGATGCTCGCCGTCAACGTCTTCGATGCCGACGGCCTCTACGCGCGGGTCGAGCTGTTCGAGCCCGACCAGGAGGCCGAGGCGCTGGCGCGCTTCGACGCGCTCGTTGCCGGCACCGAGCCCGAAGCGCCCGTCGGACGCCGCGTGCGACCGCCGCGGGTTCTGCGGGCCAACGCGGCAACCCGCAGCGTCGCACGCTTCGAGGCGATCATCGCCGCCCGCGATCGCGACGCGCTCGGGGATGTCTTCGACGAGTCCCTGCACTTCACCCACCACCCGACCGGCGCCACGTACGGCCGCCGCGAGATGCTCTCGACGTGGCGATCGATCATGAAAGCGGACCGCCTGCTCTTTCGGTCGGAGGCGCTCGCGTCAGTCGGCGACACCCTGGTGCTCGAACGGCATCAGCTGGCGCTCGAGGGGTTGAGCGAATCCCACGTGGCGGGCTTCGGCCTCGCCGAGTTCGATGAGGTCGTGCTGATCGAGTCCGACGAACGCGGACGGTGGGTTCGGGCGGAGCTCTTCGAAGCCGACCGCCTCGGCGACGCCATCGCCCGCCTCTACGCGCGCCATGCCGAGCTGCTCCCGGACGGCCCGAAACGCGCGCGTGCCGCCATGACCGCGCGCTCGGCGGCG
>JANNPN010000235.1:0-20095 GCA_031400185.1 Polyangiaceae bacterium
GCGGCGCCACCGTGCGCGTGGGCGCGAAATCGAATCGCGCGTGGATGCTCGAGCCCGTCAGCACGTGAAAGGCGCCGGAGAATCCGTGCTGGTGAATGTCGGTCGTCCCGTCGAGCCTGAACAGAGCCTGGATGTAGAACCGAGGGTGCGCGTAGACGACGACCTCCGGCTGGCCGAATCCCGACCGGGTCTGCGCCGGCTGCGCATCGTGCAGCAGAAACTCCCGCACGAAGGCCGCGGGATCCACGTGCTCGACCGGCGGCCGTTCCTCGAGCGCCGCGCGGGCGATGGCGGGGAACCGCGTCGACGCGAAGTCCGCGCGTTCCCACCGCTCCTGGACGGTGCGGCCGAGCTGCTCGAAGAACGGGTCCATGTGCTCTCGTTCGGTGCGGTACACGAAGATCGGCGACAGCGCGACGGTGCGAATCAGCACGTTTTTTGTTGACCCAAACCATAGGGTCAGACTGGTCCGTGCAGACTTTGGTGAGCGCGGCCAACGCCTTGGACGCGTGCTGGCGCCTCCGCCAAGATCCGGCGTTTGCGACCGTCACTGACAGCTTCGTCGACTGCGACGGCGGTACGCGGACCAACGTCACGTATTCGATCGACAGCAACGGCACGGCCGCCCCGGCGCCGCCGGTGCTGACGATCGACACCGCGGCCGACGGCGCTGCACCCGCGGGCGCGGCGATCATTCGCATCCTCATGCAGAGCTCCGAGACCGCGAGCGACAGCAACAACTGCGACACCGTCAACTGGGGCACGATACCCGATCAGGCGGTCGCGCTTGCGACCGGACAGGTGACGACGACGATCACCGAGATGCGCCAGGGGGGGAACCGGCACGGCGAGCCGGCGCGGCAACCCGTTCAACTGCGCGGCATGGAGCGGCAATGCCGGCAGCATCGAGTTCCCGGTTCTACGGCCTCGACCAGGCGATCCCGCTCTCGGGCACGCAAGACAAGGCGAACGTCGTCCGGCTCCAGGACTGACCGCGTGACGGTGCCCGTGCTCGCGCCAGGCGAGCGCGGGCGTCGACGACGCATCGACTCGAGGCCCTGCACGACGGGCGACCCCTGTCGCGTCGTCCCCGACGAAGCGCTCCCGACCACGCGCTGCGCCGCCATCCTACGCGGCGCGACCTCGGCTTCACCGCGGCGTGCGGGCCGGTCGAGCGCTGGCGCTCGCACGCCGGCGGGGGTGGCCACGTTCGGTTGGAATTGCCAACCTGTGGATTCCAAATCGACAACCGAATATGGCCGGCGATTCCCTTGGCCACTTACTCGAAGAAAAGGAACCCATGCAGATGACGACCCAATCCGCGGGTGTGACCGTGATGGTCGCCCGGGCCGCTTGCGGCACGGCCTCCCCCTCCACGTACGGCACGGGCATCTAGGCCTCCTATGGGAATGCTCGACAGGCTCAAACCGAAACCCCGCTGGAAACATTCCGACCCTGCCGTTCGACTGCAGGCGATCCCTGAACTGAGTGACCCGATCGAGCTCGCGGCACTGGCGGAGCACGACCCCGATGCCAGGGTGCGGAGGGCGGCCATTCCGAAGGTCGACGACCCGGGGGTTCTGGCGCGAGTGACCACGTCGGATCCCGACCCAGGCGTTCAGGAGGCCGCGGCAGATCGACTCCTCGGGCTGGCGCTCGACCCATCGATTTCCGAAGCCGCGACAGCCGCCGGCATGTTGTCGGACGTCCGACGCGTGTCGTTGATCGCGAAGAGCACGGCAGCGGATTCCGTGCGTGAGGTCGCGCTCGCCAAGTTGACTGATGAACGCGCGCTCGGCGCCGTTGCGCGTCACGCGAAAGTGGAGAGCACCGCGCTCGCCGCCGCGGCCCGCCTCGCCTCCGCCGAGGAGCTGCTCTCCACGGCCCTGAACAGCGAGCACCGGGACGTTGCGCTGGCCGCGTTTGATCGCCTGGTAGACGTGGGACCGGCGCCGCGCTCGGACGTTGCGCTCCTCAAGACCATCGAGGCGCGCACGCAGCAGAAGGCCGTGGCTCGGCGTGCAAAGACGATGCTGCAGGCGATTGAGGACGCGGAAATTGCGCGGCGCGTCGCTGAAGAGGAGCTGCGGAAGAAGGAGGCGTCACTGTGTGCCGCCGTCGAGGGCCTGACGGACATCACGGATCCCGAACGCGCCGCGACGGAGCTTGCGCGCATCAGCGCGGCCTGGGATACGCTGGCCGGCACTGAGGCGGCGGCCGCGCGGCGATTCGCCGCAGGAGCCGACGCTGCTCGCGCGCACATGACGCAGCGCCGAGCCGACATCGAAGCCGCGCTCGAACTGGAACGTCGACGCAGCGACGCTCTGGCGAGCCGCGAGGCGCTTTGCCGGCGCGTCCAAACGATCGAAGGCGACGACATCCTCCAGCGACTGGTCTCCATCGAAGAGGAGTGGGCCCAGCTCCCGCCGCTCGTCGGCTACGAATCGGAGGCCGAGCAACTCGCGGCGCGATTCACGCACGCCGTGAGTGCCCACCGCCAACGTCACGCGCGCGACGCCGCACTCCAGGAGACCCAGGACTCGCTCGGGGCCCTGGTCGTCGAAGCGGAATCCTTGTCCGCTGAGGACGACAAAGCCGCCGCCGCGCGGTGGCAGGTTCTGTCGCGCGAAGCCCGCCGGCTGGTGGCCACGCTGAACGATGCGTCGCGACCGGTATCCGAGCTGGCGGATCGCTTGGCCCTCGTCTCCCGGGCATTCGAGGCGCGTGAGATCGCGGCCCGCGAAGCGGCCACGAAGGCGAGAATGGATCAGATGTCGAAACTCACGCGGCTGGCTGCCCGCGCCAAGCGCACGGCCGAGTCGGAAACCGTGACCTTGCGTGAAGGCGGACGACTGCTGCGCGAGATCACCGCGGCCCTCGAGGAAGTGGGCACGCACAAGACGACGAAGGAGATGGGTGAAGCAGTTGCGGCCCTGCGCACGTTGCAGGAGCAGGTGGGGCGGCGCGTGAAAGAGCTGCGCGACATGGACGAGTGGCGCAAGTTTGCCAACGCCCAGCAGCAGGAAGATCTCATCGCGATGGCCGAAGCCATCGTCGCGTCGCTGAAGGCCGAAGAGGAAGCGGGCACGGAAACCGATTTGGCGGCCACGGCCAAAGCCCTACGTGAGCTCCAATTGCGATGGCAGGAGGTAGCGGACGCGCCGCAACAGACCGCGCGACGGTCGTGGGATCGCTTCAAGGCCGCGACCGACGTCATCCGCAGTCGCTGCGCGATCTATTTCGTCCAGGTGCGTCAGGAGCGCGAGGCGAACCTCGCGGCCAAGACCGCGCTCGTCGAGCAAGCTGAAGCGCTGACCACCTCGACCGACTGGAACAAGACGGCCACCCGATTGCAGGCGCTCCAGAAGGCGTGGGAGGACGGGGGGCCGTTGCCGGGCGATGCTGCGCGTGACCTGGCGCAGCGCTTCCGCGCCGCGTGCAACGCGTTCTTCACGCGTCGCCGCGACGCTCTGACCTCCAAGAAAGCGGAGTGGAACGAAAACCTCGCCCGGAAGGAGGCCCTGTGCGAGCGCGCGGAACAGTTGACGGAATCGACGGACTGGGACGCGGCCGCCGCCGAGCTGAGGAAGCTGCAGGCCGACTGGAAGACCATCGGCCCCGTCCGACACAACAAGAGCGACGTGGTGTGGAACCGTTTCCGGTCAGCCGCGGACAAGTTCTTCGAGCGATACCATGGCCGGCACAAGGTCGCTGTCGCTGAAAAGGTCGCTGAGTACGCGGCGCTGGTGGTCGCGTTGGAAGGCCTCGTCGCGCTCGAAGAGGCACCCGCCGATCTCGCCGCTCAGGTGCAGACGCTGCGCACGACGATCTCGAACGCTCCACCCGTGGAAGACGCTGAGATCAACGCGCTTCATGAGCGATGGAGGGCCGCGCTCGCCGCGCTGGTCGCGCGGTGGCCAGCCCCGTTCGCGGGCACGGACCTCGACCTCGCCGCGATCCATGAGCGCATGGAAAGGCTCATCGCGAAGGTCGAGCACCTCGTCAAGGAAGAGGAGCCCGTCGTGGCGGTGAACAGGTCGGCCACCGAGCTGCTTGCGGAGCGGCTGCGGTTGGCGCTCGCGAGCAACGCCATGGGTGCTCGCCGCGACGATTCGAAGTGGCGTGCCGCCAAGACCACCGTCGAAGAGGCGCAGGAGGCGTGGCGGCGGATCGTACTGGTCCCCGGCGAAGACGCGAGCGCGCTCGACGCCAGGTTCAAGGCCGCCTGCAAGCGCGTCATGGACCAGGTGAAGCTGTACGTCAGCCCGGTGGTGGAGAGCCACGGCGGCGGTTCCGGAGGGGGTGGCCCCGGGGGCCGTCGCGGTCGCGCGGGGCGCGGCTCCAGAGATTCCCGGTAACGGCGGTGCCCGATTCCAGAGGTGCGTCGGGAGTCGTTCCGGCGCGGCTTTCTCGCTCGACCTCGCCGGCTCGCTGGTGCGGATGCCGGCAACCATGCTCTGGCGGCGCTTGACGCAGGGCGGGCGGCGCGGAATCAAGCGGCATGATCGAGCACACCATCGCCAAGTGGCACCGCTTCCTCGCCGGAGGGCTTCCGGGCGGCCTCGACGAGCTGTTGGCGGACGACGTGGTCTTCTACTCGCCGGTCGTCTTTACGCCGCAGAGAGGGAAGGCCGTCACCATGCTCTACCTGAACGCCGCAGGCAGTGCGTTCGGGGCTTCCGCGGCCAACGCCGGCGCGCCAGCATCGACGTTTCGCTACACGAAGGAAGTCCTGTCGGAACGCCATGCCGTGCTCGAGTTCGAAGCCGAGGTGGGCGGCAAGTACATCAACGGCGTCGACATCATCACCTGTGATGCCGAGGGTCGGATCATCGAGTTTCGGGTGATGATCCGGCCGCTCCAGGCCGTGAACATGATGCACGAGCAAATGCGGGCGATGCTGGCGCAGATGAAGAGCTGACGCGCCCGCAGCCGGCGCGCCTCAGATCAGCGTCCCATCAACTCAAAGCAAAGGGGAAACGTGATGCGGCCTACACGAATCCAAATGACAGCGATGGTGATGAGCCTGGGTCTAGTGATGGGGTTGGGGCGGGAAGGCAATGCGAAAGTGAGCCCGACCGTGAAGTGCCAAGTGGCCAAGGTCAGGGCAGCGAAGAATCGGGCGGCATGTTTGGCGACGCAGGAGGTGCATCGATTGACTGGAATGCCGGTTCGTCGCACCGAGTGCGAAGACGATTTTGATGAGGCGCTGGCGAAAGCGGATCGTGTGGCGACAGCAGCAGGTGCGGCATGCCGATATATCGACAATCGAGACGGGACGGCCAGCGATTTGAACACGTTGCTGCAATGGGAGCAGAAGGTTCCGGGCACGTCCTGTCTGCATTGTGATGGCGACGCGTACGCGTGGAGTGAGGCGATGGGCCAATGGTTGTCGGAGGTGAACGGCCGGACGCCTTGCGATTCCATCGACTGCCTGGATCTGCAGCCGGGACTGGCTGGACATACGGACTGGCGGATGCCGTCAGCCAAGGAGCTACTGACGGTTGCGGGTTCCGACTTGTCGGTGTTCAGCGGGTCGCTCGGACTCGTGACCTGGTCGACGACGACAGGTGCCACCACCGAATTGAAGTGGTTCGTCGGGTTCGGCGGTGACGACAACGTGGACCGCGATCCCGCGGACCTCCGGTTCTCCGTCCGAGCGGTTCGGGGCGGCCGCTAATCGATGCAAATCTTCGCGATCAGCGACGTTCACCAACGCTGCGGCACGCGTCGCAGCTGCTGCACGTCGTATCCCCATTCGCCGATCTGCCGCACGAAACCGGCGTACTCGTCCTCCGGAATCGTCGGCGTGCGCGCCATGATCCACACGTAGTCGCGGCTCGTGCGCGCGATCACCGTCCGGGTGTACGCGGCGTCGAGGACGGAGATCAGGTACTCGGCTTTGATCGGCCAGACGAACTGCATGCCCCAGACCGCGTTCGTCGCGTCGCGCACGAAACCTTTGGGGTGGTACTGCTTCTGGGGGCCGTCGAACGCGCCCTCGCGAAACGTGAAGGTCACGGCGATCGTGCCGTCGGCGTTGAGCGCATAGGACTCGACGGCGTTGTACGCATTCTTCTCCGGCCAGGTCGGAATGTTTGCGATGACGTACCAATCGCCCATGAAGCGCGTCAGGTCGACCGTCGGGACGGTGGGTATCGCGGGCCGCGCAGCCGACGAGCTGCATCCCCAGAGGCTGCCGAAGACGCTTGCGACGAGGCCGAAGACGAGCAGCACGGCGCTCGCCTTCGAGCTGCCGATCATGGCCTCGAGCATCGTCATTGCCTAGCACTCAGTTCCGGCCGGCATACCTCGGAGGACTACGTGGCGCTCCAGCCCGACCGCGGGTCGGGGAAGAGCGCGGTTTCGTCCGCGGCCCACGAGGACGGGGCGCGCCTCGACGCGCAGGGCTTGGCGGGACGTTCGACCGCCATCCTCCCGTCGACGACGAGGTCGCGGTCGTCGCGCGCCCCGCGATCAAGCGGCGCGCCCGCGATCAAGCGGAGCGGCCGGGTTCAGGTTGCTCGGATTTTCTCGCGGTGTACTCGCAAAACGCCCCGGGGATCATGACCCTGTAACGTGGCTCGCGGAACCCGGCGGCCGCGAGCGCCGTCAGGATGGCGTCCGGGGCGACGCATTGCTCGACGGTATCCCAGTAATAATCCATCAACAGCTTGGCGTCCCGGTCACGCGTGAACAGGAGTGTCAGCGCGGGGATGACGCGCGCCCAGATCAGGCGGGTAACGCGATGACCCAGGCGCGAGGTCGCAACGTGTCCCTCCAGGATCCACAGGCGACCGCCCGGTTTCAGCACACGCAGATACTCGGCGAAGGTCGCTGCCAGGTCCGACACGTGGCGCAAGGCGATTCCCATCGTCAGAAAATCGAACGTGTCGCTCCTGAATGGAAGCTGTTCCGCGATGCCGCGAGCCGCCGGCCCATGGAAGACCAGGCGCGCCTGCTGCAGCATGCCGGCGCTGGGATCGACGCCGACGACGCGTCCCTCTGGACCAACCAGTTGCGCGGCTCCGCGCGCGACTGCCGCAGTGCCCATCGCGACATCGAGGACGCTCATGCCGCTCTTCAAGCCCGCATGACGCAGCGAAACGCGCCGGTACCAGAGCCCGCTGTTCAGGAAGAGCCGCTCGATCGTGTTGTAGTGGGGGGCGCTTCGGTCGAAGAGGCTGACGACGTACCGGCTGCGATCTGCGTCCGCGCGATAGTACCGCACGAGCGGCGGATGGGGCGGCACCGGCGGCGCGGGCTGCGTGCCCCGGAGCTCCGTGCTCATCTCGCTGGTGCCGACACGCTGTAGCCAACCGGTTGCTGCGTCACGTCGCCCGCCTCACACCCCTGGTGTCGCACATGGTGGAGTCGTTTAGGAGCGCATGGTGTCGGCTGTCAATCGTTGCCGCGACGTCGACCTGTCTCGAGCGACGTCACTCGTCGTGGAGCGTCGCTCGTGTAGCTTGCCGCGCAGACGACTCCCGCAGCCGTTTGGTAGCTCGCGTCAGTGACCATCGATCGCGTCCATCACGTGCTGGTCGTGGACGACGCCAATGGTCGAAAGTTCTTGACGTTTCGACCGGCGATCGGGTAACGGCTAGCAGCCTCGGAGGTGCGACATGTCTCAAGACGACGGCGGCAAGCTCGACGGTCCGGCACGACGAACCGTGCTGAAGCTCGGCGCAACGGCGCTCGGCATCGGGGTCGCGGCGCGCGCGGGTCTCTTCGGCGACGCGCCACCGGCAGGGGCGCAGGGCGTTCCCCCCGGCGACGAGATCCTGACCCACGCCGGCGGGTTCTCCGTCGAGATCGACGGCGCGCCGGCCGCGAGTGGTCGGGTCCGGTCGGTCTACGGGCTCGAAGTGTTACTCGACGAGCGTAAGCCGAAGCCGAATTTCAAGAAGGCCGTGCTCGGGCCCTTGCGGCTCGCGTTCGACACGCCGGCCGACGAGATCACGCAGTGGTGGAACGACACGAAGAGCGGGACGTGCATCCGGAAGAACATCACCATCAACCTCCGGAGGGCCGACGGGACGACGGCCCGCCAGATCGTGTGCCACGACAGCCTCCCGACGCAGTGGTCGTCGGTCAACTTCGACACCTCGAGCACCGTGCAGACCGAGACCCTGACCGTGAAGATCGGCCGCATCGAGTTCAAGACCTGACGGAGAAGGAGCACATCCATGGCGACCGAAATCGTCGGCTTCCGTGTCACGATCGATCAGCTTGATGACGCGGGACAGGTCATCGCCAGCGAGTCCGATTCCCAGTGGGAATCGGTGTCGCTCGCCGGCGAGCAGATCAAAGCGTGCAAGAGTGGAAAGTCCGTCGAGCCGCGCGCCGGGATCGTCGTGCTTCGCGGCGCCATGACCGACGGCAGGAAGGCGCTCTGCGACTGGATCAACGAGACCGTCGAGGGCAAGCCGTGGAAGCGGACGTTGACCATCACCGAGCTCTTGAGCGTCGACGGTGCCGGCCGCGACGGACGCGTCTTCATCCTCCACGACGCGTTTCCGGTCGCGTACCGCGCCGAGGGCCTGCACAAGTCGAAGGTCGTCGGCAACGTGATGGAAGAAGTCGCCATCAAGCCGATCCGCGTCGAGCTGAAGTAGCGCCGCAGCAACGTCAGGGCGGCAGCAGGAACCCGCGCTCCACGAGATCGCGGATGCCCGGAAGCGCCGCGGCGACGATCGCGTCGCGGCCGCCCTCCCAGCCCGCGGTGACCTCGCCGAGGACCGCGTCGAGCGGGCGCGTCCCGTCGCAGCGCCCGACCACCTCCGCCATCGCGGCTTCGACCTGCGCCGTGTAGCCGAGCCCGGCGACGAGCCGGAGCCGAGGCGAGCCGGCCGGCTGCCATGTGCCCGTTGCCGGCCGCCAACTCTGCTCGAGGCGCGCGGCGGGGGCGGCGGTGAACGCCGTGCGCAGGAGTGCCACGTCGTCGGCCGCCGCGAGGAAGTCGTCGGCGGCGATCGCGCGTGCGACGTACACGCCACCGTCGCTGCCGCCGACTGCGGCCGGAGCATCCCGCGTGTGAACCCGTGAGGGGCCGCCGCCACGACGGCGGAGCGTCAGCAATCCCGTGCTGACGGCGCCGATGCGCTCCCGCTCGAAGAAGGTGAGCCAGGTCGCAAGCGTCGTGGCCGCGCTCCGCGCCGTTGCCCCGACGCCGACGGGCATCCACTGCGCCGCGTATGCGCCGGCGGGGATCGTATCGAAGCGCAGCGCCCACGCGTCGCAGCCGACGTCGTCACACCATGCGGCGACGCGCGTCCGCCAGTCGGCGCCGTCGACGTGGGCCCAATGACAGAGCAGCTGGCAGATGCCGCCCTCGGCAAGAAGCACCGGTACGGTGCGTACGAGGGCGCGGCAGAACCCGTCGAGGGGCCGATCGCCGTCGCGGAACGCGTAGCGCCGCTCGGGGCCGATCACGAAGGGCGGATTGGCGACGACGAGATCGAACGCACCCGCGGCGAACGCCGTCCCGAGGTCGCCGCGGACGATCGCGACGTTGTCCGCACCGTTCAGCCAGCGATTCCAGCGCGCGAAGGCGGTGGCGCGCGCCGTGCGATCGACGCCGACTACGCGCGCGGCGTGCGCGGCGGCGCGAAGCGCGAGCACGCCGCTCCCGGTTCCGATGTCGAGGACCGCCCGCATCGGGCGCCGCACCGTGAGACTCGCGAGCGTCAAGCTCGAGCGCCCGGGACCCATCACGTAGTCGGCCGCGATGGCGTCGGGTCCGCGGCCGGACGGGAGATCCGACGCGATCACGAGGTCGTGGAAGGGGACGAGGCGCACTGCCGGCTCGACCGTGTCGTCGTCGCCCAACCGGAGGAGCCCGACCCGGAGCCATGCCGCGAGCGGCACGGGAGCGAGCAGGCGCTCGGCCGTCGTGCGAGCCAGCGGCAGGCCGAGGATGAAGGTGCGGACGAGATGGCACGTCGGATCGGTGCCGGTGGCATGCCCGAGGAGGGTCCGTGGGTCCGCATCGAGGACGCCGAGGATGTCGCTCATGCCGAGCGTCGTGGCGAGCCCGGTCTCCGTGTAGCCGGCGCCCGTGAGCACATCGACGAGTCGGCGCGGGTCGATCGCGGGATCGGCGACCGGCGGCGGTGACGCGACTGTCCCGCACTCGTTGGACACCACGATGGGCATGCGTTAGCGCGGCGGCCGCGCGTGGGGCAAGGCGGGGAGGCCGCGACGGGTAGCGTCGCAGCTGACGTTCCGCAGCCCGACTGCGGCGCGCGCCGCGCACGATCCCCTCGCCGCTGCGCAACGCGCCGCGCTGATGTCGGCCGTTCTCCCGAACGTGGTCGGCCCGTCCGACCGCGACCTCTGCAGCCCGATCGCGGCGATCGCCGTGCCGCTGCGCTCAGGCGGTCGCGCAGCGAAGACGACGCTCAAGACCGACGCGAAGCTCTACACGGGGCAGCGCGACATCGACAAGCTGCAGCTCACGTGTGTACCGGCGGCGCCGTGAGCGCGCCCTCGGGCGTCGTTGCTCCAGGGGTGCGCGTGCGAGATCACGGCGCTCGATACGCGTCCAGGTTCTTCTCGCTCTCGAAGTAGAGCACCTTTCCGTTGGGGAGCGCTCCGATCGTCGCCGTCGCTTTGTCGACTTGTTTGCCGGACACGGGGTCGACCGCCATCCGGACGACCGTGTCCGTTGCGAGGCGGCCCTTACACATCTCGCAGCACCCGAAGTACGTCTTGCCGTCGACGGGCACGGGGATCTGCTGGGTGGGGAACCGCGTGTCGTTCACCATGCAGACGCGGTCCGCTGGCACTCGCTCCAGCGTTCCGGCGCTCGCCGAAGACATCTGCAACGTCATGATGGCCGCGAGCAACGCCGCCGCGAGTGTCGGCTTCCTGGGGAACTGAGTCATGGTTTCTCCTCCTACGGGATATGCAGCCGCGGGTCCGCGACCGGATCACGAGTCTAGCCGTTTGGCGGCGACTTACGAAGACGGGCATTCCTGGGTCGCCGGCATTCCGCGGGTGCATGCTCACACGGAAAAGAGGTCGCGGAAGGATCGCACGTAGGTCGTGCGGTGCCGGTCGATGACGTCTCGCACGGCGGTGTCCCCGAGAAACCGCTCCAGATCGGCGAGGCGGGTGTACGAGACCTGCGGCTCCCAATGGTGCAGCAGGTGGCGATTCGCTCCTGCCGACCCGAACACCGTGTCGAACCATCCGGTCCCGAACATGCGGGTATGAGCACCGTGGTCGGTCCGGAAGTAGTCCACGTGCGCGCTCGCGTCGGCAGCGCGGTGCTCGAGGACCTGACGGATCGTGTTGAACAGCGGCATCACGCCACCGACGCCCAGGAGCCACGCGACCGATGCGGCGGTCCATCCGAGCGCCCAGAGACCGACGACGACCATCCCGTGCGCGGTGGCGGCGGCGATCACCCCGACGCACAGCCGCGGGTCGATGACGGACGTGCCCGGCTTCCGCGCGTCGTTCATGCGACGCAGGTAGGACAGCAGCGCTTCGACCGCTCGCATGCCCGCTAAGCTCTTCAGCATGGCAACGACGTTCAGCGGCAGGAAATACGTCACCTCGGTATCGTGCACCGTCCCGAGCGACCGATGGTGCTCGAAGTGATGCTGGCGCCAGGAGCCGAGGTGCGTGGCGATCATGCACGATGCCAGCACGTTGCAGAGGAGGTCGTTGACGGTGGGGTTGGACGCGAGATTCCAGTGCACACCCTCGTGGATGAACGAGACGAGGTAGAAGTACCAGAAGCCGATGAGCGTCGCGCCGAGCGGCACCAGCAGGAGGGCTGAGATGCCCGCCGTCTGGCCGGCGGCGATGCCCGCGACGGAGCCGGCGAGCGCCGCGCCGCCGACGGCGAGATCGAGGTAGATCCGCCAATAGTGCGGCGTGAGCTGGGCGAGGTAGTCGACGAGGCGGACGCCGCGACGGTTGGTCAATTGCCCGCGGATCGCGGCGAACGACGCGGGATGATCGTCGGCGCAGACTGGCGTCGCCGGCGCGGGCGATCGTTCACGATGGGAAGGACGGGATCCGGTCATCGGGCGCCTCAGGGACCCCAGAATACGGGTACCATGACCGGCCCGGCGGCGAGAAGTGCGCTCGTGAGCAGGGGGCGCAGCTCACGCCGGCTTGGGACGATACTGCGGCCCGACGACGCACGGCAGCGCACTGGGAAGGCAGCGGAAGGTGATCGGCCCGTTCGTCAGCAGCTCGCCGTCCAGGTTGAACCACATACCGGGATGGGACTCGATGCGCACCGTGCGGACGCGGCGATGGCTCACGAGATCGCTCGTGACGACGTTGCCTGCCACGAGTCTCGTTGCGACGGCGACCAGCTCGAGCGCAGAGCCGTGGCGGACGACCACCACGTCGAGCCATCCGTCCTCGGGATTCGCCGGCGGCGCGACTTGCTTTCCGCCGCCGACGGTCCGGCCGTTCGCGACCACGACGTTCAGCGCCTCGAGGCGCTCCCACGGCTCGTCCTCGAACTGGATGCGCGTGTCGTAGGTCGCAATGGCGGGCAAGACCTTGACGGCGCCGAGCAGGTACGCGAGCGGACCCCAGGTCGCTTTCAGCTCGTCCGACAGGACTTCGTCGACCTGACCGCTGAACCCGCCGGAGGCGACGTTGGCACCGTAGGACGTACGTCCCTCGGCATCGGCCGCGATGAGGTCGAGCGCTCGCGGGCTGCCCGTGAGCGCCAAGGCGAAGGCGGTGTCCGGGTCGGTCGGGAGCGCGAGCGTCCGCGCGAGGTCGTTGCCGGTGCCGAGCGGCACGATACCGAGCGGCACGCTCGCCCGTCCGTCGACGACCAGGCCGTTCACGACCTCGTTGATCGTGCCGTCGCCTCCGCCCGCGATCACGCGGGTGCTGCCGCGCTCGACGGCGCGGCGCGCGAGATCCCGGCCGTCGCCCGGCTTCTGCGTCTCGAACAACCCGACCTCCGCGCGCGTGGCCACGGTCGTTCGCAGCGCGTCGGCTTGCTCTGCCGTACCGGCCGCAGGGTTCAGGATGAAGGAGATCTCGGGCACGCGACCACCGCAGCCAGTTCTAGGGGCCGACGCGGAGTAGTCAACGCGGCGACTGCCCCTCGTGGCGCGCACGCACGCCGGATGGCGAGCTACGACTACGACGTACGGCGGGTCGGGATGAGGTGGACGGTGACCGCGCTCATGAGCTCGATCGCTTGCCGGCGGGGCAGGCTCGCCAGGAGCTGCGCGCTCTGCCGGTTCATCTCGCCCGGAACGAGCGTCGGCTCGACGCCGAGCGCTGCCAGCGCCTCTGCGACGGCGTCCGCGGGCTCCATGACGTGCGGCCCCGGACCCCGAAGCTCGGGCGGCTGCGAGGCCTCCCAACCCGGCGTGCGCGTCTGGCCCGGCTGCACCGCGAGCACGTCGACGCCGTGGCCGCGGAGCTCGGCCCAGAGCGCGTCGGCGAAGACGAGCGTGAACGCCTTGGTCGCCGCGTAGACCGTCAGGTGCGCCGCGCCGCAGCTGCCCGCCATCGACGACATCAGCACCACTCCGCCGCGCCCGCGCGTCACCATGGCGGGCACGAGCGCGTGCGTGAGGAAGAGGGGAGCGCGGCAATTGACGTCGATCATCGCCTGCACTTGGGCCGGCGACATCTCGAGATAGGGCGCGATGACGCTGATGGCCGCGTTGTAGACGAGGAGCCCGACCTCGACGTCCGCGGTCGCCGCGACGACCGCCTCGGCGACGTCGGCGCGGGCCAGATCGAGCGCGAGCGTCCGCACCTCGACGCCGTACGCGGTGCGGATCGCGCGTGCCGTCGCCTCGAGCGGACCCACGTCGCGATCGATGAGCACGAGCGCGAGGCCGCGCGCCGCGATCTGCCGGGCGTACTCCGCCCCGAGACCCACCGCGGCTCCGGCGACGACCGCCCACGGCCCGTAGCGGGCGGGAAAGGTGGCGGGCATGGGGGCCGCTACGGCCGCTCCTTCACGAGCAGCCGCGCAGCGGTGAAGATTGGTGCGAAGGTGAGCGTCGCGAGCGCTGAATGGGAGGAAGGCGGGCGCATGATCGGATTCTTCCGGGGCGCCGAGACACGTGGCGGCGCCCGGGAGGCTTAGCGCGGGGAGCGTCGTCCCAGCAAGGCAAAGGCGGCGATCGCGCCCACGCGCTAGGGCTCGCCGCGGACTGCCCGCGGCGGCGCAGCCGGCGCGGCGCCCCAGCGAATTGCTCGCTTCACGGCCATCCTCGGCCGTGTTACGGCGTCGTCGAGCCTCGCGCCGCCGTCCTGGAGAGACCGACCATGCCGAGTTTCCGCCTGACACTTCTCGCAGCGCTGACCGTCGCGTGTCTGCTGTCGCCCTCGGCGTTCGCGGCTCCGATCACGTTGCCGCTCGCTCACATCGCCGGGCGCGGTGCGAGCGCAGCTCGTCAACACCCCGAATGCCGTTTGCTAGGGGGCGAGCCACTGCGCACCGCAGAGGGCGAAGGATACGAGCTCCGGGAGGATCACTAGTGCCGGTCGTGTGCGCGGACGGCGCGGCATCCCGCTCGCGCGCGCGAGGGTAGGGCGATGTCGGCGAAGCGCCTGCTCGCCCTCGCGCTGCTGGCCGCGATCGGCGCCGCGGCGATGCTGGTGCGCCCGTCGCCGAGGCCGCCCGCGGCTCCCGCTCCCGTCTGCGGAGATTCTACGAGCTGTGGGACGGATGCGCCTCTGCCGGCCGCGCCGACCGCTCTGCCGGCAGCGCCGCCGCCCGGGCGCACTGCGACGCGTACGGTCGAGCCGTCGGTCGCCGCGACCCCCGTCGACGGTGCGGCGCTGCGTGCGGAAGCGGACCGGCTGATCGCGGCGGGCCAGGTCATCGAGGGAATCGACGTCTTCCGGAAGGCCGTCGAGGCCGCGCCCACCGCCAAGAACCATGGCGACCTCGGCGGGCTCCTCTATAAGCTCACCGCGTTCGACGAGGCCGCGACCCATCTGCGGGCCGCCGCGGAGCTCGACTCCGGCAACGCCGACCGCTGGATCGCACTCGCGAACGTCTACTACCGGAAGGTCGACCCCGGGGAGGCGTGGAAGGCCGAGAAGCGCGCCCGCACGGCCGAGCCCGGGCTCGCGCTCGGCCGCGACGCCGAGGGCATGCGGGTGCGGAAGCAGCCCTGACGCACTACACCGTCCGAGATTCTTCGTTGACCGCGCGGTTTCCGCCGTGTTAGCGCCTTCAGAACGGCGCGAGTCCCTGGCGCCCCACCAGGAGGATAACCGTGAAATTTCGAATGCAGCTCCAGGCGCTCGGCGCCATGCTCGCGCTTGCGACCTCGCCGACGGTCGCGTCTGCGTTTTCCGATTGCCCGGCCGACCACGTGGTCGACGGCTACACGTGCGACGAGCAGACCGGCGCAGGGAAGACCGGCGGCTTCTTCCGCGTGACGTTCCCGTCCGACTGGGACGGCGACCTCGTGATCGTCAATCACGGGTTCGACCTGAACGACCTCCACATCCGTCCGCACGAGACCTGCAGCCATGCGTCGCAGCTCACCTGCGCGCAGGATTCCGATTGTGGGCCGAACCGGTTCTGCAACAACATCTCGTACCTCGGCGTCGACGAGGTGCTGCTGCCGATGGGCAAGGCCGTCGCGGCGGGCACCTACACCGATAGCGGCTGGGCGACCTTCCACTCCGCGAAGGACATCAAGGACATCATCAAGTACGTCCAGAAGTCCTCGGGCCACGGCGATCAGTTGAAGCGCGTGATCATCACCGGCTTCTCGGGTGGCGGCGCGGTCACGGCGGACGCGACGCTGAAGCTCAAGATCGACGGCGCGGTGCCCCTCTGCGCCGCCGCGGCCGGCGGTCTCACCACCTGGGACGTCGCGCATGAAGTTCGGATGGTCTACGACTACGTGTGTGAGGGCGTGGCCGGCGCGAACTTCATCTGGCCGTCCGACCAGGGTCAGCCGAACGGCGAAGACTCCAATGCCGACGCCATCAGTCTGGCACTGAAGGTCGATGCGTGCTTCGGCATCCTCGGCCTCGCGGCCGATGACGGCCACCAGGACGAGCGCCTCGAGAAGTTCCTGGCGCTCACCCAATTCACGGGCGACGCGAGCCATGGCGGCAGCGGGGTGAACGTGGCGAGCGCGCTCGGCTTCGCGGTCCTCGGGCTCGGCGATTTCGTGCACGACCCGAAGCGTCTCAAGGGGAAGCACATCGGGTTCAACGAGGGACTCGACTACACGACCCTCGGCGACGACCCGATGCTCGCGGCCGACTACGACGTGAACGTCGAGCGGGTACCCGCGGCCAAAGGACGGAAGCAGCTCAAGAAGGCGTTCCACCCGGACTTCACCAAGGGCTTCGGCAAGAAGGTGGCATACCCGATCCTCTCGATGGCGGGTGCCAACGACTGGCTCGTGATCCCCGAGTTCAACCGCGTCTACGGCGACGCGCTCGCGGCCGGCAGCAAGCCGTTCACGCAGACCTGGATCGAGACGTACGGCCACTGCGTCTTCAGCGAGCAGGAGGTCACGGCGGTCTTCACGAAGTACTTCGAGTGGCTCGGCCCCGACGGCGGTCCGAACGGTTCGCAACCCTCGGCGACGGACATCTCGAATGCGTGCTTGGCCCTCCCGGGCGGCGTCCAGGGCGACACGTGCAACTTCGACCTCGCGTTCTCGCCCGGCGCGATCTACGACCGCATCCCGCAGCGCACGGATTGGCCGACGGCCTCGAAGGCGCCGTAGTCGCGTCGGCGTCGTGACGGATGCGAAGGCCCTCGGCTGCGGAAGCCGGGGGCCTTCGTCGTTTCAGATGCGGTAGTCGGGTTGCAGCGCGTCCGCCGCCAGGCGGCGCACCATGCGGAGGACGCCGTCGCGCCACGCGACCCGCGTCGGACCGACGAGCTCGTGCATGCGCGTGGTGTCGAGGCAGAGGCTGCCGAAGGTCTCCGGGTCTTCGCGGAAGGCGGGCGTGAGGCCGGTCAGCTCGCCGAGATACGCGCACCACTCCTCGATGCTCGTCGCGTCCGAGCCGCCGAAGTTCACCGTCGTCGTGTCGACGGACGCAGCGGCGAGGAGGCGCGGGATCTTTTCGACGTAGTCGTCGGCGTGCAGCAGGTTGTAGAGGTTCGGGCGCTCGGGGTGGACGGCGATCGGGGCTCCGCTCCGCATCATGACGAGGTGGTAGAAGGGCCAGCCGCCGTTGTCGCCGTACGGGACGCTCAAGCGCGCGATCGTCGCCGGCATGCCGAGGCGGCGCGCGCACAATCGCACCACCGTCTCCGCCGCGATCTTGCTGATGCTGTAGGTCGGGAAGAGCGAGCGGTGGTTGTCGCCGAGCGGCGCGTCCTCGCGGCGCGGCTCGGGTCCGCCGTACGCGTAGACCGCGGCCGAGGAGAAGTGGACGATGGCCTTCGCGTTCGGCACCTGCATCATGAGGTCGCCGACGCCCTCGGCGTTCGCGCGGAGGTCGACCTTCCAGCGGCCGCTCTTCGCGACGGCGAAGTTCAGGATGTAGTCGACGTCCGACGGTATCGCACGCAGGCTCGCCGGGTCGGCGAGGTCCGCCGCGATCGGCACCGCGCCGAGGTCGCGAATGCGCGCGACGTCGTCCTCACGCTGGAAGCGCGCGAGGGCGAAGACCTCCGCGGTCTGGGCGTACGCCGCCACGACGGGAAGCGCCACTTGCCCGGTTGGGCCGGTGATCAGGATGCGCGTTCCGGCGAGGTCGATCGGTGCGAGCGCCATGCGGTTCGTGTCGGCGGCCGGCGCCGGCTACGGCGTGACGATGAAGTCGATCGCCGGCTCGTTGCTCGTCGCGTAGGCCGTCGTGAGGAACGGGTCGTAGGCGGTCTCGCCGCGCAGGTGGCGGCGGAAGAACGCCGTCGCGTAGAGATTCTGGAGCCGGGTCGCCTCGCCGATGGAGAACGCGGGCGGAATGCAGGTCGCGTTGTAGGGCGCGACGAGCGCGCCGGCTCCGACCGACGGCCAGAGGGCCGGCGGGAACCCGGCGGCGATCAACGCGTTCGCGATGTCGCAGATGTTCGCGAAGTGCGTGTGCGTCGCACCGACGACGTCCGCCCGGTAGTTGAACGGGCTCGATTGGATGAGGCCGGCGGCGCGGATCTCGTCGGCGAGCAACGCATCGAGCGTGCCGGTCATGAAGAGCGTCGGCACCGTGATCGTCGCGAGCTCGGCGTCGGTGATGGGGCTCGCCGCGGGCGCGATCGGCATGATCGCGTCGACCCGTGGGTCGGCGGGAATACCTTGGTAGCCGCTCTTCGTCGCGAGCGCGGTGAAGCCGCCGAGCGAATGCCCGGCCACGCCGATCCGAAGGCCGTCGATGCGTCCGAAAAAGGGATCGCCGACGGTCGCGGCCAGCGCGATCATGTGGTCGATCACGAACGAGACGTCGGGCACGCGGTCGAGAAGCGCCTGCGCGATCGGCGTCGAGCCGTCGAAGCTCGTGTTGCCGGTGTGGTTCGGGGCGACGACGACGAACCCGTGGCTCGCAAGCTGCTCCATCAAGTGCACCGACTGGATCGCGATGCCGCCCGAGCCGTGCGAGAAGACGATCAGCGGGCGCGCCCCCGCGGAGGACACGGCGGTGGCCTCGTGGGCGAGCTCGGAGGGCAGGGTGAACGGCCCCGTCAGCACGTACGCGGTGATCGGTCCGTACGCGTCGGCGGGATCGATCGGGTACCACACCTCGAGCGGCAGCGAGCGTCCGAGCGGGTCTCCTTGCGGCGGGCGGCTCGTGTCGACGCTCGCGAGCTGGCGGTGCCCGACCGCCCACGGTCCGGTCGGGCCCGGCGCATCCGCGAGGCCGCACGCACCCGACGGGAGGCACTTCTCGTTCCCGTGGAAGGTCCCGCCGACGGCGACGCACTCGGCGGCCGCCCCCGGGCCTTCGAGGCAGAGGCCGGCGCCGGGCGGGTTGGTGAACGCGTCGCAGCACCCGGTCGTCACGGCCGTCCGCGCCTCGAGGCAGGTGCCGGAGGCGCCGTCGCACACGAGCCCCGGACCCGCGAGCGTGCCGGCGTAGCCGCTCGCGCAGGCGGATTCGTTGGCGAGGGCGAGGTCGGCGCAGAACGCCGAGCCGCCGTTCGCGCAACAGCGCGCGGGCGGCACGACGACCGGCGTCGCGCGCAGCACGTTGGCGACGAAAGCGTCGACGCGCGCGGCGACGCTCGGCGCGACCCCGAAGGTCGCGCACCCGCCGAGGCCCGTTTTGTCCTCCTCCTTGGCGAAGGTCGCCGCGAGCTTCGCGTCGGCCTTCGCGAGACAGTCGGGGTCGACCGCGCTGCCGGCCTTCGTCGCCTTCGCATGGCAGCCGAGCTTCGCGGCCGCGGTCTTCCCCGCGGTCTTCTGCTTGGCGGCGGCGCATTTCGCGAAGGCTCCGGGCGGGGTCGCGTCCACCAGGTCGGCGACGAGGGTCTCGGCCATCGCCACCAGGTCGGCGCCGAACCCCGGCAGCACGCAGGCGCCTTTGTCGTCGATCTTGCCGAGCGCGCTCGCGAGCTTGTCCGCGGCCTTCTGCAGGCAGGTGGAGCTCACGGCCTCGCCCTTCGTCGTCGCCTTTGCCCAGCACCCGAGCTGGCTCGCGGCGGCCTTGCCCGCGGCCTTCTGCTTGGCGGACGCGCAGCTCTCGGGGGTCGCCCCTGCGCGGGCCGTGCCGCCCTGGACGAGCATGACGAGCACGAGGGTGAGGGCCAACGGCCCGATGAACCGGCGACGAACGACGGGGTGATTGCGACGAGTCGGCATGGGCTCGCGTAGGCCGACGGGCCCGGGGCTGTCAACGGGAATCGGGAGCCTCGGTCTGCCGCGAGCGGCCTGCGTGCGGTGTCGGCGGCGGGTGGGTCGGGGAGGGCTCCTATGGTCGCTGGGTTCGAGCGCCCAGCGCGGACTGCCCGCCGCGCTCGCTGTCCTTCGCACACGCGAGCTGCGGCTCCCCGGAGCCCTCCCTGACCCACCCGCCGCCGCCGCGTCGCAGCCCCGACCGATCGAGCGAGCACAAGGTCGCTGTGCCGAACCCGCCGGCAGCGAGAAGCGTAGAAGATGATGCAGCAGGCGGGCGAGCCGGGGATGGCTTCGGGGAGCCGCACCTCGCGTGTGCGCAAGCC
>JANNPN010000244.1:0-7880 GCA_031400185.1 Polyangiaceae bacterium
CGCCCCCGTGCCTGAACGGAACCCCTACCCGGTTGTTCCAGGCGAGCGTCGCGAGCCGCCAGCGGCGCCGCGCCTCGCCGACGCGCGCGAGGCGCGCGATCGCGTCCGCGAAGTACCGCCCGGTCGGCACGCGCAACGCGAGCACGCCGCCGCCGCGCACCACGCGGGCCGCGGCCGCGAGCGTCGGGCCGGGGATGGGAATCTGGTCGAACGTGTTCCAGACGACGACTGCGTCGACGCTCGCCGGCGGCAGCGCGAGCCCGACCTCCTCGATCGTGCCGCGGTCGACGGTGAGCCCGCGGGCGCGACAGAAGTCGACGACCTCGGCGCCCGGGTCGATGCCGCGGGCGTCCCAGCCGGCGGCGCCGGCGGCGGTCAGGAACCCGCCGACGAAGCTTCCGACCTCGAGGACGCGCGGGCGGCGCCGCTTCGGGAGCCACACGTCGAGGGTCGCAATCTTGGCGTCGTACGAGTCGGCTTGGGACGCGAACAAGGCTTCCAGACGCGCGGCACCGTACCGGTCGGCGGCGTAGTCGCGCTCGACCGCCGCGGCGGGCCGGCGCGGATGGCGGAACACGAGCCCGCATCCCCGGCACCCGACGATCGCGCGCGGGTCGTCCTGGGTGAACGACGCGCGCTCCGCGAGCGCCTGCCGGCGATGGGCTCGCGCCTCCGGCTTCAGACGGCGCTCGTGGAACCTCTCGAGCCACACCAGCTGCTGCGCGATGCTATCCGCGCCGACGAGCGTCGTGTGGGAATGGCCTCCGCAGACGGTGCACGCATCGGCGCCCGCGGACCGGGCATCGACGAGGCGCAACCGCGCACGGGCGGGAGATGCTGCGAAGCGAAGCGAAGCGGGATGGGACATGGCGAGTCGGCTCCCAGTTGTGCAAGCGCGATGCCGGGCTTCGCGCCGAGCACGAGCCGCGCCACCGCGAGGAAAGTCGGGTCGGACCGAGTCGGCGAACGCTGCGCGGGACGCTTCTTTGTAGAAAGCGCCGGGCGCCGGTGCTCAGCCCGCCGGGATGCGCAGGACCTGGCCCGCTTTGACCGAGTTCCCGCGCAGACCGTTCGCGCTCCGGAGCTTGGTCAAGGGGACGCGGTACTTCTCCGCGATGTTGGAGAGCGTCTGGCCGCGAGTGACCTTGTGGGTGCGGTACGCCGTCGCCGCTCTCTTGCCCTCGCTCCCCCGGCTCCGGGTGGCGACGCGAACCGCGCTCGCCTTATCACGCCCGTGCTTCGCCTTGCTCGGCCTGACGGCGACGACGCGCGCGTCGGACGCGATCTGGGCGAGCCGTTGCTGAAACGCTCCGGCGGTGCCGGGCGGCACCCGCAGCAGGTACCCGCGGGGGAGGTTGCCGCCCGTACGGAAGACGACGCTGTCGACCGCCGGGTTCAGCGCCGCGAGATCCTCGGGCGGGATGGCGGCGCAGCTCGCGGCGACGTGCCCGCCGAGCGCCTCGGAGAGTCGGATCTCGTCGCTCTTGAAGGGCGCGTCGAACTGCAGGTCCCCGAAGTAGTCCTTGTACGAGCGCTCGACCTCGAGCGCAGCCAGAAACTCCGCGTAAAAATTCCGCGACGCGAACCCGAAGAGCGGTCCGCGATACCGCTTCACGATGACGCCGATGTCGGAGCTTCCCGTCTCGCGGACGGCGCGCGCGACGCCGGCCCGCCCGTGGTTGTACGCGGTGATCGCGAGCGGCCAGCTCCCGAGCGCCTGGTAGTTCTCCTTGAGGTGCAATGCGGCGCCGCGGGTCGCGCGCAGCGGATCGCGCCGCTCGTCGACGACCCCGGCGATCGACAGGTAGCTCCGACCCGTCGACGGCATGAACTGCCAGATGCCGGCGGCGCCGACCTTCGAGTAGGCCTCGATGTCGAAGCACGACTCGACGAGCGGCAGGCGCGTCAACTGGGTCGGCAGCCCCTCGCGGCGGAACACCTCCTCCATCTCCGCGAGGTAGCGGCGCGAGATCCGCACGCCCTCCGCGAAGCGCTCGCGCAACCCGCGCTGCGTCCGGATGCGCGCGGGCTCGGCGGCGAGCGCGAACCGCCGCGGATCCTTGTCTTTGGCGAAGAGGTCCCATACCTTCCGCTCCTCGGCGTCGAGGCCGCCGTTGTTGCCTTGGCGGGCGTCGAGACGGAGGAGCACGCCGCGGATCCGCTCGCGCTCCCGTGCGATCGCGTCACGCTGCAGAACGTCGAGGACGAGGGCGCTCTCGCCCGCCGCCGCGCGGTCGCGGAAGTCGAGGACACTGTAGACGCGGGCGAGGTTTTCGGGGTCGTGGACGACGATCTGGTGCTTGGAATAGACGCCGAAGATCTTCTGCCAGAACTTGACCTGGGTGCGGAGCGCAACCGGCTCCGGAAACTGAGGCGACGCGTGCAGCGAACGCGCCGGCGCGAGCAGGACACCCACCGCGAGCAGGGCGCAGAGCGAGCGGCGGATACTAGGCACGATCACGCTGCGTTCCCTCGTTCACCGGCACGGCCACCGATCGTATGGCACGCTCGGAAAAAGTGTCAACGCGGTTTCGACGCGTGGCCGCGATCCGCTGTCGTTCCGCTGGTGCGTGCCGTGCGATTCGCTCGCTCGGTACGCGCCCTCGCCGGAGCCCTGCTGCTCTGCGCCTTGCCATGTTGCCGCGCCGCCGCGACCGCGCCCCCGCCCGCGACGCTCGTGGTGGCCCTCGAGAGCGCCCCCGCCGTGCTCGACCCGCGCTTCACGACCGACGCCAACTCCTCGCTGGTCTCCGACCTCGTCTGCGACGGGCTCACGACGAACGATGGGAACGGCGAGAGCGTCCCGGCCCTCGCCGAGTGGCGCCACCCGGCGCCGCTCGAGTGGCATTTCACCCTCCGCCCGGAGGCGCGCTTCCACGACGGGTCGCCGGTGACGTCCGCGGACGTCGCCGCGACGTATCGCTCGGTGCTCGACCCGGCGCTCGCCTCGCCGAAGCGCGAGGCGCTGGCGGCGATCGCGGCGATCGACCTGCCCGACCCGACGACCGTGATCTTTCGTCTCCGTGAGGTCACGGCATCCTTCCTCGAGACGACGAACCTCGGCATCCTGCCGGCGCGGCTCGCGGGTACGGGGCTCGTGTCGCCCCGGCACGTGGTCGGGAGCGGCCCCTTCCGGGTCGCGAGCGTGCTGTCCGACGGCGGCGTCGACCTCGTCCCGCACGCCGACGCGCTCGGCGGCGCGCCGCGCCTCGCTCGGCTGCGCTTCCGGGTCGTGCCCGACGGCGTAGTGCGGGCGCTCGAGCTCGCGAACGGCGGGGTACACCTCGTGCAGAACGCGCTCGACCCCGACTTGCTGCCGTGGCTCGCGGCCCGTCCGGAGCTCGAGCTCGTCGTGTCGCCCGGGACGACGTTCCAGTATCTCGGCATGAACCTCCGCGACCCGCGACTCTCCGACCGGCGCGTCCGGGCGGCGCTCGCGGCCGGGATCGACCGCGAGGCGATCGTGCACCATCTCCTCCGCGACACCGCGACGGTCGCGACCGGCCTCCTGCCGCCAGGGCACTGGGCGTACGAGGGCGCGGTCGCGCGCCATCCCCACGACCCGGCGCGCGCGGCGGAGCTGTTGCGCACCGCCGGGCTCGGCCCCGATGCCGACCCAGGGCTCCGACGCTTCTCCTACAAGACGTCCACCGTCGAGCTCCGGCGGCGGATCGCCGAGGTGGTGCAGCACGACCTCGCCGACCTGAGGCTCGCCATCGACGTCCGGAGCTACGAGTGGGCGACGTTCTACGCCGACATCAAACGCGGCAACTTCGAGCTCTATGGGCTCGCCTGGGTCGGCGTCCGCGACCCAGACGTCTACTACCGGATCTTCCACTCGACGATGCAGCCGCCGGCGGGCGTCAACCGTGGCGGATACGCGAGCGCCGCGATGGACGCGCTGCTTGCGGCCGCGCGCGCGACCGAGGATCGCGCCGAGCGACGCGGGCTCTACGCCGAGGTCCAGCGGCTCGCCGCCGAGGATCTGCCGATCGTCCCACTCTGGTGGGCCGAGAACGTCGTCGTGAAGAGCCGCGCGCTCGCCGGCTTCGCCCCCGCGCCCGACGGCAGCCTGCGCTCGCTCGCGCGCGCGACGTTCGCGGAGCGGGCGCATTAGTTCATCCGAGGGAAACTCTCCCTCGCCCCACTCCCGGCTCGCGCGGCCGCGCGCGTTGCGCGCGGAGGCCCGAGCCCGTGTAGCAGGGTGTTTCGCCGGTCTGGTATGTGAGCCGCTCTGATGGTGCGGACCGCCCTCCGCCGTCTCGCGCTCACCGTGCCGACGATGCTCGCGGCCGCAACGCTCGTCTTTCTCCTCATCCACCTCGTCCCCGGCGACCCGGTCGACGTGATGCTCGGGGAGAGCGCGGCACCCGCCGATCGCGCGGCGCTCCGCACGAGTCTCGGCCTCGATCGCCCGCTCGCGGCACAGTACGCGGCGTTCCTCCGCGGGGTCGCGACCGGCGATCTCGGGCGCTCGCTCGTGCACGACACCCCCGTCGCGACGCTCCTCGCGGCACGCATCCCGGCAACGGCGGAGCTGACGATCGCGGCGCTGCTGATCGCGGTCGGCCTCGCCTTCCCGCTCGGCCTCGCCGCGGCGGCCCGTCCCGGCACCTGGCTCGATCGCGGCTCGGTCGGCTTCGCGCTCCTCGGCGTGTCGGTCCCGAGCTTCTGGCTCGGGCCGATGCTGATCATCGTGTTCGCGATCGACCTCCGCTGGCTGCCGGTGTCGGGTCGCGGCACGTGGGCGCACCTCGTGCTGCCCGCTTGGACCCTCGGGTTCGGCATGGCCGCGATCCTGACCCGCATGACGCGGGCGAGCGTCCTCGAGTGCCTCGGCGAGGACTACGTCCGGACGGCACGGGCCAAGGGCGTGAGCCGCAGCGCCATCTTGACGCGCCACGCGCTCCGGAACGCGCTGGCACCGGTCGTGACGATCCTCGGGCTCCAGTTCGGCGCTCTCCTCGCGGGCACCGTCATCACCGAGACGATCTTCGCGTGGCCCGGGCTCGGCCGGCTCTTGATCGACGCGATCAACCAGCGCGACTACCCGGTCGTCCAGGGCTGTATCCTCGCCATCGCGGCCGGGTTCGTGCTCGCGAACGCGCTCGCGGACGTCGTAAACGCGTGGCTCGACCCGCGCATCGGCGCCGCCGCGGCGCGCGGACGGGCCTGATGGGCTCGTCGCTCCGCTTGCTGCTCGGCGGAACGCTCGTCGCGGCGCTGCTGGTCGTCGCGGGGGGCGCCGACTGGCTTGCGCCGTATGACCCGTCGGCCCAGGTGCTGGCCGAGAACCTGGCCCCACCGAGCGCCGACCATCTCCTCGGACAAGACAAGCTCGGGCGCGACATCCTCGCGCGCATCGTCTACGGGACCCGCGTGTCGCTCGCGGTCGGCGTCGTGACGGTCGCGCTGTCGCTGGTCATCGGCACCGCGATCGGGGCCGTGGCCGGCTTCGCCGGCGGCTGGGTCGACGAGATCACGATGCGCTTCGTCGACGTGCTGCTCGCCTTTCCCGGCCTCCTGCTCGCGATCGCGCTCACCGCCGTGCTCGGGCCGAGCCTCCGGAACGTGGTGATCGCGCTCTGCCTCATCGGCTGGACCGGGTTCGCGCGGCTCGCTCGCGGCGAGGTCGTGCGTCTCCGCGAGCGCGAGTTCGTCGAGGCGGCGCGCGCCCTCGGAGTGCCGGAGCGCCGAATCCTGCTCCGCCACGTCCTGCCGTTGCTCGCGACGCCGCTCCTCGTGCAGGCGACGTTCGGCATGGCAGCGGCGATCGTCGCCGAGGCGTCGCTCAGCTTCCTCGGGCTCGGCGCGCAGCCGCCGACGGCGTCGTGGGGCGCCATGCTGAACGACGGCCGGGCCTTCGTGCTGGTGGCACCGCACCTCACGATCTTCCCCGGGCTCGCGATCCTCGTGACCGTCCTCGGGCTCAACTTCCTCGGCGACGGCCTCCGCGACCACCTCGACGTCCGCACGCGCGGCGAGTGATGGCGTCGGCTCACGTCGCCGCGAGCGGGAGGTGGACCGTGAAGGTCGCGCCCGCGCCGACGGCGGTCGCAACCTCGATGCGGCCGCCGTGGCGGACGACGATCGCGTGCGAGATCGCGAGGCCGAGGCCGGTGCCCCGCCCCGCTTCCTTCGTCGTGACGAACGGCTCGAAGACGTGCGGCAGCACGTCGGGCGGGATGCCGCCCCCGTCGTCGCGGACGACGATGCGCGCGCTCGCGGCGTCACGCTCGAGCGCGAGCGTGAGGTTGCCGCCCGGTGCGAGGGCGTCGATCGCGTTCAACAGGAGGTTCGTCAGCACTTGGTCGATCTCGGCCGGGACGCACACGACGTCGGGCAGGTCGGCGTACGACTCGTGCACGGTCACGCCCGGCGGCAGCCGGTAGCGCACGAGGCCGAGGGTTCGCACGAGCGCCGGCGCGAGCGCTGCCGGCCGGCGCACCGTCGCCTTGCCGCCGCGTCCGAAGTCACGGAGCTGCCCGAGCAGGAGGCTCGCGCGGCTCGTCGCTTCGGCGCAGTTCGCGAGGAGGAGCGGCGTCTCGCGGCGCGCCTCCGCCGCGTCGGCGAGCACGGCGCGCAGCTTCGGTGCCTCGTCGACGAGCGTGCCGCAGATGGCAAGCGCCCGCTCGTAGGCGCGGACCGCCTCGACGAGCGGCTCGACGTTCCCGGTGAGCACGGTGAGCGGGTTGCCGAGCTCGTGCGCGAGCCCGGCGACGAGTAATTGTAGCGTCTTCGCTCGGTCAGTCTCCACGAGCTCCGCCTCGGCGCGCGCGAGCCGGGCGTACGCGTTCTGCAGCGAGGCGTGCGCGCCCGTGAGACGGCGGAGCGAGCGCATGAGCCGGCGATGCGTGCCCGCGAGCGCACGCTCGCTCTTGCGGACACGACGCGTGAGGACTCCACCGACGAACACGAGGAACAGCAGCGTCACCGCGAGCGACGCGAGCCAGACGAACCGATCCGACGCGGCGGGCGCGGCGAGCGTCACTCCGGGCGGCGGCGCTGCCCACCACGCGACGCCGCCGAGCATCGCGATGCTCGTGCCGCCGAGCACGGCACCGAGCGCGGCGTCGACGACGAGCGCCGTCGTCAGCACCTGCACCACGTAGACGAGGAGGAACGGGCTCGCGGTGCCGCCGGTCGCCGCGACCGCCAACGTGATGAGCGCCGCGTCGCCGATGCCGGTCCACACGAGCATGCTGGGGATGCCCTGCCACTGCTCCACCCGCCGGGCGGCGAGCAGATTCATGAGCGCGCTCGCGCCGGCGACCACGCACCCCGGCACGAGCGACTCCAGCGCACCGCGGAGCCATGCCGCGATCCCGACGGCGAGGAAGCCCGCGATCACCGTCGTACGCACGCGGACCGTCCAGCGCAGGTGCTCACGCGTCACGCGCCGGCCCACGCGGCGCGCCCAGCGCTGGCCGGATCTCCGCAGGGACGGCATGCGGCGACCCTACGGACCGTTGCGCCAGCGCCGCAACGAGACAGCCCCGCTACGCGTAGCTACGAAATCCGCGCCAGCCGGGCCTCGTTCCCCGCCGCCGATACTGTTAGAACGCTGCGCTGATGCGCGCCCCCGCCGCTCGGAACGCCCCGCACGCATGACGCTCGCGCCCCACGTCGAGCTGTCGCACGTCCACCTCGCGTTCGGCACCCGGGCGGTGTTGCGCGACCTCTCCTGCCGGTTCCCGCGCGACGGGGTCACCGTCATCCTCGGCGGCAGCGGGTCGGGGAAGAGCACGCTGCTGCGGACGATCGGCGGCCTCGTGCAGCCGCAATCCGGGTCGGTGGTCGTCGACGGCGAGGACATCACGACGCTCTCCGAGCGCGAGCTCTACCGTGTGCGGAAGAAGCTCGGGATGATGTTTCAGCAG
>JANNPN010000322.1:0-1824 GCA_031400185.1 Polyangiaceae bacterium
CCCGGCCGCGCCGGGTCCGTGCGCCATGCCGCCGGCGGGGTCGCGACGAGCCAGGCGCGCTCGCGCGCGGCGAGGTCGACGCCCGCGAGCGCCGCGTCGGCGTCGCGCTGGACCGCCGCCGCGAACGCCGGGTCGTGCAGCATCCGGATCATGACGCGCCGGAGCGCGAGGTGGCTCATCGAGTGACCCGTCCTACCCATCCCGCACCGGACACGAGCGCCGGCGCCGAGCGCGCGAGCAACGCCTGCAGCCGGCCGAACCCGACGAGGCAGCGCGCCAGCGGGTTCCGCTCGCACTCGAAGACGACCGCTCGGAGCGCCGTCGCCGCCGGCACCACTGCGTCGACGATCGTCCAGGTGTCGGCGAGCACCTCCGGCGTGTGGTCGTCCTCGACCCAGAGGAAGCCGTCGTGGCGCCGCTCGCTCCCGCCCGCGACGTGCAGCTCGACGATGCGCTCGCGCGGGAAGCCGTCGAGCCCGGTCGCCGGCGGGTGGCCCTGGAGGCGCTGATAGATGGCGAGATGCGCGCAGTCGAGCAGCATGCCGGTGTCGGCGCGCTCGACGACGCGCGCGAAGAAGTCGAGCAGGTGGAGGTCGCCGAGGTACACCTGGCCGGGCGGGTTCTCGGGGAGCACCTCGAGCCCGGTCGCCTCGCGGAGGCGCACGATGCCGTCGGCCATCGCGTCGGCCGCGTCGCGGGTGAGGATCGGCGGCAGGAGCAGCATGTGGCCGCGCTCGCGCCGGCCGAGGTGCCACATGCCGGCGTCGCCGCAGAGCCACGCGGGCCGGATGCGCGCGGCGATCACGCGGACGGCGTCGAGCCAGGGCTCGTCGAAATCCTCGGGCTCGTCGAGGTTGACGTCGAGGTAGTGGTAGGTCGTCGGCAATCCGCGCGCGACCCACGCGTCCGCGTGCCGGTCGAGCCCCTTCGCGGCCTCGACGCCGATCTCGAGGAAGCGCGCGTACGCGGGGTGCGCCTCGTGCAGCGCCAGCACGTCGAGCGCATCCGGCGCATCGCCCGCGCCGTACTCCGTCGACACGCCGAGCCCGAGACGAGGCAACCGCTCGACACGATCGGCGAATCCCATCGCAGCTGCGGCGATAGCACGTCGCTCGGCGCGCTCGCCACTCGCGGCGCGCGCTGGTCGTGTCTCAGTTTGATTCTCGCGTGGCGGAGCGATCGCAATCGGAAAATGGTGGCAGCAGGCGGGCGGGTCGGGGATGGCTTCTACGGTCGCCGGGTTCCGGCCACCCGGCGCGTACTGCCCGCCGGTGCCTCCCTGGCTTGCGCACACGCGAGGTGCGGCTCCCCGAAGCCATCCCCGACCCGCCCGCCTGCTGCATCATCACTCAAATTTTCTTCAAGCGTCGCGTTCGGCACGGAGCGTCTGTGCGCCGTCGTCGTCTTTTGCTCCATTTGCTTCAATGAATCGCCGGCGGGTGGGTCCGGGATGGCTGCGGGGAGCCGCCCCACGCGGGTGGGAAAGCCAGCGAGGCACCGACGGGCAGTATGCGCTGGGTGGCCAGAACCCGGCGACCGTAGGAGCCATCCCGGACCCAGCCGCCGGCGACACCGCTGGGTGCGACGGGTCGCCAAAGCCCGCGACTCGTGGCAACGTGCGCCCCATGCCTGATTACAGCCTCTTCGGCGACGACCACGTTCGCCAATACGAAGCGACCGGCGGCAAGGTCGGTCACGACTGGAACGACACGAGTTGCCTGATCCTCCGGACCAAGGGCCGGAAGACCGGCGAGACGCGGAAGTTCCCGCTCATCTACGGACGTGACGGCAACGACTACGTCCTGGTCGCGTCGAAGGGCGGCT
>JANNPN010000348.1:0-7441 GCA_031400185.1 Polyangiaceae bacterium
GAGGTCGTTGACCTTGACCACGGAGAGCTCGCCGGGTGGCAGCTTGCGGGCGGGCGTGCACAGCTCGAACGTCTTCAGCTTCCCGAGCTTGCGCGAGCCGAACTGATCCTCGATGTCGATGGTGCGATCCGTCTTGGGACAGGTGACTTTGTAGCAGACGCGGTCGTCCTGCAGATCCTGGCCCTCGAACGGATTCGGAGGCAGGTTCGACTCGATGACGAACTTCTTCACCGGCACGCAGAATTTCATCGCCTTGCCGACCTTGCAGCCTTCGGCGAGACCGAACTGCGCGGAGTCGAGGTCGACCACCACCTGCATCTTCGGCCCGAAGTCCTTCACCTTGTAGCATTCGAGGTGGTCGACGACGCTTCGGAACTTCACGTTGCACGCCCCGAGGGAGATGATCGCCTGCCCGCCAGGTAGGTCGGCGGACGGGTGCCGTTCCATCACCGTGAGCGCGCTCGAGAAGGTCGAGAAGCGATTGTGGCTAAAGTGGTTCATCAACGGCGGCGTGAGACCGAGGAACAAAAACCCGGCCGTCGTCGCAACGAACCCGTTGGATTTGCCGTATGCCGCCGCGCTCACGGCGAAGTCGGGGGGCAGGAAGCCGTAGTAGTTGGCGGCGTTCCAGCTGGAATTCACCCACAGATCCATGCCGGCATTGAAGCGTGCCAGGATGTGTGGCGCGTGCGCATTGATCTCGGCGATGCCGAGAGCGTTCAGGTTCGGGGCGCCACCCGCTTGCATGGCAGTCGCGCTCATGATGACGAGCACATCGTTCGCGAGGACGTCGGACCAGCTCGCCGTGCCCGCGATCAGGTCATCGGTGTCATAGAACGTGACCGGGCCGAAACCGGGTTTCGCCAGCACGGCGCTGTCCGACCAGTTCCAAGCGGCTTCGCTGCCGACGATGGCGATCTTGTACTTGATCCTCTCGATCACATTGCCGCAGCTGATGCCGCGTAGGTAGTCGAGGATTCTGGTGTCGTAGCCAGCTTGGCCGCCATGATTCTCGAGGTCGTGGCCGGTCAGATAGATGTTGCCCGCCCGGACGGTGTCCGCGAACGACAGCAGCACCGCAAAGAACACCACCGCCGCGCAAGTGCGAACCAACCAGCTCTGCCGCATGAGACCTCCGTCGGTGCGCGCCTCGTCACGTAGAGCGTCGCGACCGTTAACAGCACGTCAGGGCCCGTCGAGAGGCATCGCGGGAAAGTCGGAGTCGCTGCACACCGGGGCGATGCATGCCGGCGCGTGCTCGGCTTGTCACGCCTCTATCGTCGCTGTCAATGAAAATTGACGGGGCTCAACGTTGAATTCGTCGCCGAGTAACGGGCCACCGCCGGCGCTAGGGCGCGTGCGCATGAACCGGACTGGTCGATTGCGAGAAATCCCGTAGCGTCGAGGCGGGTGTAGACGTGCCACTTGCGGTCGGCACGCTGCCAGTAGACCTTCCAGACTTTCTTGCTCTTCTACGTCGCCTTGGCGACTCGCTCCTCGATCTTCTGCGACCCGTCCATCCAATCGGGACGAATCTCGGAGATCTCGACACTCTGCCCCTGGATACGAAACGTCAGGTCGACCTCGGCGCGGAGATGTCACGGTGGGCGGCGGCTTTCGACGAAGCTCGATGCGATCGCCGCGCGTGTCGCGCCTCGTTGACCGTCTATCCGCCGTACACGCTCCGCGTCGCCGCGATCGCGCGCCGCCAGTGCGTGCACTCGAGACAGCTCACCGCCGACGCCGGGTCGGCGCCGCACGCGTCGAGACTGCCGAGGAGCCCGCCCGGGCATGCCGTCGTGATCGTGCCGATGAGCTTGGCGCGCGCCTTCACGAAACTCGCGTTGGCGTCGGGATCGGTCGGCAGCTGCACGCCGCTGTTGGTCGACGAGCCGAGGCACATCACTTGACCGTTGCCCGCGATCTCGCCCGCGTTTCGGCGGTCGAGACAGCCCTGCATCGCGGCCATCGTCGCCTTGAGGTACGCGCGGCTGGCTTTGCCGAGCGCCTTTTGACACTTCACGACGGCCTTGTCGCTCGTCGGCACGACCTCGCCGTAGGCCATGTCGCTCGTGAGACTCACGGCTTCGGCGTGACGGGCCGACACGCACGCGGCGACGTCGTGGCTGCCGTCTGCGCAGGCGTTGAGGTCCGCCAGGTCGAGCGAGTCGCACGAGGCGACCTTCTTCGCGAGGCTGGCATCGGCCTTGGCGATCTTGGCGCCGGTCTTGTCGTCGCTCGGGAGGAGCGCGACGTCGCCGACCGTGCCGCCGCGGCACCGGCTCGTGACGGCGCTGCCCGGAAGCTTGCCGGCCGTGACCCGATCCAGGCACGCGATCACCGCACCGTTGCGCGCGTTCAGGTAGCTGCGCGCGGCCTTCCCGAGCTTCTCCTGGCACGTGACCGTCCAGGGAGGCGTCACCGGATTCCCCGGCACGAAGTCGCCGCAGCTCGGATTGGGGTCGCACGCGTCGCCGAGCCCGTCGAGATCGATGTCGCGCTGGCTCGCGTTCGCGGTCTCGACGCACGTGTCCTGCTGGTTGAAGGTGCCGTCCTCGTCGTTGTCGCCTTCGACCAGCGTCACGAGGTCGAGCTTGTCGCCGTCGCCGGTCACGTCGTGGTCGACGTCCGCCTCGTTGACCTCCTGATAGACGATCGTGCTGCCGACGAACTCGTCGGGAAGCGGCGGCAGGTTCGGCGCGCCCGCCGGCATCGGGAAGAACTGCGCCCGCAGCGTCCGCGGGTTGAAGATCTCGACCACCGTGTCGTCGCTCGAGCCGTCGCCGTCGAGATCCTGCCCGCCCTGATCGGCTTCCCGCGTGAGGAACGCCACCGTGGCGCCCTTGATCTTGTAGGGGTGACCCGCTTCGCATCCCGGCAAGTCGCACGGGACCGCGGCGAGCCCGGAGTTCACCCTCGTGTCCGTCAAGAGGTCGTAGACCTCCATCACCGTTTCGAGGTGGCCGATGTCACCGTCACCGTTGAGGTCGACACCGCCGGACTGGGTGCCATCTCCGCTGAGCTTGGTCGCTTGCCGGAACTCGTTCGACCGCATGGCCACCAGATTGCCGCCGAGGACGAACTCTTCGGCCTGGAACTTCGTCGAGTACAACGCGCTCGTCGCGCTGCGATACACCTGCACGACCGCGTCGGCGTCGTCGTCGTCGTCGTTGAGCATGCCCGCCAGGTACTCCTCGGTCAGCATCACGACGACGCCGGTGCAGGTTCCGCCCGGGCAGTCGCCGTCGACGCGGCACGGCTGGTTCGCGTTCGATCCGGCGGAGCAGAGGTCGGTGACGTCGATGTCGCTGGCGAACGTGCCTGCCATGACGGGCGCGCTCGCGGGCGCGCTGGTCGGCACGACGGCCAGCGTCGTGAACGGCGGGACGAACCCCGAGGGTTGGATCACGGTCATCGCGATCAGGTTTTCGGAGAGCGCGATGCGCCGCACGGGGCCGGTCGATCCGCCGCCGATCTCGGTCACGGTGTCCGTGGCGGCGTCGTAGAGGTAGGGGTGCAGATCGTCCGGGTTGACGTAGACCGCGAACGCGCCCGCCGCATCGGCGAGCCCCGACGGCACGTTCAGGCCGGGGCGCAAGCTCGCCGTGTCGGTGTCGAATGCCCGGAGCGTGTTGCGGCGCTGGAAGAGGCGCACGTCCGGATGCGTCAGACCGTACGCTTGGTAGACGTGCTCGCTGTCGAAGCTGACGGCGAGGCCCATCGTGGTGGTCGCGCCTCCGCGGCTCGACGACTCGACGAACGTGAGCGTCCCGCCCGGCAGGTTGCGGGCGAAGATGGCGAGCGAGCTCGCGCTGGTACCGCCGACGTACACCGAGCGTTGGTCGGGGCTCACGACCACCGCCGCCGCCCCGCCGAGGCCGCTGACGCCGCCGACGCCGTCGACCTTCGCCTCGACGAACGTGAGAAGCCCGGTCCCCGTATCGCGCTGGAAGACGCTGTGAACTGCACGAAGACCGACTCCGGCCACCGTTCGCACGTCGTGCCGAGCTCCTGCACCTGGAAGAGCGGCCCGACGTCCGCGACCTGCGTCGCACCGACGGTCACGGCGATCGCCGCGGGCCCCGCCAACGTCGGTGTGCTCGGCATCGTGAACCGCAACGTGTTGCAGGTGCCGGCGCAGCCGCTCACCGTGATGTCGCCGCTCGGCACAATCGTCGCGGGCGGCTGACCAATGTCTGCGGGAAGAAATGAGATGGCGACCTCGTTGTTGGCGGGCACGGGATCGAAGCCCGGCGAGCCGTCACACGGGGTCAGACGAATCGTCACCGATGCACCGGCCGTCGTGACGGGGCTCGTGACGCTCCCGACGGTCGACGGGTACGCCTGCTCGGCGGGCGGGATGATGTTGCAGCCCGGCCACGCTCGAGAGGTCCACCCGAGGACGACGATGACGTTCAGGGAGAAAGATAGGAGCGCAAGCACACGGTTCGTCATGTGCGTTTCCGTACCATACGAAGACGCGGGTGCGATCGAAAAAGACAGCGAATCGGGGGTGGGCGGTCACTTTCTAGAGCCCGCCTGCGCTAGATTGGAACACGGCCACGGCGCCGTTCACGGCATCGTCCACGGTTTCTTACGGTATGGGCTGGGAACGGGTTCTTCAGTGCGCAGGCACCTGGAAGGTGGGCCCCTACGTCCGAGAGCTGGTCGCCGCCTCCGAGACGGAGACGGTGCCATCCGGGCAATAGCGATCGCCCACGAACGCCAGGAGGGGCCGCGCTCCCGGCCTAACGCCGAGCCGCCATTCGATTGCGTGCGGGGCGGGGCCGAAGGCGTCGATCGTGCCGTCGTGAATGCCGTGCAGATGGTGCGAAGCACAGACGGTCGTACGATTGACGCGCGCGTTGTCGCCGCCGCGCGAGCGGAAACGGATGTGGTGGTCGTGAAGGTTCCGCCGCGAGCTGCAAGCCGGCACCGTGCAGCGCCAGCCGTCACGAGCGAAAACGGGATCGTGGTGACGCGGCGCGCTCTCCCAGTGCGTGACGACGTGGCGGAGCAGGCGTTCGAGCGCGGTCCAGCGTGGCTCGCTGGGGCTTGCGAATGCATCGAGGACGTCACGGAGAAGCGCGACGACGGATGTGGGTCCCGTGAACCGGATCTCGGCGTCGCACACCTCGAGCGCCGACGTCGACGGTGACGCTGATCGGCACTCGACGGCAGTGGCCGTGGGCTCGCTCTCGTGCGCACGGATTTGCACTCGCGCCGTCGGTGACAATTCGCGGCACTGCTCCGGCGCCGCGACGCAAAACGGCGACGGCAGCGAGCTGTCGATCGGAGGGGGCGCGAGCGACGCCGTCGGCCCGAGCACGTCTCGCGAGGTGAGCACCCATTCGACCTCGTCGTTCAGGCGACGCACCGTGACGGTCTCGGCGCGGGCGATCCAGGCAGCGGCATTGTGTCGGTCGAGCACCGGCAGCACCGACAGCGTGCGGACCCAAGAGAGGCGACCGTCACGATAGGCGCCGTCGAGGTCGGCGCTACGGAGCGTCGCCTTCTCGACCTTGAGGAGAGCCCACGCTTTGCGGGTCGAGATGCCGAGCCGATCGCGCGCGTAGTCGGCCACCGTCGAGTGACCGAACGATCTATAGATGCGCCGATCGACGACTGCGCGTAGCAACCGACCGATGCGCGGCTCGATCGTGCGGAGGACTCGCATCGCCTCGGACAGCCGCGCCTCGAGCGCGAACGGGTCGGAGGGTGCCGGTGGGTGGGACGGCGGGGGAGCGGCGGTAATCAGTGAGTTGGAGAGCGAAAGGTGGGCAGGGAACGGTGAGCTCGGGGATACCAGCAAATCGCCGGTTGCCGTTTGGGCAAGGAGAGGTGGATGCGGGGGCACCCTCGAATCGGCGGATGCCGCACGCTGGCCGAGCATCGACGCCCCGCCGACAGTTTCACCGGTCTCCGCCCGCGCCGAGCTCGCGTCGCCCGCGTGGCGCGTGCCGGGCCGGACGCGCCGCGCGAGCCGCATAGCCTCGATCAGCGCCCGGTCGCCGAGCGACGTGCCCGACGGCCGCCCCGACGAACCCTCGGCGGCAATGACCTCGGCGGCGCGCCAACCCGCCAATGGCTCGCCCGCGACGCGTGAGGCGAGCTCGAGAGCCCGACGCCAGAGCGCACGGACGCGGGCCGGGCACACGAAGCGCCAGCGGACCGCGGGCTCGCCGTCGATCTCCTTCGCATCGGCTTCGGGATCCGGCGGCACGGCGTCGGGCTGGCGGCCGCGTGCGGCGAGGCGCTCGAGCGTCTCGACGGTCGAGCGGCGCGCGAGCTCCAACCATTGATGCTCGTCGGCCGCGCCGGCGACCTTGCAGATCGCGCGCGCCTGCGTCCACGAGAGCTCCGACCGATCGTAGGCGCGCGCGACGGCGGGAAGCGCGTCGAGGCGCGTGGCGAGCCAGGCCGCGCTTTCGAGCAACCGCGCCGACACGCCGAGACGCTCACGCGCATAGTCACTCAGGCGAACGAAGCCCAGCCGACGGTACGCCCGCCGACGCACGAACGCGCGGGCAGCCTCACCGAGCTCGCGCCGCATCGCCGCCTCGCTCCGGCAGGCGAGCCGAAGCTCCGCGTCGAGCTTCGCCGCGAAACGCACGCGCTCCGACTGCAGCGCTCGGTCGACGTCCGTTGCTCGTGCCGAGCGAGGCAGACCGGTGTCAGCGGCAGGCGAACGTCGCAGCGAGCGCACGTTCCCGTGCAGGCCGAAGAATCGTCGCGGTCGGTGACGGTCTGTAGGGCCGATCATCGCGGTGGGGCCCGAGGCCCGATACTGAATCGTTAGAGCTTTCGTCTCACTTACAATGAGGCGAAGAATAGGCGAACCCAGCGCCGATGTCAAGGAAATGTTCCCGAAACAGAGTTCAAGTAGATGATCTCGCCCCCTAGAAGCAGAACGGAGAACAGAGCCCGCTACCCGAAGCAGAAGTTGCACTGCAGCATGCCGCCGCATCCATCCGGCACGTTACGCAGCTGAACACGTCCAGGCGGGTCAATGGGATGCCGTTCAGGCATCGACCTTGTCCTCGATGGCGGCTATCCGGACGGGCCGCCGACGGTGATCGAGCTCGCGAGGCGACGCAGACGTCTCCGCCCGGAGCCGTCGACGCCAAACTCACACGCGGCTATGCATTCGAACAGGAGACATGCACATGGCGACGACGGAAACGGCGATTCTCGCGGGTGGGTGTTTTTGGGGCATGCAGGATCTCATCCGCAAACAGCCCGGCGTGACGGCCACGCGGGTCGGATACAGCGGCGGCGACGTTCCGCATGCGACGTACCCCAATCACGGCTCGCATGCCGAAGCGATCGAAGTGGTCTTCGACCCCGCCAAGCTCTCGTATCGAGAGCTCCTCGAGCTCTTCTTCCAGATCCATGACCCGACGACCAAGAACCGCCAGGGGAACGACCGCGGCACATCGTA
>JANNPN010000405.1:0-14929 GCA_031400185.1 Polyangiaceae bacterium
AAGGTCGTCATGCAGAGCATCCGCACGTCGACCAAGCCGAACCCGAAGGTCGCCTTCGAGTACGGCTATGAGCGCATGTTCATCTACGCGTTCTCGGTCGTCGACATGCAGCTCGAGCACGGCACGCGCGTCGCGATCCCGGGCATGGCGTTCCAGGACGAGCCCGGCTGGTACGTCGACGTCGGCCCGAAGTACGGCGGGGAAGAGGACTGGTTCACGATCGCCGCGCTCATCAGCGCGGGGCATTAATAGAAGGGGGATCTCTCCCCCTTCGGAAACGCGGCTCAGCCGCGTTTCCTCATCCCCCGGCTCGCTGCGCTCGGCCTCGCGCTGCGCGCTCGGAGGTGGGACGCCGGCCTCGCGCGCGTCGCGCGCGTCTGCTCGATCGCGTGATCGAGGCCACGTGACGGGCGCGAGGCCGGTCTTCCTTCGACGAATCCCTGGTCCTCGAGGCCGGACGGGCCGTTGGCCCGCTTGATTCGCGCGCCAGATTGACCGACCTTGCGGTCGTGCCGCCGCGCCTCACGCACATCGCGCTCCGCGCGAGCGACCTCACGCGCTCGGTCGCCTTCTACGCCGACTACGCGGGACTAGTAGTCGCGCACGAGCGCACCGAGGATGGGACGCGCGTCATCTGGCTCGCCGAGCGGACCGAGGACCCGGAGTTCGTCTTCGTGCTGATTCCGATGCCGCACACGGACGGTGAGCGCCCGGGGGTGCACCACTTCGGGTTCGCGGTCGCGAGCCGCGCCGACGTCGACGCGATCGCCGATCGCGCCCGCGCCGCCGGCATCCTCCGCGAGGGGCCGCGCGACGCAGGGCCCGTCGTCGGGTACTTCTGCATCGTCGAAGATCCCGACCGGAACTGGGTGGAGTTTTCGTTCGGGCAACCGATCAATCCACGGGAACTGCCTCAGCGCGTCGGCAGCAAATAGCCCGTGCCGAACGTACCGAGGCTCTGAGTGAAGAAGACGAGCCGGGTCATCCGCTCCAGGCTCGGGTCGGCGCTGAAGGTGATCGAGCCGCGCGCACCGCGGGCGTCGCTCCCGAGGAGCGAGACGAGGTCGGTGACCGCGACGCCGCTCGTCTCGACCGGCTCCGCGTCGATCGGGACCCCGGTATCGCGGACCGCCTGCAGCTCCCATTCGGTCGTGATCTTCTCGACCGCGAAGGGCACGCCGACCCGGTCGGCGAAGGTCACGAACACGATCTGATTGCCGCCGAGCTCGGCGGGCGCGAGCGAGTCGGGGTCGTAGTAGACGGGCAGGTCGGCGGCGGAGGGCTGGACCGGCGGGAACAGCACGGCGGTGCCGTCGACGACGGTGCCGCGCTCGGGCGCGAGCACGCGCTCGGTGCATGGGCGTCCCGGCGTGGTCGCCTCGACCTTGAGGGCGCTGCGGGTGGGAACGATCGTTCCCCAGGCCGAGCCGGTCTGGAGGTTCGCGATCGTCAGGCTGCCGCTGAGCGCGCGGGTCACGATCGGGGAGCCGTCCTTGTCGACCGCGGTCACGAACGCGACGCCGGCCTGCGCCGGGAGACCCGTCGTCGTGAGCGCGCCGATGTCGACCGTGAGCGTGCCGCCGACGCCCGGGTCGCCTGCTTCGCCGGGGCCGACCGGGATCGTGACTCCGTGCACGAAGGGCGTGTCGATCTCCGGTCCGTAGAGGAGGATGCGCACGGGCAGGGCCGACGCTCCCGTGCTGCGGAGGTTCAGGAACGTCGTGAAGCCGGGACGGGTGTCGTAGAAGAAGATCAGCTGGTCGCCGCGGGTGCCGGGGCGCGCGACGGCGCCGGGAAACCTGGTCGTCTGCGCGGCCGCCGTCGACGGTACGACGGCTGCGGTGACGATCACGAAGAGGGCAGCCGCGAGAAGGGGGCGGTGCACGCGAAGGGGGCGGTCGAAGAGTCGCATTGCGCGGCCTAAGAGCAACGCTCGTGCCGAGAGCTGCGATGACGTTCGACGCGAACGCCGCGACCGGCGCTGATCTTCGCGGGACGCGACCCGCGCCGCGTGGCCGCGGAGGTGCGGCCGCTCGCGACCCTGCACGAGGCCGCGGCGGTTTCGCCGTCAACCAGGCCGTGCGACCAGCTGGCCCGCGTCGAGATGGAACACCAGGTCCGCGACCGCGTCGACGAGCGTGGTGTCATGGGTGACGACGATCTGGGTCATGCCGCCCGCCCGCACCGCGCGCAGCACCTCGACGAGCTCCGCCCGGCGTGCCGGGTCGAGGGCGCTCGTCGGCTCGTCGTAGAGGAGGCACGCGGGCGCCATGGCGAGCGCGCGGGCGATGGCGACCCGCTGGCACTGCCCGCCGGAAAGCCGCGCCGGGTACTCCGCGGCCTTCTCCTCGAGTCCGAGCTGCGCGAGCAGCCCGCGCGCGGTCGACTCGGCCGTGGCGCGCGCGACGCCGCGCACGCGGACCGGGGCGAGCACGCAATTCTCGAGGACGGAGAGGTGCGGGAAGAGCTCGAAGGTCTGGAAGACGAGGCCGACGTGGCCGCGGAGCCCCGCCGCCGTCGCGCGGCCGTCCGCGAAGGTGTGCGCGCCGACGGTGATCGCGCCGCGCTCCATGCGGTCGAGCCCGGCGAGGCAGCGGAGCAGCGTCGTCTTGCCGGCGCCGCTCGCGCCGACGATCGCGGCGACCGCGCCGGCCGGGACCGCGAACGAGACGTCGCGGAGCGTCGGCGTCGCCGCCCCGCGATGGCGGTGCGTGAGCCCCTCGATCCGGATCGCGTTGCCGTTCACGCGAGGCTCCGCAGATGGCGACCGAGCCGCGCCTCGGCGCGCCGCGCGAGCCACGCGAACGGCAGGCCGATCGCGAGGTACCAGGCCGCCACCAGCAGGCCGAGGCCGAGGTGGTCGCGCATGGCGTTCGCGAGATTGAGATACGTCTTGGTGAGCTCCGTCAGCGTCACGAGCGACACGAGCGAGCTGTCCTTCAGGAGCGCGATGAAGTCGTTGGTCGCGGGCGGAATCGCGATCCGGACCGCCTGCGGACCGATCACCCAGCGCAGCGCCTGGATCGTCGAGAGACCGAGCGACCACGACGCCTCGAGCTGCCCGACCGGCACGCTCTCGAGCCCGGCGCGATAGTTCTCCGCTTCCGCGGCGGCGTAGTTGAGGCCGAGCGCCAGCGCCCCCGCGACGAACGGGTCGAGCGTGAGCCCGAGCTCGGGGAGTCCAAAGTAGATCATGATGAGCTGGACCAGGAGCGGCGTACCGCGCACGAACTCGACGTAGCCGGTCGCGAGCCAGCGGAGCGGCGCCGGGCCGTACTTCCGCACGAGCGCGAGCGCGACGCCGAGCGGGACGGCGAGGCTCATGGCGACGAGCGAGAGTGCCAGCGTCACGAGCGCGCCGCGCGCGAAGAGGCGGAGCGTCTGCGGATAGCGGAGGCGCAGGCGCTCGAGGAGCGGCAGCGGCTTCCCGACGGCGGCGCGCCACGCTTCGAGCGCCTCGGCGACGCCGCCGCTCTCGCGCCGCGGGTCGCCGAGCAACGCGGCGGTCGCCGGGTTCCAGAGCCCCCAGCGCTCGTAGATCGCGCGCAGGCGGCCGTCGGCCATGAGCCGTCCGAGGGCCTGATCGAGCGCGTCCTGCAACGCCTCCTCACCGAGCGGCACCGCGAGCGCGTAGCGCACCTCGCCGAAGTCGCCCGGGACCGCCGCGAGCGTCGGCTCGATCTCGCCGTAGTAGAGGCTGATCGGCGCATCGAGCAGCACGGCGTCGGTGCGGCCGAGCACGAGGTCGGCATAGATCTCGTTCTGGCCGCCGTCGTACGTGCGCACCTCGGCGCCGGCGCGTCGGAGGATGCGCTCGGCGAGCGAGCCCGGCAGCGTGCCGACCGGCCGGCCGCGGAGATCGGCGAGCGTGCGCGGCGCGGCCGGGTCGTCGCGCCGCACGGTGAGGCGCTCGGGGGCCGCGTAGTAGGGCCGCGTGAGCGCTACGACCCGGAGCTTCTCGTCGGCGACTTCGATGCCGTTCAAGGCGACGTCGAAGTCACCGCGCCCGAGCAGGTCGAGCAGCATGTCCCATTGACCCTGGACCGGCCGCGCCCGCACGCCGAGCTCGGCCGCGAGCGCCGTCGCGAGGTCGACCTCGAACCCGATCAGGTGGTTCGGGTCCATCGGGTCCTGGAACACGTAGGGCGCACCGCCCTGCGCGTCGGCGCCCCAACGCAGCTCGCCCGCGGCGCGTATCCGCGCGAGGGCGTCCGTCGCTTCGGCCGTCTCGTTGCTTGCGGCCGTCGCCCCGCGAACGACCGCGACGAGCCCGAGGACGAGCGCGACGGCGAGGACGCGTCGAGGACGTGGAAGGCGTCGCGCGCCGCGGCTCACCGGGAGCGCTCTAGGCGCTGTGGCGGCGGCGGTCAAATCTGCGCCGCTGACGCGGAGCAGGATGGCGACCGGGACGGCGCATGTGATCCTCGCCGGCGGCCGTGCGCGAGCGCGAGCGCGCCGACGAACGCGGTCGGATGCGAGCGCGGCCCGTGCATCACCACGTCGGCGTCTTGCTCGAGATCGCCGATCGACGGAGGCGACCGCCGCACCGCCTTGTCACGTGCGGGCGTCGACGCTAGACGATCCCGCCATGCAGATACGTGCCGCCGTCGCGCACAAAGCGGGCGCGCCGCTCGTCGTCGAGAACGTCGAGCTCGCGGGCCCGCGAGCCGGAGAGGTGTTGGTCGAGATCAAGGCGACGGGCGTGTGCCACACCGACGCCTACACGCTGTCGGGCGCCGATCCCGAGGGCCTCTTTCCGACGATTCTCGGACACGAAGGCGCCGGCGTCGTCGTCGAGGTCGGCGCCGGCGTGACGAGCTTGGCGCCCGGCGACCACGTGATCCCGCTCTACACGCCCGAGTGCCGCCAGTGCGAGTACTGTCTCAGCCGGAAGACGAACCTCTGCCAGGCGATCCGCGCGACCCAGGGGCAGGGCTTCATGCCCGACGGCACGAGCCGCTTCTCGCAAGGATCGACCGTCATCCGGCACTACATGGGGACGTCGACGTTCGCGAGCCACACCGTCGTGCCGGAGATCGCGCTCGCGAAGATCCGCCGCGACGCGCCCTTCGACAAGGTCTGCTACATCGGCTGCGGGGTCACGACGGGCATCGGCGCCGTCATCAATACGGCGCAGGTCTCGCCCGGGGCACGCGTCGTGGTTTTTGGTCTCGGGGGAATCGGCCTGAACGTGGTGCAGGGCGCGCGGCTCGCCGGCGCCGAGCAGATCGTCGGCGTCGACACGAACCCGCGCCGGCGCGCGCTCGCCGAGAAGTTCGGGATGACGCACTTCGTGAACCCGACGGAGGTCGCGGGCGACCTCGTGCCGTATCTCGTCGACCTCACCAAGGGCGGCGCCGACTACAGCTTCGAATGCATCGGCAACGTCCAGGTGATGCGCCAGGCGCTCGAGTGCTGTCACAAGGGCTGGGGCGTGAGCGTCATCATCGGGGTCGCGGGCGCGGGCCAGGAGATCAGCACGCGCCCGTTCCAGCTCGTGACGGGCCGGGTGTGGAAGGGGACCGCCTTCGGGGGCGCGCGCGGCCGGACCGACGTCCCGCGCATCGTCGACTGGTACATGGACGGCAAGATCGACATCGACTCGCTGATCACGCACACGATGCCGCTCGCCGACATCAACCGTGCCTTCGACCTCATGCACACGGGCGAGTCGATCCGCAGCGTCGTCAGGTTCTGAGCCGGCCGATGCGGACGCAGGCCGAGAAGATCGCGGCGTTCCGTGCGCTGCACGCTCGGCCGGGCGCCTTCGTCATCCCGAACCCGTGGGACGTCGGGACCGCGGTGCTCCTCGCGAAGCTCGGCTTCGAGGCGCTCGCGACGACGAGCGCCGGGTACGCCTTCTCGACCGGCAAGCGCGACAATACGGTCGGCCGCGAGCCGATGCTCGCGCACGTGTCCGCGATCGTGGCCGCGACCGATCTGCCCGTGAGTGCCGACCTCGAGAACGGGTTCGGCGACGACCCGCAGACGGTCGCCGAGACGATGCGCCGCGCCGCCGCGACCGGCATCGCCGGCGGCTCGATCGAGGACGCGACCGGCCGCGCCGAGGCTCCGATCTACGAGCTCAAACTCGCCAGGGAGCGCGTGCGCGCCGCGGTCGAGGCGGTGCGGGGCCTGCGGACGCCGTTCGTAGTGACGGCGCGCGCCGAGAACTTCGTCGCCGGCCGGCCCGATCTCGCCGACACGATCGCCCGCCTCCAGGCGTACCAGGAGGCGGGCGCCGACGTGCTGTTCGCCCCCGGCCTCACGACCGCCGACCAGATCGCCGCCGTCGTGCGCGCCGTCGACCGTCCGGTGAACGTGTTGATGGGACGCTCCGGTCAGGGGCTCGACCTCGCCAGGCTCGCGGCGCTCGGCGTGAAGCGCGTGAGTGTCGGAAGCGCGCTCTCGCGGGCGGCGCTCGGCGCGTTCCTGCGCGCGGCCCGCGAGCTCCGCGAGCGCGGGACGTTCGAGTTCGCGGACGACGCGGTAGGCTATGCGGACATCAATGGGATGTTCGATCCCTGATCATGCTTGCATCCGCCGGGCGGGCGTGACGGTTTGGACGTGATGGCGATCCTCCGGGTCTACTTCGATTACATCTCGACGAACGCGTACCTCGCGTGGATGCAGATGCCGACGCTCGCACGCCGGTACGGGCTCCTCGTCGAGCCGGTGCCCGTGCTGTTCGCAGGCTTGCTGGAGGCGCACGGAACCACTGGTCCCGCCGAGACGCCCGCGAAGTCGATCTGGATGTTCAAGAACAATCTCCGGAAGGCGGCCCTCCTCGGCGTGCCGCTCAACTCGCCGGCGTTCCACCCCTTCAATCCCTTGCTGGCGCTGCGAGCGACGACCGCCGCGCGCGACAGGGACGAGTGCGACGCGCTGGTCACCCGCCTCTTCGAGGCCGTGTGGGTGCGGGGCGAGCACGTGAGCGAGGCGGCGGTCGTCGAGCAGGCGGCGCGCGACGTCGGCCTCGACGGCGCGGCACTGGTGGCGGCCGCGTCGACGCCGGAGATCAAGGCGACGCTGCGCCAGCAGACCGACGACGCGATCGCGCGCGGCGTCTTCGGCGTGCCGGCGATGGAATCGAACGGCGAGATCTTCTGGGGCTACGACGATCTGCCGTACCTCGAGCTCTTCCTTGCGGGCGACGACCCGCTCGCGCGCACGGTCTGGGGCCGCATGGACGTGGAAGCGCCGCGGCCGTCGGCGATGCGCCGCCAGCACCGCGAGAAGATCGAGCGTCACTAGCACCCCTGGCCCGAGGCTCCCGCCCCCATGAAGCAGATCGTTCTCGTGAAGCAGGTGCCGGCGGTGTCGCAGCTCGCGTTCGACCCGGAGACGCGGACGCTGAAACGCGAAGGTGTTCGGCTCGAGGTGAGCTCGTTCGACGTACGGGGGCTGCTCCGCGCCGTCGAGCTCCGTGGCGAGCACGGCGGCGAGGTCGTCGTCATCACGATGGGCCCGCCGGCCGCGCGTGAGGCGCTGGTCTACTGTCTCGCGCTCGGCGCCGATCGCGGCATCCACCTCACGGATCGCGCGTTTGCCGGCGCCGACACGCTCGCGACGGCGCGCGCGCTCGCGGCCGCGCTCCGTCGCGAGCCCTTCGATCTCGTGCTCTGTGGCCGCGCGAGCGTCGACGCGGAGACAGCGCAGGTCGGGCCGGAAGTCGCCGAGCTGCTCGACCTCCCGCAAGTGTGCTGCGCACGGGCGCTCACGCTGGATCCTGCCGCGGGCACGTTCACCGCCGAGCGCGAGACCGACGAGGGGTCCGAGGTCGTGACCGGACCGTTGCCCGCGCTGGTGACCGCCGGCGAGGACCTGGCGGACGAGCGGTTCCCGCGGCGCGCCGACAAGGACGCGGCGAAGACGAAACCGATCGTCGAGCTCTCCGCCGCCGATCTCGGCGTCGATCCGGCGGAGCTCGGGGCGGCCGGCTCGCCGACGTGGGTCGAAGGGCTCGAGACCGTGTCGGTCGCGCGTCCGGGTCGCGTCATCGCAGGCGAGGTCGACGCGGCGGTGACACAGCTCGTCGAGGAGCTCCTGCGTCGCGGCCTCTTCGCCCCGGCCGGCATCGAGGCGCCGCCGCGGGAGTCTTCAGCGGCGTCGGCGAACGCGCCGGCCGGCGACTCCGCCGGAGGCGAGATCTGGGTCGTCGCCGAGCTCTTCGAGGGTGCCGTCCGGCGGGTCACGCTCGAGCTGCTCGCGAAGGCGCGCCGGCTCGCGGACGAGGGCGGCGGCACCGTGGCCGCGCTGCTCGTCGGCGCCGACGTGCACCGCCACGCCGACCGCTTGGCACAGCACGGCGCGGCGCGCGTGCTCGTCGCAGACGATGCCCGCCTCGCGGCCTACGCGACCGAGCCGTACGCCGCCGTCGTCGCGGACGCGATCGTCGCCGGTCGGCCGCGCGCGGTGCTCGTACCCTCGACGTACCTCGGACGCGATCTCGCGCCGCGGGTCGCGGGCCGGCTCGGCCTCGGCCTCACCGGCGACTGCATCGACTTGACGATCGACACGGCCGGCCGGCTCGTGCAGTGGAAGCCCGCGTTCGGCGGCAACGTCGTCGCGCCTATTCTCTCGCGGACGCGCCCCGACATGGCAACCGTGCGCCCCGGCGTGTTGCCTGTGGCGCCGCCGCGTGCGGGTGTCGTGGCGCGCGTCGTCGCGTTGCCGCTCGCCACGCTGCCGACGAGTCGCGTCGCGGTGCGCGAGACGCGCCGCGATCCGTCGGCGGCGCGCGCCGCCGCGCTCGACGAGGCCGACGTCGCGGTCGGTGTGGGCCTCGGCATCGGCGGGCCCGAGTCGCTGCCGCTGATCGAAGCGCTCGCCGCCGCGCTCGGCGGCGCGCCGCTCGCGACCACGCGTGACGTCGTCGACAAAGGGTGGCTCCCGCGCCAGCACCAGGTCGGCATCACCGGCCGTGCGATCGCGCCGCGGTTCTACTTTGCGATCGGCATCCGCGGCGCCGCGGAGCACATGGTCGGCGTCAGGCGCGCGGGCACGATCGTCGTCATCGACAAGAACCCGCAGGCGCCGATCTTCGCGCAGGGCGACCTCGGGATCGTGGGCGATTGGGCGGAGGTGGTGCCGCGGCTCACCGCCGCGCTCGCGCGCACGCGCGCGATCTGACGGCGACCGGCCACGAATAGTCGTCGCGCGGCGCTCGCACGCTGGTGGCTGCCAGCGGCTTGACCCGCCCTCGCCCGGGTTGCAGGCTCGTTTGGACATGACGTCCTATCTCCACGACGTCGCGCGAAAGCTCGTCGCGTTCGACACCGTGAGCGCCAAGAGCAACGCCGCGGCCGCCACCTTCCTCGCGGACGAGCTCGAGCGTCACGGGTTTCGCGTCGCGTTCCATCGCTACGAGACCCGCGGCGAGACGAAGGTCAACGTCGTCGCGACGGCGGGTCCGCCTGTCGACGGGGGCCTCATCCTGTCGGGACACGTGGACGTCGTCCCCTTCGACGGGCAGACCGGCTGGACGCGTGAGCCGCTGACGCTCGCGATCGAGGACGACCGCGTCTACGGCCGCGGCACGTCCGACATGAAGGGTTTCGTCGCGCAGTGCATCGTGACCGCGGCCGAGATCGATCGGCGCGAGCTGCGGCGGCCTCTCGCGTTCATATTCACGGCGGACGAAGAGATCGGCTGTGGCGGCGCGCGCCGGCTCGTGCCCGAGCTCCCGGCATTGCTCGGCGACGTGCCGGCGCCCCGCCTCGCGTGGATCGGCGAGCCGTCCGCGTGGCGGATTTTCCACACGCACAAAGGCATCGTCGTCTTCACGATCACCGCGCACGGGATCGCGGGGCACAGCAGCCTCCCCGAGCGCGGCCAGAACGCGATCGCCGTCATGGCGAACGTGATCACGACGATCGGCGCGTTGCAGGCGGAGCTCCGGACCGCGGCACCGTCGGAGAGCGCCGCGGACTTTCCCGAGTGTCCGTACACGCCGCTGAACCTCGGCAGCGTCCACGGCGGCAGCGCCGACAACATGATCGCCGACCGCTGCACGCTCACCGTGAGTTATCGTCCCTTGCCGGAGGACGACCCGCGTGCGGTGCACCGGGAGATCGTGCGCCGCCTCGCCGACGCCGACCTCCGCGACCCGGGCGCTCCGGACGTCGCGGCCCGTGTCGAGGTCGGCGAGCCTGGCGTCGTCCGCAGCATGCGCTCGCCGCGCGGCACGGCGCTCGAAGCAGCGCTCGCGACGACGCTGGACGGCGGCGCCTCGAGCGGCGCCCCCTACGCGACCGACGGCGGCGAGCTCGAGCGTGCGGGAATCGCGACCGTGATCTGCGGTCCGGGGGAGCTCGAGCAGGCACATCAGCCGAACGAGAGCATCGCGCGTGCCGCGTTCGAAGACGGCGTGCGCGTGATCCGCGCCGTCATTCGACGGCTGTGCTCGGGGTGAGCCCGCGCGGCCGTCCGAAAAATACGTTTTGACTATCGGCGTCGAGACGAGCAGAACGATTGCACTAAACCCCCCGTCGCCGCGCGCCGGATCCCGTCACTCGGGACGCTATAGTGGACGCGCGGATCAGGAAGGACCCATGAGCAAGATCTACGACGCCCTCCAGCATCTCGAAGCGCAGCGCAAAGCGATGGAAACTGGCCAGACCTCCGACGTCGGGAGCAATCCGCTGGACTTCCAGGAGCGACCCTTGACGCTGCCCGCATCCGCGCCCGCGGCGGCGCCGCGGGCGGCGACGTCGCAGAACCTCCTCGAGCAAGCCTCGGCGGTGACGCGCTTCGAGGCCGAGCTCCATCGCCGCATGGGCGAAGTCGGTCTGAACGGCATCCAGGGGATTTTCGCGCTCGCGGATCAGCTGCACCGCGCGCTCGCAACGGTGTCCCAACCCGAGCTCGACGGAGCCGAGGCGAACCTCGAGCGGGTTGCCGACGAGATCCGGTCGATGAAAGACAACCTGCGCCAATTGAAAGCAGTAAAGACGGATCTCGAAGGGTTCACCGGCTTCGGAAACCGCTGAGCCGCCTTCCGCGTAGAAATGCTGCGCCAAACGAGCGCAGCGCCGATCTTTGTTCTTGATCCTCGCCGGACGTTCGCGAAGAACCTTCGCAACCTCTGGAGGATCACATGCGAAAGTCGCGATCACGCGCACTCATCGTCGCCGCGCTTCTGTTCGTCGTCGCGTTTCCGATGTCGGCACATGCCCTCGGGAACCCCACCTTGCCTGCCAATCCGTGCCTGGCGGGCAAGATCAAGTGCGTGACCAAGCGCACCAGCTGTTTGATCGGTTGTTACGCGAAGGCCGCGAAGTCGGGTGCGGCGCTCGATACGGTCGCCGATCCGTGTCTCGTGAAGTGTCGCGACAAGTTCGACGGTGGCGCGAACGGCCCCGGCGCCGGCTGCTTCGACAAGCTCGAGGCGAAGGGAGGCTGTGTCTTCGACGGCGACGGCCCGCCGATCGCGGCGCGGAGCGACGTCTTCACGCTGACCGCCGTCGCGCGGCTCGACCCGTCGCCGCTGAACAATGCGAGCTCGTGCCGGAGCGGCAAGCTCAAGTGCGTCGCGAAGTACGACAAGTGCGTGCAGGGACTCTTCGCGAAAGCGGCAAAGCTCGGTGGTCAGATCGACGCAGGCAAGCTCGCCAAGTGCCTCGCGGTGATCACGGGCGGCATCAAGGGGATCCCCGGCAGCTGCTTCGGCAAGCTCGAGGCCAAGGGGGGCTGCGAGACCACGAATGACACCGGCTTTCTGCGCGAGCACGACGACGCCTACATCGACGCGACCGTCGCGCGGATGAGCCTCGGACCCGCCGACGCGCACAACCAACGCTGTAGCGGCGACACCTCGGTCAAGTGTACGAGCGCGCCCGACGGCGTCACGGGATGCGGCGGGCCGCTTGGCTTGTGCCAGTTCTGGTTCGGGAGCCCGCAGCCGCTCGCCGTCGGCGGCGTCTCGGGGTGCATGACGAATCAATGGAGCGGCGCGGTGACCGGGACGTTCAATCAGCAGAGCGGCGCGAGCACCTGGAACGGAACGCTGCTCCGGGGTTTCTACCTCGCTCCGCTGCTGCTCCAACCCTGTCCGAGATGCGTGGGCGACCCGTCGCAGAACGACGGGCTCGCCCAGGGCGTGTGCAACAACGGCGCCCGCAACGGGCTCGCGTGTGATTCCAACGGATCGACTGCCGTCGCCGACTTCGGCGAAACGAGCCTCGACTGCCCGCCCTCCGCCGGAACCATCATCGGGGTCCAGCGATTCCCGGTCGGCGCCACCAACGGAGCCGCGAGCCTGACGCTGTCCGCCGCGAGCCCGACTTGCAACGGCTTTCCGGGGAAGCGGTGCGCGTGCAACGCATGCTCGGCTGACCCGACGATCGCGTGCGCGACGGACGCCGACTGCGCGGGCGTCGGCGCCGGCACGTGCACGAGCACCGCGGGCCAGCCACGTAAGCCGAATTCATGCATCGACGACACGGCCTCTGGTGGCGACGGCACGGTGTGCCTCGATACCGCCCCCGTGGGTGACGGCAGCGGCCGGTGTCCCGAAGGTCCCATCGATACCAAGTGCGCCGTCGAGAGCTTCCGCTCATGTCTCGAGGACTCCGATTGTCCGGCACCCGGCGACCTCTGCATCACCGAAGCTCGCACCTGCTACCTCGACAGCGGCGTGATCGGCGGCAGCATCACCGCCGTCGGCGGGCATTCGACGCCCGTGGACCACGCCTCGTATTCGACGTTCGCCTCGGTGCATTGCCTCTCGAGCATCGCGAGCGCGGCGGGGAACGCCGCGCTCGGTTTACCCGGTGCCGGCCGGTTCCGTATCGGCGGCATGCTCGCCGAGAACGGGACCGACGCGACGTGCCCGGGCCAGGCGTCGTTCCTCGTGACCGACGCGGACGGCGTCGTGGACCTCGGCTGGACCGGCCTCGGTCAGGGCCAACGCCACGTCACGCAGGCGAAGCTCAGTGTCGCCGTCACCGGATGCTCGGGATCCCCACCGGCCTGCGGGGATTGCACGTTCAGCGGGCCGGTGCTCAGTCCCGACACCGTCCTGCCGCCGGCGAAGAGGGTGTTCGTGACCAGCACGACGACGTCGGGGAACATGGGCAACCTCGCCGGTGCCGATGCCATCTGTCAGGGACTGGCGAGCACGGCGGGCCTGAGCGGCACGTTCAAGGCCTGGCTCTCGAACGTTTCGACCAGCGCCGCCTCGCGGCTCACCCACGCCCCGGACGACTACGCGCTCGTCGACGGCACGGTGATCGCCAACGGTTGGACGGACCTGACCGATGGGACGCTCGACGCGCCGATCAACAAGGACGAGAACGGATCGACGGTCGCGGCCTTCGTGTGGACCAATTCGACGACGAGCGGGGCCATCGACGCCGCCGAGTGCCTGCAATGGACGAGCACGGCCCCCGGCCACAAGGGTCAGACCGGAGCCAGCGTCACGACGGGGGGCGCCTGGACGGACAACCTGCCCTTCGAGGACTGCGCGCTGCTTCGGCACCTCTACTGATTCTAGCAGTAGGACTACGAGACGATCACGCCGCGGTCCGGGTGCGGGCCGCGGCGGCGATCTCGCCGAGCAGCGTCTCGGTGTCCTCCCAGCCGATGCAGGCGTCGGTGATCGAGACGCCGTAGCGGAGCGTCGTGCCCGCCTTCCAGTCCTGCCGCCCCGGCTGCAGGTTGCTCTCGAGGAGGAGCCCCATGACGGCGCCGCGGTTGGCGTCGAGCTGGGCCAGCACCTCGCGGCAGACGATCGGCTGGCGGGTGTAGTCCTTGCTCGAGTTGCCGTGCGAGCAGTCGATCATCACGGGGCGCGCGACGCCTTCGTCGGCCACGAGCTCGGTGGCGCGCGCGACGTCGGCGGGGCTGTAGTTCGGTCCCTTGCCGCCGCCCCGCAGCACCACGTGGCGATCCGGGTTGCCGGCGGTCTTGATCATCGACGTCTCGCCGGCGGCACTGATGCCGAGGAAGGTGTGCGGGTGGCGCGCCGAGATCATCGCGTCGAGCGCGACGCGGAGGCTGCCGTCGGTCGAGTTCTTGAAGCCGATCGGCATCGAGAGCCCGCTCGCCATCTCACGGTGGGTCTGGCTCTCGATGGTCCGGGCGCCGATCGACGCCCAGCTCAGGAGATCGGAGATGTACTGCGGCGTGATCGGGTCGAGCACCTCCCCACCGCAGGGCAAGCCGAGCTCGTTGATCTCGAGCAGGATGCGGCGCGCGATCTGCAAGCCTTCGGCGATCTCGCACGAGCCGTCGAGGTGCGGGTCGTTGATGAGACCCTTCCAGCCGACGGTCGTCCGCGGCTTCTCGAAATAGGTGCGCATGACGACGATCAGCCGATCGCGGTTGGCCTCGGCGACCTTCACGAGCCGGCGCGCGTAGTCGAGCGCGGCGTCGGGGTCGTGGATCGAGCAGGTCCGACGACGACGAGCAGGCGCTCGCGGTCGCGGCCGTGCAGGACGTCGCGGATCGCGCGCCGGGTGTCGAGCACGAGCTCGGCGGCGCGGGCGGATAGGGGCTGCGCGGCCTTCACGGCGCGCGGTGAGATCAGCGGCACGATGCCCTCCACGTTCCGGTCTTCGATTTTCTCGGTCGTCATGTCTGCTCCTCGATGCTCCCGGCCGGGGCCCAAACGACGAAGGCCCCGAGATTGCTCCCGGGGCCTTCGGAATCTGCGTAATGGTTCTGGGTCGTTACCCGTTCACGCAGCCGCCTGCCCCGAGGTGGGCCAAGTAAAGTACGCACAATAGGCGGCGGTGAACGTCGACATTTGAAAGGCTCCTACACCAGCCGCGGGGCCCGCGTCAAAAGGCGCAGATTCTCAGCGGTGGCAGCAGGCGGGCGGGTCGGAGATGGCTTCTACGGTCGCCGGGTTCCTGCCACCCAGCGCATACAGCCCGCCGCAGCCTCTCTGTCTTTCGCACACGCGAGGTGCGGCTCCCCGAAGCCA
>JANNPN010000442.1:0-10307 GCA_031400185.1 Polyangiaceae bacterium
TTCTGCGGTGGTGGCAGCGATCCGGCGACCGTAGGAGCCCTCCCTGACCCGCCCGCCGCCGACACCGCACGCCGACCGCTCGCGGCAGACCGGGGCTCCGGTGCGTTCACACTGAGGCACTACCGGCGCGAGCGCTCTGCGTGCGTGTCGCCGTGCCGAACCCGACAGCGTCGAGAGACGAAGGCGTTCAGCCTGCACCGCGACCTCACCCACCCGGCTGCTGCCACCCCTTCCGAGTGCTCCGCCACCCGCGAATCGAACACGGCGAGATTCCAGGTTGACCGCGCCGCCACCCTTGCCGGATGATTCGCGGACGGAGCATTTGCGATTGCCACGCACAGGTGTCCTGCGCGCCGCCCTCGGCGCGGCGATCGCGCTCTCGGCCGCGTGCGCCAGGGTCCCGCCCACGCAGCTGGCCTTCGCCCTCGGAGGGGATGGCGTCGCGGTCGGTAGTCCGCTCCCCTGCACCGTAGATGCAGCGACCGCGAACGCGGGGATCGGCGCCCTCCCCCTGCCCGGTCCGGACTTCCGCGTGCTCAGCTGGAACCTGCACAAGAACGAAGACCCCGGCTGGGCCACGGATCTCGCGCGCTTCGCAGCCGTCAGCGACCTGTTGCTGATTCAGGAATCGGCGTTGACCGCCGGACTACAGCGCGTGCTGCAGACGCCGGCTACGATTGGCTCCTCGCGAGCTCCTTCATGCTGAACGATTGCGCGACCGGTGTGCTGAGCGCGGCGCGCGTGCGACCGGCCAGTGCCTGCGTCCAGCGCTCCTTCGAGCCGCTGCTGCGACTCCCGAAATCGGCCATGATCACGCGCTACGAGGTGACCGGGGCCGTGCAGAAGCTCGCGGTGGCGAACGTCCACTCGATCAACTTCACCCTCGGGCTCGGCGCCTACCGCGCGCAGCTCGAGGCGATCGCCCGCGAGCTCGCCGCGCACCGCGGGCCGCTGATCGTCGCCGGGGACTTGAACACCTGGAGCGCCGCGCGCCTCGCCATCGTCGAGGACGTGATGCAGCGCCTCGGTCTCGTCTCCGTGCCCGCGGGGATCGACACGCGGAGCCGGTTTCTCGGCCGTCATGTCGACCACGTCTTCGTGCGCGACCTCGAGGTCGTGCACGCGGAGGCCCCGGAGGTCGCATCGTCGGACCACAACCCCGTGCTCGTCGCGCTCCGTGTGGCGCCGGCGCACTCCGGCCACCCGACTCGCAGTCACCCCGCCGCACCCGCTGTCGAATAGGAAGTGCGCGGCGACCCGACGCGCGCTCCGTCCGCGGCACACGCGGACGTCGTCGGACACGAGGACGGCGCGGCACCGTCCCGACCGCGCCCCCAACGTGGGCCGTGCACGCGCGCTCGCTGTCCGACGCGGCCAGCGCGGGGGCGACGCGGGCTGCAGTTTTGGGTGCGCGGAGCGCTTTCTACAAGCGAGGCCGGACGCCGACCCAGCAGGGACGCGGGCGTCGGCGCGCCGTCGGTGGCACGCGCCTCGCTACCCATCCGATAGGGAGAACGCTCATGCCATACCGTCGCACCTTCACGGCCCTCGCGCTTGCCTTCGCGCTCGCGGGGATGATGCTGCCGGCCGATCACATCGGCGCGCAAATCGGACAGCCCGCAGCGCAACCGTCGGATACCAACCGCAACCCGCCCGACATCGGCTGGCTCGGGCTGCTCGGGCTGGTCGGCCTCTTCGGCCTCTTCGGCACGAAGTCCGGCGACCAGACCATCAGCGTCCCGCGCCGCGGTTAACCAGCCACGACGCGCGCCGGCGTCACGGCGAGCGCCGCCGGGTAGTCCGGCCCGAGGTCGACGTCGACGAGCGTACAGGCGGTGTCGGCACCGGCCCGCGGCGTCGAAATGCGCCGCGGGCGGCCAGCGAAGGGCTCGGTCCCGACGTCGAAGCCGTCGAAGGGTGCCCGCAGGCCGAGCCCGACCGCCTTCACGCACGCCTCCTTCCGGACCCAGCACCGGTAGAACGCGGCCGGGAGGTCGGCCTCTGGGAGCGCCGCGAGCGTCAAGGCTTCCTGCCGCGTGAAGAACCGGCGCGCGAGCCCCGCCAGGTCGGGCCGGGCCCGCATCTCCTGCACGTCGACGCCGACGTCCTGCCCGGTCGCGATCGCGATCACCCCGAGGTTGCCGGAGTGCGCGACGTTGAAGCGCACGCTCGACACGTGCGCCAGCTCCGGCTTCCCATACCGCCCCGCGACGAGCGTCAGACACTCCGCCGGCCCGAGGCCCGCCTCGGACAGCAGGAGCCGCAGCACCGCCCGCACGACGACGAAGCGCGCCCGGTCGGCGTCGAACCGAAACGTCGCCGCGCGCTCCTGCTCATCGGTCGAGAGCAGCTCCCGGAGCCGCCGGCGCGCCGCGTCCGACATCGTGAGCGAGACGCGATGCACGTGCACTTCGGCGAGCCCGGTCCTGACCGGCTGACAATGCTCCGCAAGGGTGGGGTCCATGCGTCACTCCTTGTTCGGTACCGCCAAGAGCGGAAGGCTGAAGACGTCGTCCGAGAAACCGCGATCGAACTCCGCCTCGACGACCTGAAAGATCGAGCGCGTGCCGGCGCCCGGGGTCTCGACCTCGACGCGCGCGGGCACCGGCACGCCGCCGACGAACCGCACCTCGCTCTGCCGGATGCGCTTCACCAGCGCCGCGTCGCCGTAGAGCTCGAGCTGCCGCATGACCAGATCGCCGGTGCCGACCCAGAGGACGATCCGCGGATAGCCGGCCACGCGCGCGACCTCGAGACCGTACGCGTCGGCGTCCTGGACGCGCTCGGTGCCGCGCAGCGTGGAACCGACGTCGGCACCCGACCACGAGAGGGTCGCGCTCATGAGGTCGAGCTCCCCGGCGGTGAGATCCGTCCCGAGGAGCCCCTCGTCCTTCATGAGCCCGGCGAACCGTCGCGCCCGCTTCTGGCGCGGCAGGTAGAGCCAGCGCTCGGGGGCGCCGCCGCGGCGCTCTTGCGACAGTACGGCCATGCCTTTCACGTTGTCCGGCGCCAGGAACGTGAGCAGCACCTTGCGGGCGCCGTCGCCGTAGCGCCGCTCGTAGAGCTCGACCGTCCGCTCCTGCTCGTGCGCCGACGCGTCGATCGTCGTGACGCGCATCACCTGGTGCTGGTCCCGCCAGGCGTACGCCGTCGCGTAGAGGTGCTTCCGCGCGTCGAGGATCTCGCGCGCGGTGCCGAGCGTCGCCTCGGCGGAGGACGCACGGAAGCCGACGCCCCCTGCCATCACCATCATCACCATCATCACGCAGCCGATCGATCGCCTCATCGCGCTCCACCCTCTCATTGCGGGATGCATTGCAGCGCGGGCATGGCCGGGAAGCGTCCACCGATCGCCGGCCGCGCGAGCCCCGCGTCGATCCAGCCGTGGAGCGGCCCGACCAGGAGCGGCGCATCGTACGCCGGGTGGGCCGCCAGATAGGCATCGGCGGCGCGGTAGTGGCGGAGCGCCACGGCGCGGTCGCCTTGGCGGTCGGCAACGATCGCGCGCGCGACGCGCGCGTGCGCACGCACCTCGAACGGCGCCGCGTCGGCGTCGGCGGCGGCGAGCAGCGTCTCGGCCTCCGCGAGCCTGCCGGTCGACCAGCGGGCGCGCGCCCGCGCCCACGCGAGGCGGTGCGGCTCGCGCCGCGCCCCCGGGTCCGCCGCGAGCCGATCGAGCAGCGCGCCGGCATCGCCGACGCGCCCGACCGCGTAGAGCCGCTCCGCCTGGCGCATCGCCGCGACGACCTCGACGTCGCGGCGGAACGCGGCGCTCTCGAGGCGCGCGTCGGCGGGCAGCACCGGCACGTCGTCGGCATCGCCCTCGACCGCGAGCGGCACCATCGCGCCGAACGGCGCCAGCGGCTGCTGCGCCGTCGAGTGCCACATGCGGCGCGCGCGCGGGTCGACGACGGCCGCATTCAGGACGCGCAGGTTCGCGATCGACGCATCGTTCAGAAAGGCGGTGTTCGAGCGATCCCGCAGGATCGCCGCCGCGATCGGCGGATCGATCGCGCCGACGTGGCGGCGCACCGCCGTCTCCATGGCGAGGCGGCGGCGATCGGAGTCGGCGGTGCGGCCCTCGTCGTGGTCCCGCATCGCCGGCGTACGCGTGTGGTTGCTCTGCGCGAGCCAGTCCTCCGTCGGCCGATGCACCGCGCACGCCGTCGCCGTGCACTCGACGAGCGCCAGGTCGCCGTCCGCGTCGGCGAGAACGAGGATACCCGCGCCGCCGCGGTTGCCGCCGTCGGCGAGGAGCACGAGCGCCTCGCCGACCGTGCGGGCCCGCTGCAGCACGCGCCGATAGAGCAGACGCGGAAACCCGAGCCCCATCATGGTGTCGGCGTCGAAGAAGTTGATCGAGATCGCGAGCCCGGCGGCGTTCACGCCGACGATCGGCACGATGATGAGGGGCCACGATGCCGTGAGGTGCACGAGGTCGCCGTTCGTCGGGTGGTAGCGCGTCACGACCGGTCGCCGCCGTCCGGTGTCGTCCGACCAGTCGACGTTCCGCCCGATGAGCGCGCGCCCGTCGACCGTGGCACTCCGGCTCGCGGCGAACACCGTCGAGCCGCCGCCGAAGACGCCGCCGTAGACGAGCCGCATGCCGTCGGCGTCGCTCCTGGCCGCGAGGGCGCGTGCGATCCCCGCCGACTCGGCGAGAAACCCGCTGTCTTCCCGCCACCCGCCGAACGTCGCCCACGCAGGGAAGACGACGCCGTTCACGAAGCGTCCGAGCATGCCCTGCGACCGCACGAGGCCACCCCACCGATCGAAGTAGAGCTCGTGTGCCGCACGCGCCTCCTCGCCGAGCAGCTCGACCTCCTGTCGTCCCATGTCCTCGTAGCTGCCGTAGACGTCGAGCACGATGAGGGCGCCGTGGTCCACGCGGCGCGGTGCAGGATCGTCCGCACGCACCTCGACCAACGCGCCGCCTGCCAGCGTCAGCAGAATCACTGCGACCGCCAGTGCGGCCGTGCCACGAGCCCTGCGAGCCGCCATGCCGCCTCCGCCGGTCCCGCGCTCACGCCGCCGCATCCGCGAACCGTATCCGGGTCCCCACCCCGCGCGCCTCGGCACGTTCCCATACGAACTTTGCGACGGCGATGTCGAGTATTCCGAGCCCAAACGGACTGAATATTGTCGGGGCGCAATAGGGCGCACGCGGCGGCGCGACTCCCAGCAGCAGGTCCGCGAGCGTACAGCGGATGAACGTCCGCCCTCCGGTGACGCGCTCCGCGAGGTGCAGGGACGTTTCGGCACGGCAGACGTGGTCGGCGTCGTCCACGACGTTGTCGGCGGCGAGGATGAGCTCTGGCGCAAGGTCGCGGAGCGAAAGGTGCAGCACGAGGCGGACGGAGCTGCCGCCGAAGTCATCGAGGTATGGCGTCAGCGCGGTCGTCGCGATCGACACGAGCGACGCCTGACCCAGAAGAGTGTGCCAATCTGAAACGATCTCGAACCGTACCCGCGGAAAAAGCTCGCGACCGCGCATGACGAACCGGTGCGTGCGGTCTTCGGCGAGGTCGTGGACGACCACGCGCTCGACGTCGGGCCACACGTGCAGCAGGAACCGAAGTGTCTCGAAATTGATCACTCCGCATCCGACCAGGCCGATCGCGTCCAGCCGGCCGCCGCAGAGGACCCGCGCCGCGAGCACGGCGCTGGCGGCCGTCCGCTTCGCGCTCACGAGCGAGCCCTCGATCACCGCGCGGGCCCGGCCGGTCTCGAGCGAGTTCAGCACGACGAGCCCGGACGCCCGTGCGAGCCCGCGACTGATGTTCCCCGGAAACGACGCGATCCACTTCATGCCGGCGGCCGCGAAGGCGCCACCGAGAAACGCCGGCAACGCGATGATGCGCTCCCGGCCGCCGGGAAGGCCCAGGAAGGCCGAGTGGGGAACGATCGAGTCTCCGCGCCCGTGTGCCCGGTAGGCGTCCGCGACGATCTGCATCAGCATCGACTCCTCGTCGCGGAGGAGCTGTCCCACCTCGGCCGCCGTCAGCACGGTCAGCGTATCGTCGCTCACGGCACACCCGGCGCCACGTCGACGTGCGCAACGCCGCCCACCGTGAGCGACGCGCCCTCGTCCTCGCCCTCACGCTCGGCAGGCCACGCCGGCACGGATCCGAAGTGCCGCGTCACCCACTCGTCCGAATAGATCGTGTCCAGATAGCGCTCGCCGCGATCCGGAAAAATGGCCACACACGTCGCATCGTCGGGGATGCGAGCGCGCAAGCGCCGCACTGCCATGAGCGCAGCACCCGACGACCCGCCGGCGAGTATCCCTTCGGTCGCCACCAACCGGCGGCAGCCCGTCACGCACTCGAGATCGGAGACGTGCACGCAGCGGGCCGCGATCCCGTCGCGATACAGCCCCGGACGGAGCGCCGCCCCGTGCCCGGGGATCAGCCGGCGCGCGCCGTTCGCCCGCGGCTGCGCCGGCCCGTCGGCGAAGATGACGCTCCCGACGGCGTCGACGGCGACCACGCACGTCGGGAGCCCGTGCTCGCGAATGTAGTCGGCGCAGCCGCGAATCGTGCCGCACGTGCTCGTCGGGCAGAACAGGAACTCGATCCTTCCCTCCAACGCCTCCGCGATCTCGTGCATGGTCTGACGATGGGCCAGGGCGTTGTGCATGTTGCTGTACTGGTCCGGCCAGAACGCCCGCGGGAGGGCGGCGACGATGGCGCGCACACGCTCGATCCGCCCGCGCAAGAAGCCGCCCCCGCTCGGATCCGGAGCGTCGACGACCTCGATCACGGCGCCGTACGCGCGCATGATCGCGATGTTCTGGATCGTCGTGCGCGCATCGACCACGCAGATGAAGCGCAAGCCGAGCACCGCACACGCCTGCGCGAGGCCGATGCCCATGTTGCCGGAGCTCGACTCGACGACCACGCTGTCGCGTTCCAGGCGACCGTCGCGCAGGGCGCCGAGCAGGAGATGCAACGCGGCCCGATCTTTGATGCTGCCACCCGGGTTCGACGCCTCGAGCTTGGCGAACAGACGAAAGGGCGTGCACGGTAGCGCGCGGCGGAGCGCGACCAACGGCGTGCGACCGATCGCGGCCAGGATGCCGTCGGTCATGATGGGCTCCCTTCCGCCGCCGCACAGGCGAGGAGCGACCGCAGCGCCGCCCCGAAGCGTGTGACGTAGCGCTCGATGGTCGACGACGCGAGCAGCACCGCGTCGTAGTGCCACCCGACGCGCAACCGTCCGTGCGTCAACTCGGCGACGACGTCGAGCACCGTCGGACGGATCCCCCGCCCTCCGAACTCGCGCCCCGCGAGCTCCGGCGCGCGGCACCACTCGGTGTGCGCCGGAGGGTCCGTTCGTCCGAGATAGTTGAAGCTCAGGTCCGGCCGCGGGAGTCGTCGAAGCGCCGACGTCCGCTCGTCCGTGTCGGGCCCGTAGGCCGTGGCGCCGAACCCGAGGCCGCCGTCGCGCACGTCCTGCAGGTGCCGGTGGATCGCGGCGAGCGTCGCGACGGGGTCGCGGCTGCCCGCGACGCGCAGCGCCACGGGAAAGACCGCGGTGAACCAGCCCACCGTGCGTGCGACGTCGAGGTCCGGCGCCAGCGGTTCGCGGCCGTGCCGCTCCAGGTACACGAGCACCGCATCGTCGCCTCCGTCGGCGGTCACCGCGAGGACGAGCGCCGTCAGCAGCACGCCTTCGACGGTGATCCCGCCCGCCGCAACGGCGAGCACCGCCGCCGTGTCCCCGGGCGTCATCTCGAGAAACGACGAGACGACGTGGGCGACCGCAGCGAGGCCATCGTGCTCGCGCGGAACCCGCGCGCCTGCCGCCGCACACTCGCGCTCCCAGAACAGGCGATCGCGTTCGCGTTCGGGAGCACGAGCGTACGCCTGCAGCCGCTCCGCCCAGGAGAGATAGGACGTCGTCTTCGACGGTAACGCGATGGCGTCGCCGCGCCGCAACCGCGCGTACGTCGCGGCGAGATCCTCGAGCAGGATCGCCCATGACGCCGCGTCGCACGCCAGGTGATGGACCGCGACCAGCACGCGCCCGGGGCGATCCGGGCCCAAGTCGAAAGACAGCACGCGCACGATCGGCCCGTGCGCGAGATCGAGGCTCGCTTGCGCTTCGGCCGCTCGGGCTTCGATCGCGGCGCTCGCCTCGGCGTCGATGCACCGGCGCAGATCCAGGTGCGCATGCGGCACCGGACCATCGAGGCCGGCGATCCGCGCGTGCCAGGTTCCCCCGTCGCGATGCAGGCGAGTCCGCAATGCGTCGTGGTGCCGCACGACGTGCTCGACCGCGAGCGCCAGTGACGCCGCATCTGGCTCCGGCTCGACGAGCAACAGCATCGCCATGTTGTAGTGGTGGAGGTCCGGCAGGTCCGCCGCGAGCAGCATTCTCTGGATGGGCGTCAACGGAAACGCGCCGATCACCGGCCCTTGCTCGGCCACCGGGACGGCCGCCGTCGTCGCGAGCGCCGCGAGCGCGGCGACCGTGCGGTGCTCGAAGACCAGTTGCGCGGTCACGACGAGACCCTGGCGACGTGCCACCGCGACGAGCCGGATCGTCGACAATGAATCACCGCCGAGCGCGAAGAAGTCGGCGTCCGCCGAGGTCACCGCGACGCCGAGCACCTCGGTGAAGAGGGTCGCGAAGAGCCGTTCGTCCGGCGTCGCCAACGGCCGCGCACCCGCCTCCGGCCGAGCGGCGCTCGCGGTCGACGAGGACATCTCGGACAGTGCGCGGCGATCCACCTTGCCATGAGGCGTCCGCGGCAGCGTCGCGGCGGAGACGAACGTCGACGGCACCATCGCCTCGGGAAGCCGCGCCGCCACGAACTCACGCAATACCGCAGCGAGGTCCGCCATGACGTCGCGCGTGACGACGTGCGCCACGAGGCGGGTCGGAAACTCAGCGGGCGGCGCGACGACGACGGCCTCCTGCACCGCGGGATGCAGCCCGAGGATCGCCTCGACCTCCTCGAGCTCGACCCGGGTCCCGCGGATCTTCACCTGTCGGTCGGCGCGGCCGAGCCACTCGAACGCCCCGTCCGCACGGCGGCGGCCGCGATCGCCCGTTCGGTACAGCCGCGTTCCCGGCCGGCCGTCGAAAGGATCGGGCGTCACGAACACCGCGGCAGTGCGCGTCGGGTCGTTCAGGTAGCCGCGGCCGACGCCGACTCCGCCGACGCAGAGCTCCCCCGGCATGCCGGTCGGGACGGGCCGCAGGCTCTCGTCCACCACGTGCACCGTCATCCCCGGAATGGGTCGACCGATCGGCACCCGCTCGTCGCGGTCCGCCGGCGGTGTCGCGACCACGTGGTGCGTCACGTCGTCGGCGCACTCCGTCGGTCCGTACGCGTTCACGAGCGGGACGCTCGGATGACGATGAAGCCAGCGCCGACAGAGCGCCGGCGGCAGCGCCTCGCCCGTCACCACGAGCCAGCGGACGGCGCCGAACCCCGCCGCGGGCACGGGCGTCGGCGTGGCGGCGCCGGCGTCCAGGAGCGCTTGCACCAGGGCCGGCACCAGCTCGACGACCGTGACGCCGGCGCCGACGATCGCCCCGCGGAGCGCGAGCGGGTCGCGAACGGCCTCGTCGTCGATCACCACCACGCTGCCGCCGACCAGCAGCGGGGCGAGGCTCTGCCACAGCGAAATGTCGAATGCGGTCGCTGCCGTCTGCGCGACGCGATCGCCTGCGCCAAGACCGAGGAGCGCGATCTTGGCGCGGAGATGGTTCGCCAGCCCCGCGTGCTCGACGAGCGCGCCTTTCGGGACTCCCGTGGAGCCCGACGTGTAGAGGACGTACGCGAGCTCCCCCCCGGCCGCGTCGTGGCCGCGCCCGTCCCCGGCATCGACGGGCGCGCCTGCAGCCGCGACGAGCCGCCAGGGGACGCCTGCCGACGCCAACGATCGCAAGACGGACGGAGGTTCCGTCGGTGTCACGACATAGCGTGCTCCGCTCGCGCGCAGGACCTCGGCAATGCGCGCCGCCGGCCAGCGGGGCTCGATCGGCAGGTACGCCGCGCCGCTGCACCAGGTGCCGAGCATCGCGGCGATCCACGCGGCGCCGCGCGCTCCCCAGACGGCGACGATCGTCTCTCCCTCGGCTTGCGGAGTCCCGAGCCGCGCCGCGACCGCCTGTGCCCGCACGCGCAGCGCGGCGTAGGTCAGGTCGTCCGCACCGGCACGTACCGCGAGGGCCCCGGGCGTGCGATCAGCTTGCTGCACGAAGCTCGACCACACGGACCGGAGCCCCATCCCCGCATCCGTGGCGACCACCGCCAGTCGCTCCGGCTCGAGGTCCGAGACGCGGCCCTCCGG
>JANNPN010000448.1:0-15628 GCA_031400185.1 Polyangiaceae bacterium
TCATCCCGTGGCGCAGCCGCGAGGTCCGCATGGGCGTGTTTCCCATGGGCGTCGACGCCACCGCCCTCGCGCGCGCGTCGGCGCACGCCGACGTCGAGGAGCAGACCCGGAAATGGCGGAGCGACGGCACCGTCCGGCTCCTCCTCGGCGTCGACCGTCTCGACTACACCAAGGGCATCCTCCGCCGGCTGCTCGCCTTCGAGCGGCTGCTCGAGCGCGTGCCCGAGCTCCGCGAGCACGTGCGGCTCGTGCAGGTGGCCGTGCCGTCGCGCGAGGACGTGCAGGCGTACCAGACCTTTCGCGAGCACGCCGAGGCGTTGATTGGACGCATCAATGGCGCGTTCGCCACTCCGAGCTGGGTCCCCGTGCACTGGATGTATCGCGGGGTGTCGCACGAGGAGCTGCTCGCCCTCTACCGCGCGGCGGACGTCATGCTGGTGACGCCGCTCCGCGACGGCATGAACCTCGTCGCGAAGGAGTTCTGCGCCGCGCGCGTGGACGACGACGGCGTCCTCGTGTTGTCGGAGTTCGCCGGCGCGGCCTCCGAGCTCGCCGAAGCCCTGATGGTGAATCCCTTCGACGTCGAGCAGACCGCCGCGACCTACTACCGCGCGCTCACGATGCCCGAGGACGAGCGGCGCGACCGCATGCACGCACTTCGCCAACGCATCGCCACGCACGATGCGGAGCGCTGGGCGACGCGCTTCCTCGACGCGCTCGACAGCATCACGGCCGGCGGTCACGGCTGCGCCCCGACGGCGCCCGACGTGCTCGCGGCGCTGGCGGCGCGGATCCGTGCAGCGCCGACGGTCCGCGTGGTGCTGGACTACGACGGCACGCTCGTCCCGTTCGCGCTGTCTCCCGAGCTCGCGCGGCCCGACGCGCCGCTCGGGACGTTGCTGACCGAGCTCGCGGCCCGCCCCGGGTGCGAGGTCCACCTCGTGAGCGGCCGCGGCCGCGACAACCTCGCCCGCTGGTTCGGGCGGCTGCCGATCGGCCTGCATGCCGAGCACGGCCTGTGGTCGCGCCCGCGGTCGGACATCTGGGTCGGCGGGCCGACCGTCGACATGTCGTGGCGCGCCGCCGTCGACCCGATCCTCGAAGATTTCACTGCGCGCACGCCGGGCTCGTTGATCGAGGAGAAGGAAGCGTCGGTCGCGTGGCACTATCGGGCGGCCGACCCAGAGTTCGGTCAGCGTCAAGCGCGCGAGCTCCATGCGCACCTGACCGAGCTCCTGAGCAGCCTGCCGGTCCGCATCGTGCCCGGGGACCGGGTGATCGAGATCCGTCCGCACGGGGCGCACAAGGGTACGGTGGTCGCAACCATCCGGGACGCCGCGCCCGCCGGCACGTTGCTCGTCGTGCTCGGCGACGACCACACGGACGGCGACATGTTCCGGGCCGTCGGCGAGGACGACATCGCCATACAGGTCGGGAGCCCCGGCCACGGCGCGCCGTACTGCCTCACCGACGTCGCCGCCGCGCGCGCGTTTCTCCAGGACCTGTTGCGGGAGTGAGGCGGGCCCGGGCCGCAATCTCGGCGGCATCGGCGGTCGTGCATCAGTTTGATAACCGCACCGGAGCGTCAGTCTGCCGCGAGCGGGCTGGTGCGGTGTCGGCGGCGCAGCCCGGGACCGACCGACCCGCGCACCGGGTCGCCGTGCCGAACCCGCCGGCGTCGAGAAGCGGAGAAGATGATGCAGCAGGCGGGCGAGTCGGGGATGGCTTCGGGGAGCCGCACCTCGCGTGTGCGCAAGACAGCGAGGCGGCGGCGGGCTGTACGCGCTGGGTGGCAGCGATCCGGCGACCGTAGACGTCATCCCCGACTCGCCCCCCTGCTGCCACGTTTCCGAGTGCTCCGCCGCGCGAGAATCAAACTGAGGCACTACCATCGGCTCGCCGCAACGATGGCGGCCTCGGAACACCCTTGCTACACTCCGCGTCCGTGAAGATTTCCGCCGACCAGATTCGCCACGTGGCGCTCCTCGCACGGCTCGCGCTCACGCCCGCCGAGGAGGACGAGCTCGCCACGTCGCTCGACCAGATCTTGCAGCACATGGACCAGCTGAACCGGCTCGACACGAGCGGCGTCGAGCCGACCGCGCACATCGTCGCCGTCGACACCCCGTGGCGCGACGACGTGGTCGCCAACGCTCCCGACACCGAGGCGCTCCTCGCGAACGCCCCCGCCCGCGACGACGACCTCTTCCTGGTCCCCAGGATCATCGATTGATCATCGACTATCGTCGCGTGATCATCGATTGACCGCCCAGTGACCCCGACGTGAACCTCGCCGATCTCACCATCGCGACCGCCGCCGAGCGCCTGCGCCGCGGCGACCTGACCGCCGTCGACCTCACGCGCGCGGCCCTCGACCGGATCGCCGCGACTGACGACGCCGTTCACGCGTTCCTGACGATCACCGCGGACGGGGCGCTCGCCGCCGCGGCCGACGCCGACGCACGGCTGAAAAGCGGAGCGCCCGCGAGCCCGCTCACTGGCATCCCGATCGCCGTGAAAGACGTGATCGCGACCAAGGGCATCCGGACGACCGCGGCGTCGAAGATCCTCGCCGACTTCGTCCCGTCCTACGACGCGACCGTCACGCAACGCCTGAAGGACGCCGGCGCGGTGATCGTCGGCAAGGTGAACTGCGACGAGTTCGCGATGGGATCGTCGAACGAGAACTCGGCGTACGGCACTACGCGGAACCCGTGGAACCTCGCGCGCGTGCCCGGCGGGTCGTCGGGCGGCTCGGCGGCGGCGGTCGCAGCGGGGCAGGCGCTCGCCGCGCTCGGCACCGACACCGGCGGCTCGATCCGCCTGCCCGCGTCCTACACCGGGATCGTCGGCATGAAGCCGACGTACGGGCGCGTGAGCCGCTTCGGGGTCGTCGCGTACGCGTCGTCGCTCGACCAGGTGGGGCCCATGACCCGCGACGTGACGGACTGTGCGCTCGTGCTGGCGGCGCTCGCAGGGCACGATCCGCGCGACTCGACGTCGGTCGACCGTCCGGTCCCCGACTACCAGGCCGCGATTGCGGGCGGCGTCGCGGGCGCGCGCGGGCTGCGGGTCGCCCTCCCGCGCGAGTACTTCGGCGCGGGCATGCAACCGGAAGTCGAGCACGCCGTGCGCGCCGCCGCCGCGACCTTCCGCGACGCGGGCGCCGTGGTCGAGGACGCGTCGCTGCCGCACACCGAGTACGCGATCGGGTGCTACTACATCCTGGCACCCGCCGAGGCGAGCTCGAACCTCGCGCGCTACGACGGGATCCGCTACGGCCTCCGCGCGCCGACCGACGCGGGTTTGCTCGACCTCTACCGGCGGACCCGCGCCGCCGGATTCGGCCCGGAGGTGAAGCGGCGGATCATGCTCGGCACCTACGTGCTGTCGTCCGGCTACTACGACGCGTACTACCTGAAAGCGCAGAAGGTGCGGACGCTCATCCGGCGCGACTTCGAGCAGGTGTTCAAGACCGCCGACGTCATCCTCACGCCCGTCGCCCCGACCACCGCCTTCGGCATCGGCGAGAAGACGGCCGACCCGCTGCAGATGTATCTCTCCGACGTGTTCATGATCTCGATCAACCTGGCCGGGCTGCCAGCGATCGTCGTGCCCTGCGGTGCCGACGCCGCGGGAATGCCGATCGGCATGCAGATCGTCGGACCGCCGTTCGGCGAGGAGGTGGTGCTCCGCGCCGCGCGTGCGTTCGAAGCAACGGGCGCGTGGCCGCAGCAGCGCCTCCCCGATCTCGCGGCAGGGAAACCGCCGGCATGAGGCTCGGCAACTACGAGAGCGTCATCGGCCTCGAGGTCCACGCGGAGCTGCTGACCGCGTCCAAGATCTTCTGTGGCTGCTCGGCGTCGTTCGGCGCGCCGCCGAACCAGCACACGTGCCCGGTCTGCCTCGGCATGCCCGGCATGCTGCCCGTCCTGAACCGCCGCGTGGTCGAGTTCGCCGTCCGCGCCGGGCTTGCGACCCACTGCACGATCGCGCCGGTCAGTCGCTGGGCGCGGAAGAACTACTTCTATCCCGACCTCTGCAAGGGGTATCAGATCAGCCAGTTCGAGCTCCCGATCTGCGAAGCCGGCCACGTCGACATCAGCGTCGACGGGGTCGCGAAGCGTGTCCGCCTCACCCGCATCCACATGGAGGAGGACACCGGCAAGAACATCCACGACGCGCACGGGAACGCGAGCCTCGTCGACTTCAACCGCTCGGGTGTGCCGCTCCTCGAGATCGTGAGCGAGCCCGACATGACGTGGCCTGCCGAGGCCGGCGCGTACCTCCGCACGCTGCGCTCGACCCTCCAATACCTCCAGATCTGCGACGGAAACATGGAGGAAGGAAGCTTCCGCTGCGACGCCAACGTCTCCGTCCGTCCACAGGGCACGACGCCGCTCGGCACCAAGGTCGAGATCAAGAACATGAACTCGTTCCGCGCCGTCGAGCGCGCGATCGAGTACGAGCTCGAACGCCACGTACGCGTCCTCGAGGACGGGGGCACCCTCGTGCAGGAGACCCGGCTTTGGGATCCCGATCGGGAGGAGACGCGGACGATGCGGAGCAAGGAGTCGGCGCACGACTACCGTTACTTCCCCGACCCCGACCTGCCGCCGCTCGTGATCCCCGACGCGTTCGTCGAGGCGGTCCGCCGTACGCTGCCCGAGCTCCCGGAGGCGCGCCGCGCCCGCTTCGTGGCGGCCCTCGGCCTTCCCGCGTACGACGCCGAGGTGCTGACGGCCCGCCGCGACGTCGCCGACTATTTCGAGGCCGTCGTCGCGGCGCACGGCAACGCCAAGGCCGCGAGCAACTGGGTCATGGGCGACATCCTCCGCCTCGTCCGCGAGCAGAAGCTCGACGACGCCCCGACGATCGAGCGTTGGCCGGTCCCGGCGGCGCACCTCGGCGCGCTGATCGCGCTCATCGACGAGGGCGCGAACAGCGGCAAGATCGCAAAGACGGTCTTCGAGGAGATGCTCGCGAGCGGCACCGGGCCGCGCGCGATCGTCCAAGAGAAAGGCCTGACGCAGGTTTCCGACGAGGGCCCGATCGTAGCCGCGATCGAGCAAGTGCTCGCGGCGAACGCGTCCAAGGTCGAGGAGTACCTGAGCGGCAAGGACAAGCTCTTCGGCTTTTTCGTCGGCCAAGTCATGAAAGCGACCGGCGGCAAGGCCAACCCGGGTCTCGTGAACGAGATCCTGAAGAAGCGGCTCGCGGGTTCTTGAAAGAGTGCGCGGCCGCCGCGGTCGGAGCGCATCCGAAAAGGCCAGCGAGAAATGCGTGCGCGTCGACGCGAGGGGTCGACCCTGTCGTCGACCTACGGCCTCGGCCATGCAGGGCAGCGCGCAACGGCCCGTATCGAGAGCCCCGGACTTGCTCGGCGGCGAGGCCTGGTTTACACGCTCACGACTGCCGCCCCGTTGGCCCCTCGAACCTCCCGCGCTCGTCCTCGTCGGTAAGAGCCGCAGCGTGCGGACGCTGCTACGCGCGATCGGCGTGCTCGCCCCGCTCGGCGCGCACATGCTCATCCGCGGCGAGCCGGGAACCGGCCGGCGTGCATGCGCCATGTTGTTGCACCACAAGGGCCCGCGGCGCACGCAGCCGTTTCGCGCCGTGTCGCTGCGCGGCCTCGCGGACGCAGCGATTGCCGAACGCCTGTTCGGCACCCGCGGGCTCGCGAGCCTGAAGGCACAGGCACGGAACGCCACCATCTACATCGAGGCCATCGATCGGATTCCGCTCGACCTCCAGGACCGCCTGCTCGGGACCCTCGCCGACGGGACGGAGCCCGGCATCCGCCTGCTCGGGGGAAGCGCCGTCGCGCTCGAGGAGCACGTGCAACTCGGGCGATTCAGACGCACGCTGTTCGATCGACTCGCGACCGTCCAACTGAGCGTCCCGCCCCTCCGCGAGCGGCTCGAGGACATCGCACCGATCGCCAACCACGTGCTCGAGCGCTGGAGCGAACGCCATGGGAAACGCCCACGCCGACTCGCGGGCGCGGCACGCGCGGTGCTCGAGGGCTATGCATGGGTCGGGAACGTCACCGAGCTCGTGCGGATGCTGGAGACCGCTTGTGCGCAAACGCGCTCGCTCGCGATCTCGGCCAATCGCGTCCAGGTCGTCCTCGGACGACGTTCGCGTCGCAACGCGGCGGTCGACATCGCACCGCTCCGAGACGTCGAGTGCTCGCACATCCGGCATGCGGTCGCACGCTGTGGCGGCAATCGGTCACTCGCGGCGATGTGGCTCGGCATCAGTCGCGCCACTTTGGCGCGCCGTCTTCGTGATTGCGATCATAAGCACCGCGCGGCGTAAGCCGGACGTCGTCGCGTCGCGCTGCAGATCGGACCAGAAATTCGTGCGGTCGAAGAGTGTCCGCCCCGAAAACTCTCGGCATCCTGCCGGGTCTCCACTAAAGACACCCGGTCGATGAGGAGGATTCCGTGACGCGTGCCCATTTCGCCGTTTCCGTATCGAAGCTCGTTGGAGCGATCGCCCTCGCGATCGCGGTCGCCGCTGCCGGGGAGGCCCAGGCCGCAAGCGGGTGCCCCGGCGCCATCGTCTACGAGGCCAACAACACCAGCTCGCTCGACGCGGGCTTCACCGGAAACTCCCACGATCTTTCCGTGATCGGGTGGTCGCTGCGGATGAACGTCGAGGGCTGCGCCGGCTCAGTCGCCGGCAGCTGCGGCGGGTGCTCCATCAACGGCCTGGTCGCGAATGCCGGCGGCACCAACCAACGCTGCAACAACGACACGTCGACGGCGTGCACGACCGACGCCCAGTGCAGCGGCGGCGGGCTGTGCCGGTTCTTCGCGACCGTGCCGAACCCGGTCTCGGCGGGCAACGTTACCGCCTGCGTCGTGAACGAGGTCACGGGGACCGTGACCGGGAACGTCCACATCGAGGACGGGGATCTGCAGGTGGATCTGCCGATGCAGTCGCGCCTCTACCTCGGCATCTCGACCGTGCAACCGTGTCCGCGCTGCGACGGCGACGCGGTCCTGAACGACAACGTCCGGGGCGGCACCTGCACCGGCGGAACGCGCGCCGGACTCACGTGCGACGCCAACGCGACGTCGCCGACGGTCGGCTTCGGCCCGACGAGCTTCGATTGCCCGCCGGCTGTCGGCGCCCTGCTCGGCTCCTTCGCGCCTTCCGAGATCACGACCACGACAGATACGACGACGGAGACCCTCAGCAGCGCGCACCCCACCTGTACAGGAAGTGGTCTTCCTGGCGGCACCCGGTGCTTCTGCGACACGTGCAACAACGGCAACGCGGAGGCCTGTAACAGCAACACCGACTGCCCCGATCCGGCCGGACCGATCGGGCCGATCTGCGGCGGCCGTCGGTGCCTCGGCGGCACGAACGCCGGCGGGGCCTGCCCGGCGGTTGGTGGCGCCAGTGTGTGTCCGGGCAGCATCTGCGGCCGTCCGGGCGAGCCCACCAAGCCGGACGCGTGCATCGAGGACACCACCGATCCGGGTGCGACGGAATGCATCGACACCGTGCCCGTCGACGGGCAAGGCGCGTGCCTGGTCGGCCCGGTCGATCAGCACTGTGCCGCGCCGGAGCAGCATCGCGGCTGCTCGACCAACGCCGAGTGCCCCCTGACCAACAACTGCGTCAACGAGTCGCGCAAGTGTTACCTCGGCGAAGGCACCCTCGGCAGCCAGGTGAGCGTGAGCGGCCAGTCGACCCCGCGCTCCGGAAATACCTCGAGCCCGACCAACCTCGGCGCGCTCTACTGCATTCCGTCGTTGGGCACCTCGTTGACGAACACCGTCGCGGGATTCCCGGGCCTCGGGCGCACGAGCCTCGTCGGGACCCTCACCTACGCGGACGAGGTGACCATCCAGAACGTCGGCGCGGCGACCACGGTCAGCACCGACGCCGGCGAAGGCAACGGCGCGACCGCCGGCGATCCCGTCGAAACGGCGGTTACGACCTCCGCCGCCGGCGCCGGCGGCGAGGTCACGATCCTCGAGACCACGCCGAGCGCCGCGCCGCCGCCGGGCTTCGCGGTGCTCGGGAACCTCGTGCAGATCACCGCCCCCGCCGGCAGCGCGGCCAACCCGATCACGCTCGTCTTCCGCGTCGACGCGAGTGCGGCCCCGGGCCAGAGCCCGGCGACGGTTACGGTGCGCCGGAACGGCGTGAGCGTCGCCGACTGCACGAGCGTCCCGCCGTCCGCGATCAGCCCCGACCCGTGCGTCTTCCAGCGCACGCTGGTCGGCGACGACATCCAGCTCGGCGTCTACACCTCGGCCGCGAGCGATTGGGACGTGCTCGGCCCCGAGGGGCTGGCGACGCCGACTGCCACCGCGACGCCGACGCCGACCGAGACCGCCACCCCGGCGGCGCCGACGCCGACCGCAACGCAAACGCCTCCCGCCGTCACGCCGACAGCGACACCGACCATCACGCCAACGCCGACGACGACTGCCACCGCGACCGCCACCGAGACGGCGACCCCGGCAGAGACGCCGACGGCGACCGCGACCGCAGTCGGCGCGACGCCGACGACGACCGTCACGCCGACGCTGACGCCCGCCGACCCGACCCCGACCGCGACCGCGACCGCCGTCCCAGCGTGCGCCGCGTTACCGGAGACGTGCCGCACGCCGTTCGTGAGCGCGAAGGCGCAGGTCGCGCTCGTCGATAAGAGCCCCGACGAGAAGGATCAGCTGCAATGGAAATGGTCGAGCGGCGCCGCCACCGACGTCGGCGACTTCGGCGACCCCGTGACGACGACCGACTACGCCCTCTGCCTCTACGACGCGAGTGGACTCCTCGCGACGCACATCATCCCGGCCGGCGGCAACTGCGGCACGAAGCCGTGCTGGGCAGCCAAGTCGACCGGCTTCAACTACAAGGACAAGACCCTCGCCGCCTTCGGCATCGCGCAGATCACGCTCAAGGCGGGCGCAGACGGCAAGGCCAAGATCCAGGTGAAGGGCAAGGGCCTGAACCTCCCGATGCCCCCTCTCACCAGCCTGATGACGCCGGTCACCGTCCAGCTGAAGCCGCTGAACGGCACGGCGGTCTGTTTCGGTGCGACGTACGGGTTCCCACCCGCCGTCAAAAACGACGGCGTGCAGTTCAAGGACAAGGCGGACTGAGGCCAGGCGCTCGCGGCTCGCCATGGGGTGGGCCGCCGCACCCACCCGGCAGCATCGCCACCAAGGAGGTTTCCGTGCTTCGCATGGTCGCTCGCATCGTCATCGGCCTCGTCGTCCTCGGCGTTTCTTCGGCGTCCGCGACCGATCCGCCCGCCGGCGGCCGTCCCGGGCCCTTCGTGGTGAAGGACGCCAACGGTGCCGTGCTCGGCACGTACCTCGGCGAGACCGACAACGGGCAGAGCAAGGGCGCGTTCGTCATCCGCACGGTCGGCACGAAGGCCGTCTGGTTCAAGACCACGCCCGAGTTCGAGCACCCCGACGGCGATCCGGTCTTCTTCGCGAGCGCCGATTGCACCGGCACCGCGTACGTCCGCGTCGACCGTGCGAATACATTCGCGACCTTCGGTGTGATCGTGGGCGGCGGGCCGCGTTTGTACTACCAAACCGGCCCTGAGCTGCCACCGACCGAAACAGGCTCCTACCTCTACAAGGACACCAACTGCCCGGCACCGAACTTCGCCGTCCCGCCGCTCGGGTGCTGCAACGTGAACACCAGCACGTACACGCGCCTCGCGCCCGCCACCATGGACGATCTGAGCGCGCTCGTTCCTCCTCTTCGGGTCGGCGAGTAACCGCGCGCGCGGCTCGGCCCATGCGCAACGGGTTCCAGCGTCTCCACCTCCTGGCCGCGGCGAGCGCGGTCGTGCTCGCGTTCCTCGTCGGCGTCGCGGCGCGCGCCGAGGCCGATGCCACGGCTCCCACGCTCGTCACGCTGACCGTCACCCCCACGAACATCGATACGAGCACCGCGGCCGCGACCGTCGACGTGACCGCACGCGTGACCGATGCCGGTGCCGGCGTCGCACGCGTGTTTGCCCGCTTCCGCCACGACGCCGGCGAGCGTCAGGGCGCAACGTTGTCCCGCACGAGCGGCACGGCGGCCGACGGCATCTATGCCGCGACCCTCACCTTCCCCGAGCTCGCGGCCGCCGGCACGTGGCCGCTGCTCGTCGTCGTCGAGGATGCCGTAGGCAACCGGCGCGATCTCCACGCCGACGACCTCGCCGCGCTCAGCCTCCCGGCGACCCTCACCAACACCGCGACGACCGACGATCATACGCCGCCGGTGCTGATCGAGCTCAGCATGGCGCCGCCCGGGATCGACACGAGCGCGGCCGCAGCGACCATCGACGTCACCGCGCGCGCGGCCGACGCGGGGGTCGGCGTCGCGAGCGTGGCCGTCGAGCTCCGGCATGCGTCCGGCGCGCGGCACAGCGCCGGCCTTCCCCGCACGAGCGGCACCACCGCCGACGGCATCTACGCCGGAACCCTCACGATCCCCCAACTCGCGCCGGCAGGCACGTGGACGGTCGTGGTGGCGCTGGACGACACGCTCGGGAACGAGCGGGAGCTGCACGCCGACGACCTCGTCGTGCTCGGCCTGCCCGCGACCGTCACGAACACCGCTGCCAGCGACGACCACGCGGCGCCGACGCTCGTCGAGCTCGCCGTCACGCCGGCGTCCATCGACACCCGATTCGGAACGGTGAACGTCGCCGTGACCGCGCGCGTGTCCGATGGCGGAGCCGGCGTCGACAGCGTCTACGCGGAGCTCCGCCACGCCGGCGGTCAGCGCATCGGAACGTTCCTCACCCGCACGAGCGGGTCCGCGGCGGACGGCAACTACGTCGGGGCCGTCAGCCTCCCCGAAGACTCGGCGAGCGGAACCCGCACCCTGGTGCTGACGCTCCAGGATGCAGTCGGGAACCGTCGCGACCTCCACGCCGACGACCTCACGGCGCTCGGCTTCTCCGCCACGGGAACGACCGTCGCCGCACCGGTGCCGCAGCTCGCCTACGTGACCAACATCGGAAGCGCGTCGGTCTTGGTCATCGAGCTCGACGGCAACACGGTGGTCGCGACCGTCCCCGGGTTGTCGGGGGCGGTCGGCGTCGCGGCGGCCGCCGACGGCACGCGCGTCTACGTCGCACAGGAGACCTCGTCGACGTCGGCCATCGACACCGCCACCCAGACGGTCAGCGCCAGCATCGCGACCGGCGTGCAGACCGCGGGCGTCGCGCTCAACCGAGCCGGCACGCGCGCCTACGTGACCAACCGCCAGAGCAACACCGTCGAGGTGATCGATACGGCGTCCAACACGATCCTCGCCACGACGACGGTCGGCGGCACGCCCTTCGGCGTCGTGGTGAGCTCGAACGGGAGCCGCGTCTACGTCGCCAACGAGACGACCAACTCCGTGTCCGTGATCGACACGGCGACCAACGCCGTGGTCGCGACGGTCGGCGGCGTCGACGGCGCGAAGGGCATCGCGATCAACCCCGCCGGCACTCGCGTCTACGTCGCCGCGGCGGAGCTCGGCGCGCTCGCGGTCGTCGACACCGTGGACAACACCCTCCTCACGACGGTCGCGGTCGGCGCACTTCCCTACGGCGTCGCGATGGCGCCGGACGGGGCGCGCGTCTACGTCGCCAACGAGCTCAGCCAGACGGTCGTCGCCGTCGACACGGCGACCAACACGGTCGCCGCGACGATCGCGGTCGGCGCCTTGCCCCGCGGCGTCATGGTCGATGCCAGCGGCACACGCGTTCTCGTCGCCAACGGCAACGCGGCGAGCGTCTCGGTGATCGACGCCACGACCGACACCGTCGTCGCGACGATCCCGGTCGGGGGCTCCCCGGTCGGGCTCGGGAACGGCATCGCGCATCCCGCACACTGCGGCGATGGCGCGCTCGATCACGGCGAGGCGTGCGACGACGGCATCGTCGCCGACGGCGACGGCTGCTCGCGCACCTGCGGCGGCCAGCCGCTGCCGACGGCAACCGCGACCCCGACCGCGCTTCCGACGCTGACCCCGAGCGCGACCGCAATGACGCCGACACCGACCGTGAGCGCGACCCCGACCCTGACCGCGACGGCGACGAGCCTGACGGCCACGCCGACCCCGAGCCGGACCACGACCCCGACCCCCTCCGCGACGGAAACCGAGACCCCAACGCCGACGCCGACCCACACCCCGCCGCACGGCATCACCGGTCGCGTCGTGTCGGCCATGACGTTCAGCGGCGCGGACCTCTACGTCGGCGGACAGTTCGACGCCGCGGGCAACACACCGGCGAGCTCGGTCGCACGCTGGGACAGCACCCGCTGGTACGCGCTCGGCACCGGCGTCGACGGCCCCGTGTTCGCCATGGCGACGATCGGAACGGACGTCTACGTCGCGGGCGACTTCCAATACGCCGGCGACCTCCCGGTCGCGCGCGTCGCGAAATGGAACGGCAGCACCTGGTCACCGCTCGGGACGGGATTGGGCGACACGGTGCGGGCGCTCTTCATCCTGAACAACGAGCTCCACGCCACTGGCGACTTCCAGGTGGATCAGAGTCACGTCGCCAAGTGGAACGGCAGCGCCTGGGTCGGGCTCGTCCGCGTCGACAGTCCCACGTACGCGCTGACCGCCCTCGGCGGCGAGCCCTACGTCATTTCCGACTTCGAGAGCGACTCGAACCGTCTCGCCCGCTGGGACGGGTCGATGTGGAACCTGATGGGCGGCTCCTTCCGCGAGCCGGCGACGGCGCTCACCGTCTACGGCGGCCAGATCATCGCCGGTGGCGGATTCCAGAACTCGGTCGGCGGCATGCCGGACTACCTGACGCGCTGGGACGGCACGACGTGGCTCCCCGTCGGCGGCGGCGTCGACAGCGACATCCTCGCGTTCGCCGTCGACGGCACGAATCTGTACGCCGCGGGCGAGCTCTCGACGGCGGGCGGCGTCCCCGCAAACTTCGTCGCGCGCTTCGACGGCAGCACCTGGTCGGCACTCGGGGACGGCGTCGACAACCGCGTCGAGGCGCTCGCGCTCGCCGGCGGCACTCTGTACGTCGGAGGCTGGTTCGGACTCGCCGGCGGCCAGCCCGCGAGTCGGGTGGCGCGCTTCGACGGCACCGCGTGGCACGCGCTCGACGACCCGCCGACCGACGACGGCCTTTTCTGCACGGTCGGCGAGGTGTGCGCCGCGGGCAGCTGCTCGGGCGGCACGGCGCGCGACTGCAGCGCCGCCGGCGACGCCTGCACCGCAGGTGCCTGCGACGAGCTCCTCGACCGATGCGTGGCGACGCCCGTCGCCGACGGCACGCCGTGCAGCGACGGCAACGCCTGTACGGGCGGCGATCAGTGCGCAAGCGGGCTCTGCGTCGGCGCGCCCGCGGCGTGCGGCGACGGCGCCGTCGATGGCGCGTGCAGCGAGCACTGCGATGACGCCGACCAGGACGCGGGCGACGGCTGCTCCGCGACCTGTCGCGTCGAGGACGGCTTCCGCTGCGTCGGCGCGCCCTCGGTGTGCACGCCGAGCTGCGGCAACGCGGCCGTCGAGAGCGGTGAGGCGTGCGACGACGGCGACCTCGGCGCCGGCGACGGCTGCACGGCGACCTGCGCCGTCGAGCCCGGGTGGACTTGCCCGGCCGGGAGCCCGAGCGTCTGCGTCGCGACGTGCGGGGACGGCCTGAAGGTCGCGGCCGAGCAATGCGACGACGGCAATCCGACCGACGACGACGGGTGCGAATCCGATTGCACCCTCACGCCGAAGTCACTGACCGTCACCGCCCAGGCCGGGGGCACCGTGGAGAGCGACGTCGAGCACGACGGTGCGAGCGCCCTCGATCCGATCGAGACCGGGATCACCACGCCGAACGGCGGGGCGATCACGATCACGCGCCAACCCGCGTCGGGACAATCGCCGGCCGGCTTCGTCTTCCTCGGCCAGGAGGTCGTGATCAGCGCGCCGCCCGCGACGGCGACGGCACCGCTGCGCTTCGCGTTCGTGCTCGACCCGTCCCTGGGCTCCGGCGTCACGACCGGCAACGTCCCGGTCTTCCGGAACGGCAGCGCGGTCGCGACCTGCACGGGCCCTGCCGGACAGGCGGTGCCCGACCCGTGCATCGCGAGCCGGACGCTCCTCCCGAACGGCGAGGACCTCGAGATCGTCGTGTTCACGTCGGCGGCGAGCACCTGGACGTTTACGGCCGACGTCTGCGGTCCGACGCCCGCGACCGGGTGTCGGCGTCCCGTCGCAAGCGGCAAGGCCACGCTCAAGATCACCCAGTCGGGCACCGACACCAAGGACGCGCTGCAGTGGACGTGGCAGAAGGGCGCGCCCACGACGATGGGAGATCTCGGCGACCCGACGACGTCGTCACCGTACGTGGTCTGCCTGTACGACGCCTCGGGGCTGCGGGTTCGCCTGGCGGTCCCGCCGGGCGGCCAGTGCAGCGGCAAGGCCTGCTGGACGCCCAAGGCCGGGAGCTATGCGTACAAAGACAAGCTCGGCAGCGCCGACGGCGTGCTGCAACTGCAGACGAAGGCCGATGCGCGCGCGGGCAAGCCGAAGATCCAACTGAAGGGTCGCGGCGCGGCTCTCGACCTGCCGATGCCGCTCGATCTGGCAAGCCCGGTCACCGTCCAGCTCGTCGCCCCCGACACCTGCTTCGAAGCGGTCTTCAGCTCCCCCTTCGGTCAGACCGGCCCGGACCGCTTCAACGACAAGTCGGACTGACTCACTTCAGCTTTTCGACCCGACTAGCGACGCGTACGGTCGCGGGTCAGGCCGAAGGCGCGGATGAGCGTGTAGACATGGCTCCGCGCCAGATCGAGACGGCGCGCCACCTCCATGACGTTCCATCCCGACTCCTCGAGCGCGCTCCCGAGCAATCGCATGTGGAAGCGGCGGGTCGCCTCCTGGAACGTCAGGGGCTCGCCGCCGTCGTCGGTGTCGACGTCCATCGTCGGGAAGAGGTGCACGCGCTCGATGCGCGCGACGCCCTCGCCGGCCGCGCGAATGGTCGCCGCTTCGACGGCGTGCGCCAGCTGCCGCACGTTGCCCGGCCACTCGGCCACCTCGGCCGCACGCAGCGCCTCGCGCGACAGGGTCATCCGTGCGAGCGCATGGTTGTCGCACGCCTTCCGGCAGAAATGACTCGCGAGGTCCGGGATGTCGACGCGCCGTTCGGCGAGCGCCGGGACGCGCAGCGGCAACACCTGCAAGCGATAGAACAGGTCTTCGCGGAACTTCCGCTCGGCAACGGCGGCCTCGAGGTCGATGTTGGTCGCCGCGATGACGCGGACATCGGCGCCGACCGGCGCCGTCGCGCCGAGCGGGTAGTACTGCTTCGACTGCAGCAGGTGCAGCAATTTCGCCTGCACCGGCAGCGTGAGGTCGCCGATCTCGTCGAGAAGTAGCGTACCGCGATCGGCGGCGGCGACCTTACCGAAGAGTCGTCGCGTCGCCGTCGAGTGCGATCCCGGGAGAGCGCCGAAGAGCTCGCTCTCGAAGAGCGCCTCCGGCAGCGCCGCGCAATTGACCTCGATGAACGGCTGCCCGGCGCGTGGGCTGTTGTCGTGGATCACCCGGGCGATCTGCGTCTTGCCCGTCCCGGACTGACCGGTCAGCAGCACGCTCACATCGAGCGGCGCGATCAGCGCGA
>JANNPN010000454.1:0-13777 GCA_031400185.1 Polyangiaceae bacterium
GACGCCGAGCGCGTAGATGTGGAGGGGTCCCCACACCAGGCCGACGAGCGGCGTCAGCAGCAGAAAGAGGGTGGTCACCCAATTGATGCGCCCGAGCAGGCCGCCGGTCGTCGCGTTCGTCATTCCGTCAGTTCCCTCTCCCCTGGTCGTCCGCCCGGCGCGTGGTCCGGTGAGACAAGGCCGCGATCCTACTCGATTTCCCCACCGAGTCCATCATCGACGCCGTTGAACGCCGTTCCATCCGGAGTGAACGCCTCGGGGGTAGAAAGGAGTTTCATCCATGCGTCGTGCAATCGCCCCGATCCTCGTCGTCGCCGCCGGCACCCTCGTGCTCTCCACTGCCCCCGCGCTCGCCCAGCCGAATACCTGCATCGCCGGCAAGCTCGCGTGCGCCAACGCGTTCACGAGCGCGGTCTTCAAGTGCTACGCGAAGGTCTTCAAGACTGGATTCGGTGGTGGCAACCAGCAGAAAGCCGAGGACTGCGTGCGCAGTGCCCGGAGCAAGTTCGGCACCGCCCTTTCGAACAAGGTCCAGTGCTGGGACAAGGTCGAAGCCAAGGCAAAGGTCGAGAAGCCGGAGACCGTCTGTCCGACCGGGATCATGGACGAGTTCGACGTCGACGATTTCGTCGAGGACTTCACGATCGACATCGCCTCCAACGAGGTCGCCCCGAGTGGCCCGAGTGGCCCGAGTGGGCGCGGCAACAGCTGCAGCGCCGGCAAGGTGAAGTGCGTCGGCACCTTCTTCAAGCAGCTCTTCAAGTGCGAGATCGCGGCGCACAAGGCGGGTGTCCCGGCCGACGAGGCCTGCATTCAGAAGGCGATCGCCAAGTTCAGCGGCGGCGGCAACCCGGCCAAGGGCTGCTTCGCGAAGCTCGAGGCGAAGCAGAAGCTCGGGAAGCTGCAGACGCTCTGCGACGCGACCGGCAACACCGCGGTCGCCGGCGGCAAGGCCGAGGAGTTCGTCGCGTTCGTGGTCATCGGCCTCGAGCCGTGACCTCCGCTCAGCGCAGCGTACCCGCCACCTTCCCCGTCGACTGACGAAGGCTCGGATACACCGCTTCCCAGCAGCGCCCGCCGTTCAGTTTGCGCGTCCATCCAGCCGAGTGCGCTACGCCGATCCACGCATGCGCGGAGGCCGGGGGATGAAGCTGCTCGTGCGGGCGACGTACTCGGCGTAGCCGGGCCGCGTCCGCGCGAGCTTCTTCTCGAGGAGCGGGACGCCCGAGAGACGCGTCAGCAGATACGTCATCACGAGCGACCCGACGATCGTCAGTGGGTGGCCGGTCGCGAGCGCGAAGCAGTAGAAGCCCCACCATACGACCGCGTCGCCGAAGTAGTTCGGGTGACGGGTGTAGCGCCAGAGGCCCTGGTCCATGACCCGGCCCCGGTTCGCCGCGTCGGCCTTGAAGCGGGCGAGCTGGACGTCGCCGACGCTCTCGAAGGCGAGGCCGATCAGCACGAGCACGGCGCCGAGGAGGTCGAGCCCCTCGAGCTCGACCGGGGCGGGTGACGCGATGGCGTACTGCACGGGCAGCGAGATCACCCACAGGAGCACGCCCTGGAGACCGAACACGACGGCGAGGCTCGTCAGCCAGAAGCGCTCCCCGTAGTGCCGGCGCATCGCCTGGTACCGGTAGTCCTCGCCGCCGCCCCAGTTGCGCCAGAGGAGGTACGCGGCGAGACGGAGTCCCCACACGGTGACGAGCGCCGTGACGAGCCAGGCGCGCGCCACGGCGCCGTCGGTGTGCGTCTCGGTCCAGAGTGCCACCAGCACGAAGCCGAGCCCCCAGAAGACGTCGACGATGCTGACGTCGCGGAGCGCCAGGCTCAGCCCCCAAAGGACCAGCATCGCGCCGGCGATGACGAGCGCGTTCGCGGCGAGGATCGGCATCCGTCGTCGAGATGACAGACGCGCGCGGCGGCGACAATCCCAGCGCGACCTGTGGTAGGGGGGCGCGTGGCCGAGATGCGAGCCCGCGACGAGGGCGAGGCTGGGGACGAAGCCCGGGGCGACCCGCGCGACCGTCTCACCCGCGAGCTCGGCCTCGTCGATACGACCATGCTGGTCGTGTCGTCGGTGATCGGCTCGGGGATCTTTCTCACCCCGGCGGCCATCGCGGGCCTCTTGCCGCATCCGGGATTGATCCTCGCGGCGTGGCTCGTCGGGGGGCTGCTGTCGCTCGCGGGGGCGCTCGCCAACGCCGAGCTCGGCGCGATGTATCCCCGCGCCGGGGGCGACTACGTCTACCTGCGCGAAGGATTCCACCCAGCGGCGGGGTTTCTGGTCGGCTGGCTTTCCTTCTTCGTGATCTACGCCGGCACGGTCGCTTCGCTCGCGGCGGCGTTCGCGGAGGCGGTGGCGCCGCACGCCGGGCTCGGGACGGCGGGCATCCTCGCGCTCGCGATCGCGGCGACGATCGTCACCTCGGCGATCAACTATGCCGGTGTCCGCCGTGGGGTGCAGGTCAACAACTGGAGCAGCTTCGTGAAGCTCGGCGGCGTCGTCGTGTTCGTGCTCGCCGCGTCGATGGTCGGCGGCGGCGACGCGGGACGTCTGACCCCGTTGGTGAGCGGCGTCGCGAGCGCCGCGCCACTCTCCGCGTTCGGGTTGGCGCTTTCGCCGGTGCTCTTCACGTACCTCGGCTGGAACGCGCCCGTGTACGTCGCGAGCGAGATCCGCGACCCGGCGCGCACACTGCCGCGCGCGCTCTTCCTCGGGCTCGGGCTCTGCACGGCCGCGTATCTGACCCTGAACCTCGTCTATCTCTACGCGCTGCCGCTCGCGACGATGCGCGCGGAGCCGAACGCCGGCGCGGCGACGGCGAGCGCCCTCTTCGGCCCCGTCGCCGGCGGGTTGATGAGTGCCTTCGTGATCGCGTCGATCCTCGGCACGTTGAGCGCGACCATCCTCGTCGGGCCGCGGATCGCGTACGCGATGGCGCTCGACGGGCTCTTCGTCGGCGGCGCGCACGAGGTCCACCCCGAGTACCGCACGCCGCACCGCGCGATCGTCGTGCAGGCGGTCGTGGCGATCGCGTTGTTGCTGGTGCTCCGACGCTTCCCGAGCGTGCTCGACTACACGACGTTCGCGATCGTGCTCGCGACCATGGCCGACACAGCCGTGCTCTATCGCCTGCGACGGCTTCGCCCAGACTGGCCGCGGCCGTATCGCGCGTGGGGGTACCCGGTCGTGCCGGCGCTCTATCTCGTCGCCAACGCCGGTGTCGCGATCGCGATGCTCCTGGGACGGCCGCTCGAGTGTGCGATCGGGATCGCGGTGCTGCTTGCGGGGTGGCCGTTCTATCGGTGGCTCGGCGGACGAAGAGGAAGAAGCAGTTGAGGGGACTGCCAGGCGCGCGGGCGGCTTGCGCCCGACGCGCTTTGTAGCTGAAGATGCATCGAAGATATCTAAAAACGTATTTGACTAGCGATAGCACGAGATGCATAAGAAGTGTTTTCCAGGTCGCCCGAATCAAGAGGTGGTAGATGGCGCGCCAGCCCTCACACTCACGCTGACCTTGCCGGCCCCGAAGCGTTGGGGCGGCCGCCGCGAAGGAGCGGGCCGGAAGCCGGGTGATCGGCCTGCGATTCGGCACCGCTCGCGCGTCGACTTTCGGCGGCCACTTCCGGCGCACGTGACTCTCCGAGTCTGTCCGGACGTTCCGTCGTTCGGACGGTGCCGATCGTGCACGAGATCGAACGCAGCTTCGCCGCCGGGTGCGAGCGGTCCCGGTTTCGTCTCGTGCACTCCCTCCAGGGGAACCACGCGCATCTCATCGTCGAGGCCGACGATCGGAGGGCGCTCGGACGAGGGATGATGGCGGTCACGTCGCGGCTCGCGCGAGCCGTGAACCGGATCGCGCGCCGCACCGGGAGCGTTTTCGCAGATCGCTACCACGTACGCATGCTGCCGACGCCGCGCGAGGTGCATTGCGCGCTTCGCTACGTCCTCTTGAACGCGCGCCGGCACGCGGCGACGGCACGTTCCGCGGTCGCGCGCGTGGTGCGCCTCGACCCGGCGTCGTCCGCGCGCTGGTTCGACGGGTGGACGCGTGCAAAGCCGGCCGCCGATCAGCCCGCGGTCGCACGCGGCCGCACGTGGCTACTCGCCGTCGGCTGGCGCAGGCATGGATTGATCGATCCGGCCGACGTGCCGGGGTGAAACTCGGCTGGTTGTGCCGGTCAGTCGCCCTTCTGGGAGAACTTCTTCGCGATGGTGAGGCTTGCCGACGGCACGCCGCTGGCTCCGTCAGCGAGGAATGCACTGCACAGAACCTTGCTGCCGGAGGCAAAAACGCGAGCATGACCCTTCGAGATAATGCCGGTCGCGAGATTGACGTCGAGGGACATATCCGTGACCGAGCCGGTCCCGAAGAGCACTGTGGAACCAGCAGAAACGGTCAATGAATTTCCGGTCACGTAGGCCCCGGCCGCGCCGTACACGTCGACCCCGATCGTCACGCTTCCGGTGTCACCATTGGTGCAACCAATTACGGTCCGGAGCGAAGCGCCATTGATCAATACAGGCACAGTGCGCATCACCCGAGGGCGGTTCGAGGCTGGATCTGGATGCGAGTGGCCGCAGGTCCCTTTGCACCCGGTACGGATTCGTCCCTGCGATTTTCTTCTTCTCTCTAAGAAAGAGGATGTCCGATGGAGCCCAGGTACTGGGCGCGCGCGAGCTCCCTGCCACTCGACGCCCCCGGAGTCGCAGGGCGGCAATCCGGGTCGCCTATCGTGCCGCGGCTCGGGAGACGACGACCTGCCGCGGCACGACGCTACTTCTACTGCCCACGTTGCTTCGTTCCGTCGTTTGCTGCGGGCAGTTTCGATTGGTGCCTCCGAAGGTCAAGGAGTTGATTGCCGATCTCGAGCGCGCGGGCTTCGTCAATCGTGGCGGCAAAGGCAGCCATCGGAACTTCGTACACCTTCGGGCCAGAAAACCGGTGGTCCTCGCGGGAAATCTGGGCGATGATGCGAAGCGCTACCAGATCCGGGCCGTCCGGCTCGCGATCGAGGAATCGAAGCAATGAAGGAAAGCGCCCGCTACGTGAAGATCGTCGAGTGGTCCGAAGAAGACCACTGCTTCGTCGGCAGCGCTCCGGGCCTCATCTTTGGTGGTTGCCACGGCGACGACGAGCGGGAGGTCTTCGACGAGCTCTGTCGGGTCGTCGATGAGGCCATCGAGCTCTACAAGCGCGAAGGCAGGCCGCTGCCGCCGCCGTCGGAACCTGGTCTTACGAGCAAGCTGCAGCAGGGCGCCTGACACGAGATCGCTGCCACTCGGCGCGCCATCCTGCGTCGCAGCGCGTAAGCTCGAAACGTCGCCTACTGAGCCGCTGGAATCGTGCGGTGCCCACCCACCGCCGCCGGCTCGCTCGTCACCCGCGGCCGCACCACGCGCGCCCGCGTCTCTTCGAGAACCAGATACGCGGCCGGCACCACGAAGATCGTCAGCACCGTCGAGAACACCATGCCGCCCGCGACGGCCACGCCGAGCGGGGCGCGGAGCTCGCCGCCCGCGCCGCTGCCGATCGCGATCGGCAGGATGCCGACGACGGTCGAGATCGCCGTCATGAGGATCGGCCGGAAGCGCGTGACGGACGCCTCGAAGGTCGCGGTCGCGACGTCGCGGCCCTGCTCGCGCAGCTGGTTTGCGAACTCGACGATCAGGATCGAGTTCTTCGTCACCAGACCGATCAGCATGACGAGGCCGATCTGGCTGAAGAGGTTCAGCGTGTGGCCGGTCAGCCAGAGGGTCGCCAGCGCGCCGGTGAACGACAGCGCGACCGCGATCATGAGAACGGCAGGGTGCCAGACGCTTTCGAACTGCGCCGCCAGCACGAGGTAGATGATGACGACCGCCAGGAGGTACGCGAACGCGAGCGCGTTCCCCGACTCGTAGAAGTCCTCCGACTCGCCCGCGAAGGTGAGGCGGTAGCCGGGCGTGTCGCCGATCACCTGGGTCGCGAGCGCCTGCACGCGGTCGAGCGACTCGCCGAGCGCGACGCCGGGGAGGAGCGTCGCCGAGAGGGTCGCCGAGCGCAGGCGGTCGAAGTGCGGCAGGCCGCGGGGCGCGGTCGACTCGCGGACGCTCACGACCGATTGCAGGGGGATGAGCTCCTGGTTCTTGCCGCGTACGTAGAGCTCGAGGAGCTCGCCCGGCCGGCGGCGGTATTCCTCCTCCAGCTGCACCATCACCTTGTACGTCTCGCCCTCGAGCTTGAACGTGGAGAGGTCGAGCCCGCCGAGCATGATCTGCAGGGTCGACGCGATCGCGCGCACCGACACGCCGAGATCGGCGGCACGGTTGCGGTCGATGTCGACGATGAGCTGTGGCTTGTTGAGCACCAGGTCGCTCCGCACGTTCACGAAGCCCGGCAGCTCCTGCGCGCGGCGGACGATTTCCGTCGAGTATCGCGAAAGCTGCTCGACGTTGGGGCCCTGGATCACGAGCGACACGGGCGTCGCGTCGAAGCTCGTGCCGAGCGACGGCGGGCTGATCGGGAACGCCAGCATCCCCGCGACGCGATGGAGCTTCGGAAAGAGCCCGCCGATGATCGCCTGCTGCGAGAGCTCGCGTTCCTCCCAGGGATCGAGGGTCACGAACATCGCACCCTGGTTCACGACCCCGGGGCCGGTGTTGCCGAGTGCGACGACGGAGAACCCCTTGGCGACGCCCGGGGCCGACAGCACGATGTCCTCGACCTGGCGCTGGTAGCGGTCGGTGTCGGTGAGGGTGGCGCCCTCGGGCGACTCGGTGATGATCAGGATGTTGCCGCGGTCGGCGGTCGGGACGAATTCGCGCGGCGCCACCTGCAGCAGCCAGAGCCCGAACACGAACCACGCGAGCCCGGCGGCGAGGCAGGCGCGCCGGTGGGCGAGCGCCAGCCGCAGCAGCCGGCGATAGCCCTCGGTCAGAAGCTCCAGGGCGCGCTCGAGCCGGAGCTTCACCCCGTGCTCGGCGGTCGCCGGGCGGACGAGCCGCGCGCACATCATCGGCGCCAGCGTGAGCGCGACGAACCCGGAGATGGCGACGGACGCCGCGACCGTCACGCCGAACTCGCGGAAGAGGCGACCGGTCTGATCGGTCAGGAACGCGAGGGGCAGGAACACGGCGATCACCGAGATCGTGGTCGCGAGGACGGCGAACGAGATCTCCTCCATGCCATTGTGGGCGGCCTCGCGCGGCGGCGTGCCGCCTTCGACCCAGCGGGTGACGTTCTCGAGCACGACGATCGCGTCGTCGACGACGAGCCCGATCGCGAGCGTCAGGCCCATCAGGGTGAGGGTGTTGATCGAGAACCCGAAGAGGTCGAGGAACGCGAACGTCCCGATCACCGACACCGGAATCGCGACTGCTGGGACGATCGTCGCCCGGAGGCTCCGGAGGAAGAGGTAGATCACCGTCACGACCAGCAGCACCGCCTCGAAGATCGTGCGGGTGACGTCGGCGACCGACCGACGGATGAAGGTCGACTGGTCGTAAGCGATGTCGAGGCTGACGTCGGCGGGGAGCTCGCGCCGGAGGTGCGCCACCTCCTCGAGGACGGCGTCGGCGACCGCGACCGTGTTGGCTTTCGATTGCCGGATGACGCCGAGCGCGACCGACGGCTTCTGGTCGAAGCGGACGAAGTTGCGATCGTCCTCGGGCCCGACCTCGACGCGCGCGATGTCGCCGAGGCGAACCACCTCGCCCCCGCGCTCGGCCACGATGAGCGCGGCGAACTCGTCGGCGGTCGTGACTTCGCCGAGCGTCCGGACGGTGAACTCGCGGCGTGCGCCTTCGACCCGCCCCGAGGGCAGGTCGACGTTCTCCCGCGCAAGCGCCTGCTCGACCTCGGCGATCGTCAGGTTCGTCGCGGTGAGCTTGACGTTGTCGATCCAGACTCGCATCGCGTGGCGGCGCTCGCCGGCGATGAGGATGCTCGCGACGCCCGGCAGCTTGCTCAGCCTGTCCTTCAGGCGGGTCTCGGCGATCGTCGAGAGCTCGAGCTGGCCGTAGCTCGCGCTCGCGAGCGCCATCCAGATGATCGGGCTGGCGTCGGCGTCGCTCTTCGCGACGACCGGGTCCTTCACCTCGTCCGGCAGCGTGCCGCGGACGCGGGCGACGCGGTCGCGGACGTCGTTCGCCGCCTCGTCGACGCTCCGGCCGAGGTCGAACTCGATCGAGATCTCCGAGACCTGCTCGCGGCTGAGCGACGTGACGTGGCGGATGCCGTCGATGCCGATCAGCTCGTCCTCGAGCGGTTGCGTGACCGACGTCTCGACCACCTCGGGCGCGGCGCCGGTGTAGATCGTCGATACCGACACGATCGGCGGGTCGACGTCGGGGAGCTCGCGGTTCGCGAGCCGCGGCAGCGAGATCGCGCCCGCGAGCACGATCACGAGCGACATCACCGACGCGAGGACGGGGCGCTCGATCGAGTGGCCGGAGATCCTCAGAGGGATGCCTTGGGGCTCGCGGCGGGGCTGGTCTCCGCCGGGACGGCGGCTTTTGCATCGGCCGGCACGGCCTCGACCCCGACCCCGGGCGCGAGCTTGTTGGTGCCGGCGACGACGACCACGTCGCCGGCCTGCAGGCCGGTCTTCACCTCCACCTGTCCCTCGTGGCGGGTTCCCAGCTCGACGGGAGCCTGCGCCACTTTCTGGGCGGCGTCGATGCGCCAGACGAACGTGCCCTCGCTGCCGTAGACGATCGCGCTGTCGGGGATGGCGAGCACGTTCGTGCGCTCACCGAGCTTCGCCTCGACGGTCGCGAAGAGGCCGGGCCGCAGCACCAGGTCCGGGTTCGGCACGCGCGCCTTCACGAGGAGCCGGCGGTTGAGCGGGTTCAGGCTCGGCGCGACGAAGGAGATCTCCCCCGAGAAGACCCGGTCAGGGTAGGGCGCCACCTTGATCTCGACGGGCACGCCGGTGCGGGCGAGCGGCAGCGCGAGCTCGGGGAGTTGGAACGCGAGCTCGAGGTGTGCGATCGACTCGACCTGCACGAGCTCGTACCCGGGCTCGATCATTGCGCCGATCGATACGAGACGGTTCCCGACGTAGCCGTCGAACGGGGCGAGGATGCGCATGCGCTCGACCGCGACTTGCGCGATCTCGAGGCGGGCGCGTGCCGCCTCGAGGCTCGCGGTCACGTCGTCGAGCTGCGAGGGAGCCACGATGCCGTCGCGCGAGAGGTCGCTCGTGCGGCGGTGGTTGGCCTCGGCGAGCCGGACTGCCGTCTCGGCTTCGTGCAGACGCGCCACCTGCTCGGCGTCGTGCAAGCGAAAGAGCACCTGGCCCTTCGTGACCGCTTGGCCCTCGGTGAACGCGATCGCGGCGACGATGCCCGTGACCTCCGTGCGCACCATGACGCTCTGCTCGGCGACCAACTGGCCGAGCAACGCCGCCTCGTCGGTCAGCGTCCGTGGGGTCACCGTGACGACCTCGACGACGGGCGGGGGCGGGCCGGTCGGGGCCGTCTCGCCGGATTGGCTACAGCCCCAGCATGCGAGCAACAGTCCCGAGACCCACGCCGCCCGAAGGCACCTGCGCAGTCTCATCGAGACGATGCTTAGCTGGCCCCCACAACGTCGCCAAGTCGAGTCACGCCTGGACGTGACCGCGCTCAGGGCGGTGGCACCAGCGTCGACGGCACGCACAGCTCGCACGGGCCGTACACCTCGAGCGCGGCGACGCCGAACTGGTCGTTCGTGAAGAGCGTGTTCGGGAGGTGCTTCTGCGGCGGTGGCGTCCCGCTCGTCGTACGGACGAGGTAGCACATCTGCACCTGCCCGGGGCTCGGGATGCCCTCGCCGTTCTTGTCGGCGGCGACGCAGACGTGGAGCGGCTTCTTCACGTCGACGGGTGATCGTGCCGAACTGGTCGTCGACCTTCACCGCGGAAACGCGCGTCTTGGCGTAGGCGATCTTGTAGCACTTGAAGTGGTCGAGCGCCGGGAACATCGGCGGCGCCGACATGCCGGCCAAGCTCTTCGACGTCGGGACGAACATGCGGTCCGGCTTGTGGACGTCGAAGGTGACGCGGCCGAACTGATTCGTCAGGGTCACCCCGCGCTGGCGCGGGGAGCGCGGCGTCGTCTGCTTCAGCGTGTACGACGTGAGCGTCTCGGGCTGGCCGATCGCGACCGGGTCCTCGTCGTTCTTGTCGGCCGGGAGGCAGATGCGCTTCGCCCGCTTCACCGTCACCGTGCTCGGACCGAACTGGTCGTCGAGCGAGACGCCCGCCAGATTCAGCGGCGGCCGGTGAATCTCGTAGCAGGGGAGGTGGAAAGCGGAACGGCCGGTCGCGGAGGTTGCCCTCCGGACCGGCCGTTGCCTCCCGTCAGATCGAGCGCAGCGTCAGAGCAGCGGCACGCACTGCGAGCAGAGCAAGCAGATCGAGAGCGGCCCGCACCCCTGTTGCGGCAGCTCGCAGTTCTCGCCGGGCTCGATGTTCAAGTTGCCGCAGATCGAGAGCGGGACGTCGATGCACTGCTGGCAGAGCCCACAGAGCTGGTTCGGTCCGCACCCGATCGCCGGCAGCTCGCACGCTTCCCCCGGCTCGATGTTGAGATTGCCGCAGAAGGGGATGAAGTCGACGCACGAGGTGCAGTTGTTGCAGAGCTGACCCGCGCCACACCCGATCGCCGGGAGCTCGCACGCCTCGGTCGGCTCGACGTTCAGGTTGCCGCAGAGGAACCCGAGCTCGTTGACGATCGGCGAGAGGTCGGGGAAGCACTGCTGACAGAGCAGGCACGCCTGGCTCGGACCGCAGCCGATCGCCGGCACCTCGCACGGCTCACCGGGATCGAGGACGCTGTTGAGACAGGTCGCCGTCGGCACCGGACACTGGCAACTGGTGCATGCGCCGGGGCACTGCGAGTCGTCCGGCAGATCGCACTCCTCGCCCGGACCGACGAAGCCATCGCCGCAGCTCGCCGGACAGACGCAGGGGTTCTCCGCGTTCGGAGCGCCGCACTGACCCGGACAGGCGCTGCTCTGGGTCCCGTCGCACTGTTCGCCGAATTCGATGACGTTGTTGCCGCAGGTCGCATCGCACGTGCAGTTGGCAAGGCACGCCCCGGGGCAGTTCGCGTCGTCCGCACCGTCGCACTCCTCGACGAAGCGGTTCACATCGCCGTCGCCGCACCGCTTGATGTCGATGTCGGCGGGGAAGCTGATCGTCCCGGGACCCGGCAAGCCGGCCGTCTGGTTGATCGCCGACGCGGTCGTCGCCGGGATGCAGAAGGCCGCGACCGCCACGTTCTGCGTCGTGCTCGGCGTCCCGACCTTCACGATCGGATCCATGAAGCAGCGCTGGTTCTTCGCTACGCACGGACCGGTCGCGCCCGGGCAATTGCTGTTGGTCTGGCACCCGATGTGCGGCGCGTTGGCGCACGTCTGGGTCGGCGGACCGGCGATGCACTCGCCTTCGCCGGTTGCCTCGCCGCTGATCGGACGGCAGAGCGGCTTACAGGCGCCCGCGGGAGCACCCGGACAGTCGGCATCGCTGCCGCACGCTTGATTGTCGTTGCCGCCGCCGTCGCAGGCTTTGGCGCAGCTGTTGGTCTGCGGCTGGCCGTCGCACCAGCATTGCTCGCCCGTGTGGCCGCCGGCGTCGCATGCCTGGTTGGTCGGGAACGTGACGGTGCCGGTGGTCACCGGCTCGAACGCGATGTCGAGGCCGCCGCCCGAGACGTTCGAGGACGGGCTCGGCCCACACTCGTTGGAGGTCGGGCCGAGCGGTCCGGTGCCCTGCACGCGGCAGGCACCGCCGGAGTTGTCGGTGCACGTGCCGGCGTCGCCGATGTTGCACGTCGGCTGGCCGCAATCGCAGATCGGGCACGGACGGTTCACCGAGATGCCGAGGTGCACGAGCGAGCTCAGGTGCGTGTTGAGCTCGGACGCGCCCGTGTTGAGGTTGTAGGAGCCGACCACGTCGCGCTGGAACCGATTGATGATGCAGGCCGGGACGCCGCCCGCGGAGAGCGGGAGCGGCGGACCGAAGGTGTTGATCTGGCATCCGCCGGCGGTGCATTGGCTGTCCGCGAGGCATGCCTGCGTCGGGTCGGCGGCGCACGACGATCCGACGTTGCCGAAGAAGTCGCAGACCGGGTCGTTCACGGGGTCGCAGTTCGAGAGCTCGCCGCTGATCGCCGAGCCCTTCTGCACCGCGGCGTCGTGGGCCGTACCGGTCCAGCCGGTATCGAGGTCGGCGCCCGCCGCGACGGTGAACGTGATGGTGGCCGAGGCCGGGCACGTGCAGGCCGGCGAGCATTGGCCGGGGCAGGCGGCGTCGTCAGTGCCGTCGCAGAGCTCGCTGCCCTCCGCATTGTTGTCACCGCAGGCCGGTGCGCACTGACAGTCGGCCTGACAGGTGCCGGTACACGCCGTCCCGGTGCCGTTGCCGTCGCACTCTTCGCCGGGATCGATCTGGTTGTTGCCGCAGAACACGTCGCAGGTGCAGTCGCCCTGACACGCCGACGGCGGACAGACGAGCGAGCCGGCTCCGTCGCACTGCTCCGAGCCCTCGACGACGTTGTTGCCGCAGACCGCGCCGCAGGTGCAGTCGCCCTGACACGCGCCGGGGCAGGCCGCGTCGTCCGTGCCGTCGCAGGCCTCGCCGAACTCCTTGGTGTCGTTGCCGCATTGGGCGTCGACACATTGGCAATTGCCCTGGCACTGGCCGGGGCACGCCGCGTCGTCGGTCCCGTCACATTGCTCGCCGGGATCGACGGTCGAGTTGCCGCAACCCGGACACTGGCAATCGAGGCGACACGCGCCGGGGCACGCGCCGCCCGCGCTGCCGTCGCAGGCTTCGCCGGCGTCGATCGTGTCGTTGCCGCAGCTCGCGCCGAGCTTGAAGACGCGGGTCGGGAGCTCGAGGGCACCGGGACCCGGAAGACCTGCCACCTGGTTCACCGATTGGCTGATGGTCGGCGGGATGCAGAAGGTCGATGCGACCACCGGCGTCTGCGTGTTGGCGACGCCGTGCCGCACGATCGGATCGAGGAAGCACTGACGCGGAATGCTGGTGCACGATTGTCCGGGCGCGCACGTGGGGCAGTTGCCGCCGGGCGGCGGCGCGCAATCCACGTCGCTGGTGCAGCCGCGATACGTCTCGATGCTGCACGCCTGGTCGTTCGGACCGACCTCACAGACCGCCTCCGTCGGGCCATCGCCGGGGTTGGCGACGCAGGGGCCTTCGGAGCAGCCGTTCCGCCTCGTCGGAATGCCGGGACGATTGCAGGAGCCGCCCGGACACTGCGAGGCGGTGGTGCAGCCAGCGCCCGCGTTCGCGCCACTGAGGCAGCGCCGGCCGCCGCAGATGACGCCACCCGGACAGTCGGCGTTGGTGCTGCACGGCTCGTTCTGTGCCGTCGCGCACGTGTCGCACGGGCAGAGCTGGCCGGGCGCGTCGGTACAGGCAAGCGACGCGGTGAGCGTCGTGGTTCCCGTCGTTGCCGGGTTGAAGGAGATCTTCAGCGTGCCGATGCTGCGCGCGACCTCCGGTTGGCAATCGATACTGAGCGCGCCGAAGAAGTGGGTGGTGCCGCCGACGTCGCACGGTTGATCGTTGCGGACGCCGCCCTTGCACGTCCCGCCGCGCACGCCGTCGTTGGCCGTCGGGTCGTTCAGGCACATCGGGCAGGGCTGCTCGACCGCGATGCCGTTGTACACGGCGGAGCTCAGTTGGAGCCGGACGGCGCCTTCACCCGCGTGCGCGCCGTCTTCCGAGATGTTGGCCGTGCCGGTGACGGCGCCGAGCAGTCGGCTGACGACACAGACCG
>JANNPN010000462.1:0-4778 GCA_031400185.1 Polyangiaceae bacterium
GCAGCAGCGGCCCCGCGAGCGCGACGGTCCCCGTCAGCGACAGCTCGAGCGGATGCATGTAGTTCCCCGTGATCGCCCACGGCGTGACGATGCGGTGATGCCAGCCGTGGATGCGCTTGTAGAGCCAGCGCGTGTGCAGCACGCGGTGCGACCAGTAGTAGAGGAAATCGTCGAGGTAGAAGAAGAACACGAGCTGCCCCGCGATCACCCACCACGGCGGCAAGGGCCCCGCGTGCACGCCCGACAGCCGCAGCAGCGGCCACGACGTGACCGCCCCGGCGAGCGTCCACGCATTGTTCACCGCCCAGCTCTTGATCGACGGACCGACGAGCTGCTGTGCGCGCGGCGGCCGGGACTGGATGCGGTAGGGCCGCGCCCACGCCGGGTCGCGCGCCGCGAGGATCGTGAGGGGCACCGCGAACGACAGGAAGACGACCGCCGCGAGCCCGTTGGTCGCGACGGGAAACAGCCAGAACATCGGCTCCTGGTACCAACCGAGGATCGTCTCGAGCATCGGAGTCCGGGCGAGCTATCCGGGGCGCCCCGTCACGTCAAATCGCGGAGCCGCCGCTCGACTTGGGCAAGCATCTCGCGGAGCGCTCCGGCTCGCTCGCCCGGAATCCAACGTCACACGACCGCCAGCATGCGCGCGGCGTGGACGGGTCGGCGGCCCGGAGGCTCCCGACCATCGCCGCATCGGAGGGCACCCCGGGACGCTCGAGATTCGATCTCTTCGCGCTCGTGCCCATGGCGTCGCTCTCGCAGCGCCTCCGCGGTTGACCCACGGCGGGGCAACGCATACCACCGCCCGATCCCACCGCACTCGGAGGTCTCGACGATGCTGAAGCTCTACCATGCGCAGCTCACCCGCTCGATTCGCATCATCTGGTTGTTGGAGGAGCTCGGCGTTCCGTACGAGCTCGCGACCGTCGCGTTCAAGCCGCCGCGGCACTCGTTCGAGCAGGACACGCCGGCCGGCAAGTTTCCGGTGCTCGAGGACGGCGACCTCGTCATGTTCGAGTCGGGCGCCATCCTCGAGTACGTGATCGAGAAGTACGGCAAGGGCCGGTTGGCGCCAGCGATCGGGACCCCAGAGCGCGGCAGGTATCTCCAGTGGGTCCACTTCGCGGAAGCAACCGCCTTCCCGCCGATCGGCGACGTCGCGCGCCACACGATGTTCCTCCCCGAGCCCGACCGCCTCCCGCAGGTCGCCGCCGACGGCCGCGTCCGCACGAAGAACGCCCTCGACGTTCTCGAGAAGGCGCTGAACGGGAAGGACTACCTCGTCGGCAATGAGCTCTCGGGCGCCGACATCATGATGGGCTACTTCCTGATGGCCGCGCGGATGCTCGGCTGCGTCGGATCGGAGCACACGAACGTCGCGGCGTATTGGGAGCGGCTCGCGGCGCGGCCGGGGTTCCAGAAGGCCTTGAGCGCCTGATTTTCGTTCCGCTCTGCGACGTGACGTTATAGGGAGGTCCGCGCAGGACCGACCTTCGTGTCATGATCATCGCGGGAAAATACGAAGTCATCGGGGAGCTTGGGCGTGGCGGGATGGGCTTGGTGTATCAAGCCCGCCACACCACGCTCGGGGCGACGTACGCGGTCAAGACGGTACCTGCCCACATCGCGGCGGAGCCGGAGTACCTGCTCCGGTTTCAGCAAGAGGCGCAGGTCATGGCCGCGCTGCGCCACCCGAACATCGTCCGGGTCGTCGACATCGGCGAGGATCAAGGCACGCACTACCTCGTCATGGAGTGCGTCGAAGGAGAGAGTCTGCGGCAGCTTCTCGCAGCGTCGCCGACTCTCCCGCTCGGCGACGTCGTGCGCATCGGCCTCGACGTTGCGGCCGCGTTGGGGCACGCCCACAGTCACGTTCCGCCCATCGTCCACCGAGACATCAAGCCCTCGAACATCCTCGTCGACGGCAACTCCGGACGGGCGCTGGTCACCGACTTCGGGATCGCGAAGCTCTTGGGAAGCGACGTTTTGCGCACAAAGACGGGCATGGTCATCGGCACAGTGAAGTATTGCTCACCCGAGCAGCTCGATGGCTCCGCGATCGATCCGCGCGTCGACGTCTTCGCCCTGGGCTTGGTGCTCTGTGAAATGGTGGCTGGCCGCCACCCACTCGAAGGACTCGACGAAAAGCAACTGCTCGCGCGCGCCTTGGATCGCGGCACCGAGTATCCGTTGCAACTTCCTGGAACCACTCCGGCCGATCTCCGCCGTCTGATCGAGCGCGCGACGGCGAAGGACCGAGCGCGGCGGCACCCCACCATGGGGGCGCTGCATGAGGCGCTTGCCGACGTCCAGCGATCGCTTTCAACCAGAACCCTCTCCGTCACGAGTCTCCGCGACACCCGCCGATCCGCGGCACGAATGGCGCTGCCGGCGGCAGGCGTCGCCGTCCTCATCGGGACGGTCTTCTTCGCCGGATTCCGCATGGAGCGCGCTGGTTATTTTGGGTCGCCCGCCGCGACGGACCGGCTGCAAGTCGATGACGATACCGCGCCAGCCATACCAAGCGCGCCACGCGCGATCGGCGTCATGGAGTTCGCCTCCGTCACGCCCGATCCGAGCTTGGGCTGGATGCGCGACGTCATCCGCGACAATCTCAGCAGCCGGCTGAGCGGCGCCTCGAATTGCAAGGTGTTTTCCAAGGAGTTCCTCGACTTCAAAGCTCAGGGACTCTTGAAGTCCGGCGCCTACAGCGATCTCCGTGCTGCCACCATGCGGGTCGCGGAGGAGCTCGGCGTCACCAAGGCGATATTCGGTCGCTATCGAACGGAGGGCTCACGGCTCGTCATCGAGGCGCACGTCGTCGATATGCAAACCGGATTGCAGGAGCCGGTCGACGCCGTGCAAGGGGAGATGGACGGATTCACCGACCTCCAAGGGCAATTGGCGCGGAAGCTGATGGTGCGCTTGGACGTGAAGCCGCCGGTGGAGTCCGTTGGGAGCACGGCCGGCATCGACGACTACAAATTGCTGCTCGATGCCGAGGGTGCGCAGCCAATCCCTGCTGACGTCGGCCCCAAGGATCGCGTCAGCGGTTGGGCGACGCACGCCTGGCGGCTGGCGGGACTCCTCCGTTACCTCGACGCCGCGCCGGCCGCCGCCGAGGACATGGACATTCGCGACGCGATATTGGCGACGATCGAGAAGTACCGTCGTGCGTACCAAGAGAAAGACCTGGGACTGCTGGCCGAAGTCTATGGCTCATTGAGCCCCGAGCAGAGCCGCGCCGCGTCCCAATATTTCGCCAACGCGCAAAACCTTGTCGTCACCATCGACGACGTCGACGTCGCAATCGACGGGGACCGGGCCGCCGTCAGCTACACGCGCCACGATCGATTCAACGACGTGAAGACGGGCGATCGCCAGGCCCTGCAGGTCCGCTTGACGAAGATGTTGGTTCGCGGCGAAACGGGCTGGACGATCGCGCCGTCCGCGAAGTGACTACTCGAAGGTCAGCTCGCGGGGGAACGAACGGCCGACGACGCCGTTCAGGCGCGTGGCGATCGACAGCGTCGCCGCGGATTGGTCGATCGACGCCGCGATCTGGACGTCCAGCGTGAGGAAGCCGGCGGGGCCGGCGAGCGGTACGACGTAGAATCCGCGCACCGGCGAGCCTTGCGCGATGATTCCCACGAGCAATTCGGGTGTCCCGCTCAATGCACCGGTGTCGAACGCAACGTCGAATGGTACCGTGTCGCCCGCATGAACCACCGCGGGACCCTGCACGTCGTCGATCGTGCGCGGAGCGCCGTCGCCCTCCGTGGGCAGCTCGTCGTTCACGAGTGACGCGTCCACGCCACTCACCCGAACGGCAGCGATGTATCGTTCGATTCCCGCCGGGTCGACGGGCGTGCGTATGCTAGTCGGCGTCGGCGTCAGGTCAATCGTCGTCACACTGGGGGAAGTCCCTGGTGTCGGCGTCGGGGCTGGCTCTCCGTCGACGGACGCCGTTGCCGTGAGGACTCGTGTATCACCCGACGCATTGTTCTGCGTGACCTCGTCGACCGTGACAGCGATGTCGCTGCTGGTGATCGGGGACGTCGCATCAAACTGACATGCGATCTCGACCGGGAAGATGAGGTTTTCAGCCCCGGCCACGCTCAACACCAAGTCGCCGTCGTCCTTGTCGTTCTTCGTGAAGAACGCCGCACCCCCACCGGTGATCGAGCAGGCAACGGCGGACCCCGATCCCGCGAAGCTTCCCTTCTCGATCGGGTACGAGACCTGGACCTGAAATCCCTGCACACCCTCGGTCGTCGTGAAATCGATGTTGACGAACTGTTGCAGCGCACCGCCGGGCGTTGGGGTCCCGCTCGGCGCGAATCCGGTCGGCGTCACGTTCGACGCCGGCGTTGCGGTCCGTATAGGCGCCGGCGTGGCCGTTCGGATCGGGACCGGGCCGCCGTTGTCGTTCCCGTTGCTTTCATTGTCCGCGCCGTCGCCGCAACCGCTGACCAACACCGCGACGACCGTGATCATCACGAGCACCAGCTTCGCCTCCACCGGACGCACTCTCATCCTCGAACCCTCAAAAGGACTTCTCGATGCCGACCAGCGGCACGACGTCCGCGCGCAAACCGTCGTCGTTGAGCGGTAAGATGACCGTGGCGAACAGCAGTCCGCCGCGCCCGATCGAGACCTTCGCACCGATGGACGCTTCCAGGATGTCGTTGCGTTCGATGTCCACGAGGAGAGGGCGACCGTGGTACGGCAACTCCGTCTCGACGAACTGTCCGTCCTCGAGCCGCCCGAGCGCG
>JANNPN010000004.1:0-6588 GCA_031400185.1 Polyangiaceae bacterium
CGGCGCCGGCGCGGTCCACTGGCGGGCGGCGTGCTCGCTGGGGGTCCCGGCGGCGGCGCTCCAGGCTCGTCGTCCTGCATCGGTCGGGGTTAGCACACCAATGGCGCTGGAACGATCACCGGCGCGGAGGTAACACCGCAGGCCTCGTGCTAGACGGGCGGGATGTCCGCGCCGGCTGCCGAACGCCCGCTCGCGCCGCTCCCGCGCGAGAGCTTCGTCCTACGCGCGACCGCACTGCCGGTGTTGCCCGCGAACCTCGCCGGGGCGGTGCTGGTGTACCTCTACTTCAACTTCGTCGACCCGCTGGAGCAGATCGCCGCGGAGGGTCCGGACGAGGGCCAGCGCCTTGTCGTGTTCCTGATCGTCACGGCGGTGATCCTGACGAGCAACGCGTACCTGAGCGCGCGCTGGTTCGGCCCGCTCGCGCGCTGGCGCCAGCGCCTGCGCGAAGGCGCCGACGCGGCGGCGGTGCCGGTCACGATCCGGCGCCGGGTGCTGAACGCGCCGCTCGTGAACACGATCATGACGCAGGCCGGGTGGACGTCCGCGGGGATCTTCTACCTCGTCTACCTCCACGCGGTCGCCGACCTCGCCCCCGGCGAGATCTGGCGGATCACCGCCGCGCTCGTGTTCATCGCCGGACCGCTGACGTCGGCGCTGACGTTCCTCGCGAGCGAGTTCTACCTCCGCCGCCAGGTGCCGATGTTCTTTCCCGACGGCCGCATCGAGCGCGCCGGCGTGCTGCGGGTTCCGATCCTCGCCCGGCTGGCGGGCACCTTCGCGGTGACGTCGGTGGTCCCGCTCGCGTTGATGATGCTCGTCGATTTCGGCATGGAGCGCCGCTACGGCCGCACGCACACCGACGTCGGCGCGTTCTGGGCCCATCTCGTGCGTGCCCAGGCGTTCATCGCGATCGTGACCGGGCTCGTGTCGCTCGTCATGACGTGGCTCGTGGCGCGCTTCATCAACCGGCCCATCCAGGCGCTCCGAGCGGCGATGGCGCGCGTCGCGACCGGGGATCTCACCGTGCGCGCGCCCGTCCGGAGCGCCGACGAGCTCGGCGAGCTCTCCGCCCACTTCAACGCGATGGTCGACGACCTCCGCGACGCGGAGCGCACGCGCGAGGTCTTTGGGCGCTACGTGAGCCCGGCGGTCGCGCGCGACGCCCTCGAGCGGGGAGTCGCGCTCGGCGGCGAGGTCATCGTCGCGACCGCCATGTTCGTCGACCTCCGCGGCTTCACCGCGCTCACGCGCCGCAGCACAGCGGCGCACGTCGTCGAGTTGCTGACCGAGTACTACACGCTCGTCGAGCGCGTGTGCGAGCGCGAAGACGGTGTCATCACGCAGTTCCTCGGCGACGGCGTCGTCGTGGTGTACGGCGGACCATTGCAGCCGCTGCCGCTGCACGCGCGCGCCGCGGTCCGCGCCGCACTCGCCCTCCAGCGAGCGCTCACCGAGCGGAACGCCGTCTCGGCGCACGAGCCGCTCGTCGCCGGCATCGGCATCGCGACGGGCGACATGATCGCCGGCAACGTCGGCACCGGCGGCCGCGTCACCTACACGATCGTCGGCGACGCCGTGAACCAGGCCGCCCGCCTCCAAGTGATGACCCGCGACCTCGCCGCGTCGATCCTGATGACCGCCAGCACCCACGCCGCGCTCGAAGCAACGGGATCCGCCGCCTCCTTTTCGCTGCTGCCCTTCGGCCCACTCGCGATCCGCGGCCTCAGTGAGCCGGTCGAGGTCTGGGCCGTCGGCTAGGCACCACCCCCGCGGAACCGCCGGGCCCCTCAGTTGATCGCGGTACAGTCGCGTTTGGTGGGGGGCGTCCGCATGCAGGCCATGCCGTCGGTCACCCCGTTGGCGAGATACGCGCACACGTTGTTGACCGCCGCCAGGTGCACGTCCTCCTCGTGCTCCCCTTCGACCGTCCGGCACTGCGAGAGCCCGTTGTAGGTGATGCACACCTCGCACCGGATGCCTTGCATGTGCAGCGTGCGCCACACGACCAGCGCCATGAAGACGAAGAGCGCGGCGAGCGCGATCAAGCCGAGCGGGCGGCGGCGGCGAGCGGGCATGGCGGCGGACGTCATACGCTACGGCGCGACACGGCGGTAGATGCGCGACCCCACGCCGCGCTCGCCGTACACGAGCCGCCAGCGCTCGGGATGGGCGAGCATTGCGGGCTCGGCATAGCGGCGCGTCACGTCGAGGAACTCGAGGTCGTCGATCACGACCCAGCGCACGGGGACGGTCGCGAGCAACCGCTCCGCCGTCGCCGGGTCCCGCTCGAACGGCGGAAACACGGCGCGCAGACCGCTCTGCAGATACAGTCGATGCGGCGTCGAGGTTGCGACGATGTCGTCGCGGCCGGCGTGGGCTCTGAGCCAGGCGAGGGCCTCGTCGTGGAGCTGCCAGCGCGGGCGGTAGAAAAAAAGCCGCTGCGGGCTCGGCAGCGGCGGCGCCGCGACCGGCTCGTGCCGCGTCGTGAACACGGTGGCGAGCACGACGATTTCGGCGGCGAGCAGGATGCCGACCGCGGCGCCGGTCGCGGTCTGGACGAGCCGGCTCGCGACCTGGGTGGCGTTCGCCATCACCAGCACGAGGCCAATCGCGGTCAGCGGTGCCAGCGGCATGAGGTAGCGGTCGAATTGCGATGCGAACGGCGTGAGCGCGGCGAGCGCCAGCGATGCCACCCACGCGAGCGGTGCCAACCGGATACCGTCGGCGGCGAGAAGCGCGACCCCGGCTGCGGCGACGAGGCCGATCGCCGCGAACCCGGCGCGGCTGACGGCGAGCGTCGTCGACGCCGGCGGCTCGTGGTCCGGAAGGCGGAACACCGGCCGGAGGGGACCTTCGGCGCGGACGCTCACGCTCTCGCCGAGCTGCGCGGGGAGCGCCAGCGCATTCGCGACGAACCGCCCGACGAGCCCGCCGGTCGTGATCGTGCCGAGCTCGGGCGCGAACGCGTCGACGTACGCCAGGTTGGCGGCGTACCCGACGTTGTAGAACTGGTAGGGCGCGCGCTGGTACGCGTAGGCCGGCGCCGTGAACGCCGGCCGCGACTGCACCTCGCCGACGTAGGCCTGCCACACCAGCACCGGCAGCGCCGCGAGGCCGGCGCGGAGCGCCGCTTCCAGTATGCGCCGCTCGAGGAGCGCGTCGACGACCCACGCGACGAGGAGCGCGAGCCCGCTCGCGCGCAGCAGATAGGCGGCGCCGCCGAAGAGAGCGGTCAGCCCGCGGCGGTCGTCGCGCTCGCCGAAGAGGAGGAAGAGCATCGCCGCGCACGCGAACGGCAGCTCCGCGAAGAGCGCGTCCGAGAGCCAGAGCAACTGGAGATTCAAGAGCACGAGCATCGTCGCGATGAGCGCCCAGCCGTGGCGGAGCCAGCGGCGCGCGAGCGTGTAGACGAGGAGGCCGTAGGCGACGAACAGCCCGGCGTACGTGCAGCGGAGCCCCCACCCGACGACGTTCGGGTCGCGCGTGCCGGCGAGCCATTGGTGCGCGGCGACGATCATCGGGAGGAGCGGCGGGTACTGGATCGCCTCGATGGCGCCCGGCTCGTTCAGCAGGCGATAGCCGTGCCCCTCGGCGAGCGAGGTGCCGAGGACGTAGTAGGCGCCGGCGTCGTAGCGAAGGTCGATCGGTCCCGTGAGACGCGGCGCCCAGAGCGCCGCGGACACCACGATCACGAGGCCGACGGCCAGCGCGTCGGCGCGTTGGCTCGAGTCTCTAAAGCTTGCCGTGGGTGACGTTCCAGGTGATGTCGCCGGCCGCGAGCGGCGCCAGCACGGTCTTCGCGAATGCGCCATTCTGCCAGCGGTACTGGCGCAGCTCGTGTTGATCCTCGGAGGCGACGTAGATCTCGAGGGTGCCGTCGACGTCGAGGTCGGCGAGGTCGACGGGATGCTCGAACCCCGACGACTTGGCGTCGATGAGCGTCCGATTCCACGCCCCGCCCGCGGCCGCCGGCTGCTCCAAGAGCCAGAGGCCCGAGGCGAGCGCCCCCGCGACGAGGTCCATCTTCCCGTCCCCGTTCGCGTCGCCGGCCTGGATCGCGCGCATCTGCCGATCCGGCACCGTCGCCACGACGGCGTTCGTGAAGGCGCCGTTGTTCGTGGCGGGGTCGTTCGCGAAGCGGTACTCCTTCACGGTCACGGGCCGTACGATTTGTCCGCCCGCGCCGACCGCGCCCTCCCACACGACGAAGAGCTCGGACTTGGCATCGCGGTCGACGTCGGCGACGAGGATCTCTTTCGCGTGCGTGTCGCCCGGCGCGTCGACGATCGACTTCTGCCATTTGCCGTCGGCGCTGCGGCGGTACATCGTGACCTCGCCGGGCTGTTCCTGGTCGAGCTTGTTCGGTTTGCTCGGGGTCGCGAAGAACTCCGCGACGCCGTCGCCGTCGATGTCGCCGATCTCGATCTCGTGGACGAACGTGTTCGGTTGGCGGTCGACCTCCTCGACGCGCCAATTCTGCTCCGGATGCACCACCGCGATCACGCCCTGGTCGTGGGTCGCGATCACGAGGTCGTCCTTACCGTCGCCGTCGACGTCGCCGCGCTCGATGTCGCGCAGGCGATCGAACTTGCCGCCGAACTTGGGGTTCCAGTGGGTCGTCGCCGTCCAGGCGCCGTTCGCGAAGCGCCAGGTCTTGAGCATCGCCTGATTGGCGCCGATCGTGAGGAGACCGCCGTCCCACGGTATCGCCTTGTGGAAGGCGTTCGAGTCGGGGTCCTCGAGGGTCGCGACCTTCCAGCCCGCCTCGGTCTGCCGGACGATCAGGAGCTTCGCGGCGCCGGGGACGGGTTGGGTTCGGCCGTCGGGCTTCTTCACGTCGGTGAACTGCGCGACCGTCAAGAAGAGCGCAGGGTAGGGACCACCGGTGAGCGCGTCGCGACGCGGCGGCTGTGCCGGCGCGGCGGGCGCGGCCGGCGAGCTCGCCGCCGGTGTGGTGCTCTGTTCCGGCGCACGTTCGCACGCCGCACTGAGCAGCACCGTCGCCAACACCGCGCGTATCGCCCGTCCAACGAGTCCGTCTGACATTGGCGAGGTGACGTAGGATGGATCATGCCGGCTTGCAAAGGGGGTGTGGCGCGGGGCGTTTGCTGTGCGTTTCTGAACGAACGGGCGCGCTTTTGTAACGCTCGCCGGCGTGGGTTCGACGCCGCGAACGCCGCGATCTGCCGCGAGATCGCACCGGTTCTCGCCCGCCGATCGCCGCCGATCTGGCAGGCATGCTCGTTGCTCGCACGGCACGGCATGAACTCAGCCGAGGAGACCTCCGCCGCCGTCGAACGTCCCGCCGCTTCGCGCTCCGCGCTGCGCGAGCTCTTCAATCGCGTTTCGGAGAGCTGCGATCTACCGCCGCTGCCGGCGGTCGCCGTCCGCGCCATCGCGCTCGCGCGCGACCCGAACGTCGGTTCCGACCAGCTCGTCCGCGTCGTCTCGACGGACGCCGCGCTCGCGGCCCGCGTCGTCTCGATCGCGCGCTCGGTCCGGTACATGCGGCGTGAGCCTCCCCGGTCGCTCGACAGCGCCATCCAGACGGTCGGGTTCCAGGCGCTCCGCCGGATCCTGATCGCCGCCTCGGCGCGCGCGGCCTACCGCGCCGACGACGCCATCGCCCAGAAGCTTTGGGAGCACGCGCTCGCGACCGCGCTCGGCGCCGACGAGCTCGCGCTCCGAGCCGGCGAGCCGCGCGGCGGCAACTCGTTCATCGCCGGCCTCATGCACGACATCGGGAAGCTCGTGCTGCACCTCTCCGACAGCAAGAACTTCGCGGCGCTCGACTACGAGGACGAGGAGCGGGAGCAGGAGATCTTCGGCGTCACGCACGACCAGGTCGGCGCCTGCCTCGCCGAGCACTGGGGTCTCGAGGACGACGTCGTGTGGGCGATTCTCTCGCACCACCGCGCGCCCGCCGAGGCGAAGCTCGCGCAACGCATCGGCATCGCCGACCAGATCGCGTGTCAGATCGGCTTCGGCTGCACTCGCGACGCCGAGACGGTCGGCCCGATCATCATCGACGGCTCCCCCGACGCGTTGGAGCAGGTCGCGAGCGACGTCGCACGCTCGTTCGAGACCGAGCGGACCTTGTTCTCGTAGGAGTCTTCAAGACGCGCGGGGGTCGCTGCTTTCGGGAGGCGCGGGGAGTCAGCTCGCCGGCGAACGTCTCGCACGCCCGTCCCGACACCTTGCAACTATTCGCAGGTATTTCGTGTGCTCGCCAAACGCCTGCGAGCCGACTCCCCGCGCCTCCCGGCACCCGCCGCGGCGCGAGCTGACAGCCGAACGAGCATCGCCGCACTCGGGCTCGACGCGCGCGTTCGTCGCTGCCCGTGTCTTTTGTCCCGCCACGTCGGAGACGAAGTGGGCTCACCTTGCGCAATGGCGGTTGCTCGTGGGGGTGGGGCGACGCTCCGCAGGCGTTTGGCGAGCACACGAGAGACCTGCGAATAGTCGGACCCGATCGGGCTCGGGCAGGTCGCGGCCCCAGTTGACGCCGGTGTAGTGGAAGTCGGGCGCGTTCGCGCCGCAGATGAAGTCGCTCATCTGCGCCACCGTGCGGTCGGCGATGACCTT
>JANNPN010000025.1:0-7083 GCA_031400185.1 Polyangiaceae bacterium
CAACAAATCGCACGCCAACGAATCTCGATGCGGGAGCGTACGTGCGCTTCGATGTTGGTTTGATGACGCGGGAGCTGTTCGAGATGGAAGGCGTCCATCTCCGCTTCACCGACGGCGCCCTCGCGGCGATCGCGCGGGAAGCGCTCAAGCGCAAGTCCGGTGCGCGTGGGCTACGGGCGATCATGGAGAACATCATGCTCGACGTGATGTACGAGATTCCCTCCCAGGCCAACATCAAGGAGGTCCTGATCTCCGAGGAAGTGGTCACGCGCAAGGAGCAGCCGATCATGCTCTACCAAAAGACGGCCGAGACTGCGTAGGGAGGGGACGCCAGAGCATGCTGTTTCGCAACGACAAGAAGGATCCGCCCAAGCCTGGAGCTCTTCGCGTTCCCCTGCTTCCCCTGCGGGACATCATCGTCTTCCCGCACATGGTCGTGCCGCTGTTCGTGGGACGTCAGCGCTCGATCCGCGCACTCGAAGAGGCGATGGGCAAGCAGAAGTTCATCCTGCTCGCGGCCCAGAAGGACGCCAAGACCAACGACCCGACCGAAGAGGACATCTACCAGGTGGGGACCCTCGGCAGCGTGGTGCAGCTGCTCCGCCTCCCGGACGGCACCGTCAAGGTCCTGATCGAAGGGAAGAAGCGTGCGCGCGTTGCGCAGTACGTCGACCATCCGGATTTCTTCCTCGTCGAGGTCGACGAAATCGTCGAGGCCAGCGAGAAGACCACCGAGCTCGAGGCGCTGATCCGCAGCGTCAACTCCACCTTCGAGAACTACGTCAAGCTCAACAAGAAGATTCCGCCGGAGATGATCATGTCGGTCGCGTCGATCGAAGATCCGGCGCGTCTCGCCGACACGATCGTCGCGCACCTCGGGATCAAGCTGGAGGACAAGCAGACGTTGCTCGAGTTGCTCGATCCGGCCGAACGCCTCGAAAAGGTGCTCGGCTACATGCGCTCCGAAATCGAGATTCTCGAGGTGGAGAAGCGCATCCGTACTCGGGTCAAGAAGCAAATGGAGAAGACCCAGAAAGAGTACTACCTGAACGAGCAGATGCGGGCGATTCAAAAGGAGCTCGGCGAGAAAGACGAGTTCAAGAACGAGGTCCAGGAGCTCGAGGAGAAGATCAAGGCCAAGAAGATGTCGCCCGAGGCGCGCGACAAGGCTGAGAAGGAGCTCAAGAAGCTCAAGATGATGTCGCCGATGTCCGCTGAGGCGACTGTCGTCCGCAACTACATCGATTGGCTGATCAGCCTTCCGTGGAACGAGTTCACCGAAGACAAGCTCGACATCAACGATGCCGAGAAGGTGCTCGAAGAGGACCACTACGGGCTCGAAAAGGTGAAGCAGCGCATCCTCGAATACCTCGCGGTGCAGAGCCTCGTTGGTCAGCTGAAGGGGCCGATCCTCTGCCTGGTGGGGCCTCCGGGCGTCGGCAAGACGTCGCTCGGCAAATCGATCGCGCGCGCAACGGGCAGGAAGTTCGTTCGGGTCTCGCTCGGCGGCGTGCGCGACGAGGCCGAGATCCGCGGGCACCGGCGCACCTACATCGGCGCGCTCCCCGGCAAGATCATTCAATCGATGAAGAAAGCCGGCTCCGGCAATCCTGTCTTCCTCCTCGACGAGGTCGACAAGATGTCGACGGATTTTCGCGGCGACCCGTCGTCGGCGCTGCTCGAGGTGCTCGATCCGGAGCAGAACGGATCATTCAACGATCACTACCTCGACGTCGACTACGATCTCTCGAAGATCATGTTCATCACGACGGCGAACGCGCTCGAGCGGATCCCGCGTCCTCTGCAGGACCGCATGGAGATCATCCGTATCGCCGGCTACACCGAGCTCGAGAAGCTCAACATCGCCAAGCGCTACCTTGTGAAGAAGCAGCGCGAGGCGAACGGACTCTCCGAAAGCAACATCGAGTTCATCGACTCCGCGCTCCTCAGCATCGTCCGCCACTACACGAAGGAAGCCGGCGTTCGGAACCTCGAGCGCGAGATTGCGTCGGTATGCCGCAAAGCGGCGGTCGAGGTCGTGAAGAAGGATCGCACCGCGAAGGTGAAGGTGACGCCGAAGATCCTGATCAAGCTGCTCGGTCCGCCGCGCTATCGTTACGGCAAGGCCGACGACGAGCAGAAGGTGGGTGTCGCGACCGGCCTTGCGTGGACCGACCTCGGCGGCGAGCTTCTCGGCACCGAAGTCACCGTGATGCCCGGCAAAGGCAAGCTGATCATCACCGGTAAGCTCGGTGACGTGATGCAGGAGTCGGCGCAGGCGGCGATGAGCTACGTCCGGTCACGCGCCGAGGCGCTCGGACTCGATCGCGACTTCTACCAGAAGGTCGACATCCACATTCACGTGCCCGAGGGTGCCATTCCGAAGGACGGCCCGTCGGCGGGCATCACCATGGCGACTGCGCTGACGTCGGCGCTCACGCGCACGCCCGTTCGCCACGACATTGCGATGACCGGAGAGATCACGCTCCGAGGTCGCGTCCTTCCGATCGGTGGTCTCAAGGAGAAGGTGCTCGCGGCGCACCGTGCCGGCATCAAGCGCGTCCTGCTGCCGACCGAAAACGCGCGTGACATCAAGGAGATCCCAGCGACGATTCTGAAGTCGATCCGCCTCGAACTGGTGGATCACATGGACGACGTGCTCCGAAAGGCGCTGGTCCTCACGGAACCCGACAACTTCCTCCGCCAGCCGCTGCCGCCCGACCCAGCCGCGCAGCATCCATTTCCGCAGGCGGCGACGGTCACACCCGAGATCATCACGCATTGATCCGGGGCCGTCGGGTCGCGACCGCAGGACGACCGACGGCACCCGTGCGCCAACGCGTTGAATTGACTCCCTGAATGTCGGCTGGTATTGGCGAGGCCACTTTTTTCCAGCCGACGAAGGAGTGTTCATGACCAAGGCTGAGCTGGTCGATTCGATCGCCACCAAAAACGATCTCCCGAAGGGAACCGCTGACCGCATCGTGGCGACGATCTTCGACGACATCGTCGCGGCGCTGAAGAGCGGTGACAAGGTTCACATCTCCGGTTTCGGCACCTTTCAGGTATCGGATCGCAAGGCTCGCACGGGTCGGAATCCCAAGACCGGCGAGGCGATCCAGATCTCGGCTTCGCGCTCCGCGAAGTTCAAGCCCGGCAAGATGCTCAAAGACAGCTTGAACTGATCGCGCCATCGCTTCTTCGCGACGGGGCGGTTAGCTCAGCGGTAGAGCATCGGCCTTACAAGCCGAGGGTCGCTGGTTCGAAACCAGCACCGCCCATTGAACTCGGGCGGTTGCATTGATAGTAGAGCCCGACCAACCTGGGGGTCGTAGTTCAGTCGGTTAGAACGCCTGCCTGTCACGCAGGAGGTCGCGAGTTCGAGTCTCGTCGGCCCCGCTTTCGAGAAAGGTATTTCAGGAAGTGAAGAAAGACACGTACATGGCCTCGCGCGAGGACGCGCTCGCAGCGCGGCAGTGGTTCATCGTCGATGCCGATTCCCGGATCGTGGGACGCGTAGCGACGCAGGTCGCGAACGTGTTGCGCGGCAAGCACAAGCCGACCTTCACACCGCACGTCGACACCGGTGACTTCGTGGTCGTGGTGAACGCGGCAAAGGTGAAACTCAGCGGCGCCAAGCTCGTCGACAAGGTGTACTACCGGCACACGGGTTACCCGGGCGGTGTCCGGCGCACGACGGCCGGCCGTCTCTTGAACGAGAAGCCCGAGCGCGTGCTGCGCTCGGCCATCGTTGGAATGCTTCCGAAGAACCGGCTCGGTCGGAAATTGGCGACTAAGTTGAAGATTTACCGCGGAGCGGATCACCCCCACGCGGCACAAAAGCCGGCGACGCTCAGTATCTGAAGGATTCGAGGACGACCATGGCGGAACGTCGAGAAGTGCATGTCACGACCGGGAAGCGGAAGAGCGCGGTCGCGCGAGTGAGAATGTCCATCGGTGAAGGGCGGTTCGCAATCAACCAGCGGACGCTCGAGGACTACTTCGGACGTGAGACGTCTCGCATGATCGTCCATCAACCGTTCGAGCTCACGAACACCAAGGGGCAGTATGATCTCGCGGTGAACGTCGGGGGCGGAGGAGTCGCGGCACAAGCGACCGCCATTCGCCACGGCATCACGCGGGCGCTGATGCTCGCGCACCCGGAGTTCCGCGGCGTGCTCAAGAAGGCCGGCTTCGTGACACGCGATCCGCGTGAGGTCGAGCGCAAGAAATACGGCCGCCACAAAGCGCGAAAGCGTCCGCAATACTCGAAACGCTGACGCAATGACCCAACCCGACGCCATCCGCGTTGCCGTCGTTGGGGCAACGGGGTATGCCGGCGCGGAGTTGGTTCGGTATCTGGCGCGCCACCCCCGGATCCGTCTGACGGCAGTCACGTCCGAGCAGAGCGCAGGCAAGGCTTTGGTCGACGTCTTGCCGTCCGTGCGCGACAAGATCGACCTGCGCCTCGAGGCGTTCGACCCCGCAGCGATCGCCGCCCAGTGCGACGTCGCATTCACGGCGCTGCCGCAAGGGGCGTCCGCGATTGGAGTCGCCGGGTTGCTGGAACGCGGTTGCCGCGTCGTGGACATCGGCGCCGATTTTCGGTTCCGAGATCCCGCCGAGTACGAACGGGTCTACGTCGAGCATCCGGTGCCTAGCCTACTCGCCGAAGCGGTGTACGGGCTTACGGAGTACTGTCGGGCGTCGTTGCCGAAGGCGCGTCTCGTCGCCAACCCAGGGTGCTATCCCACAGCTGCGTTGCTCGGACTCCTGCCGCTAGCGGAGCGTCACCTTATCGAGCGGGAAGGGATCGTGGTCGATGCGAAGTCGGGTGTAACCGGCGCGGGACGGACGGTGTCGTCGGAGTATTTGTTCGCGGAGGTCGACGACAATCTACGCGCGTACAAGATCGGTCAGCACCGCCACGCGCCGGAGATCGAACAGCAATTGCGCCCGTTCCTCGGCGTCGATCACGCCGTGACCTTCGTGCCGCACCTGTTGCCGATTCGCCGCGGGATCCTTTCAACGGTCTACGTACGGCCGAAAGCGGGCGTCGACATGGCGGCGTTCGATGCCGCGTTCCGCGCGCGGTACGCGAGCGAACGTTTCGTCGTCCTGACCGGCCGCCGCCCGCCGGAGATACGCGACGTCGTCGGCACCAACGATTGCGCCATCGGTTGGACGCTCGATGCGAGGAGCGGCGTTGCGGTGATCGTGTCGGTGATCGACAACCTCGGAAAGGGCGCCGCGGGTCAGGCGATCCAGAACTTGAACGGTATGCTGGGATATCCCGAGGCGGAAGGCCTCGATTACCTCGCGGTCGTCCCCTGAGCTGCGTCTCTTACTCCGGTCCGAGAAACAGGAACGCGCCGAGGAGCGCGAAAACCCCGTTCGCTGTCCATGCCGCGATCGCGGGGGGGATGGCGCCGCCGTGGCCGAGCGAAATCGTGAGCGCCAGCAGTACCCAGTAGCTGAACCCCACGACGAGGCCGATGCCGATGCTGGTCGCGAGCGATCGGTGCCGTGGGTTGCGTCCGGCGAGCGGGACCCCGACGAGCACCATCACGAGAGGCACCAACGGTAGCGCGAGCTTCAGGTGGAGGTCGACGCGCGACTCGGTCGTGTCGATGCCTTTGCGGCTGAGCTCGCGGATGTGGTGCTGCAGTCGACGAAAGTTCAGCTCCTCCGGGTCCTTCTCGATCACCTGAAAATCTTGCGGGCGTTCGGGGAGGGAGAACTCCGCCGGTGCCAACGCCCGCGTCACGATCTCGCCCTTCGCGTCGTACGTGCGCTCGACCGCCGACGAGATGCTCCAGTGATCGTTCCGCCATTGCGCGGTCGGGATCTCGACGAGCCTCCGCAACGTGAACCCGGGGCCGAGGTCGTAGACGGTGAGCCCGACGAGACTACCCGTGCGCGCGTCGAAGTGCTCGATGTTGTAGATGCCGTTCTTTCCGTGGAACCAGATACCGTCCTCGCTGAGGAGCGCCTTGAGGGGTCTGTTTCTGATCTCCACGATCTCGACGTATCGCGAACGCTCGGTGCTGTAGGGAACGACCGTTTCGTTCCACGCGAGGATGGCGACGCTCAGTGCCAGCGCCATCGCGAAGAGCGGCATGGCCAGCTGCACCGCGCTGATGCCAGACGCTCGAAGCGCCGTGAGCTCGTTGTGGCCGGCCATCGTGCCGAGTGACATCAGGACCGCGGCGAGCGTCGCGACGGGTACCAGCTGCGTCACGATCAACGGGATCTTGAAGAACAGGTAGCGCGCGACCTCACCGGCGCTCGCATGGTACTTGAGAAAGATCTGCAGGCGATCGAACAGATCCACGAGGACGTAGATCATCATGAACCCGAGCATGCAGAGCACGAAGATGCGCAGGAACTCGGTGAGCACGTAGCGCGAAATGACGTTCACGACTGGCTGCTCGCGTGGTCGGTCGCGCGCGGCCACGGACGCCAGCGTCCCAACAGCGCGGCCAAGCTGATGCTGCGCTCCTGCGCAACGGCCACGAACAAGCCGGCGCCGAGGGCCGCGAACACCACGTTCGGAATCCAGAGCGCGACGACCGCGGGCAGTCTGCCTTTTTCCGCGGTGGCTTCGCCCGCGGTCAGCAGCAGGTAATAGACGAAGATGAGGACCAGGCTCACGGAGAAGCTTCGCGAGCGGACCGCTCGCACCGGTTGCACGCCGAGCGGAATGCCGACGAGTCCGAATACGAGACATGCGAACGGGAGCGAGAATTTTCTATGGAGCTCCACCATCTCGGCGTTGACCGGCCTCCCGGTCTTCGACCGATCCGCGATGGCCTTGCGGAGCTCCGTGAGGGTCATTTCCTGCGCGTCCTTCTCGCGCTGCGAGAACTTGGCGAGCGCGACCGCGAGGTTCAAGCTGACGTCGTAGGTCGTGAAGTCGGTCTTGTGGTAGCTCTTCTCGCCCGGAAGGAACGTGTGGATGCTGCCGTCGAGGAGCCGGAGCGTCACCGAATGCGCTGCCTCGTTGCCGACCAGGAAGCCGTTCTTCGCCAGGACCGTATTGCGCTGGTTCGGGTCGCGCGCGTCGGCGATCAGGATGCCTTC
>JANNPN010000034.1:0-8743 GCA_031400185.1 Polyangiaceae bacterium
GCTCGACCTCCGGTTTCTCCGCTCTCGTAGCGGCGGTGACGCTGATCGCGAGCCTCGCGCCCGCCCGTGTCGCACTTGCGATGCCCGGGGCAACCGCGACGCCAACGGCGACCCGTACCACGACGCCGACGCCGACTCCGACGGTGACCGCCACGCACACGGCGACACCGACGGTCACAGCGACGTTGACGCCGGATCCGACGACGACCGCGACGCTCACGCCCGACCCGACGACGACGGCGACGTTGACGCCGGATCCGACGACGACCGCGACGCTCACGCCCGACCCGACGACGACGGCGACGCTGACGCCGGATCCGACGACGACGGCGACGCTGACGCCGGATCCGACGACGACCGCGACGCTCACGCCCGACCCGACGACGACGGCGACGCTGACGCCGGATCCGACGACGACGGCGACGCTCACGCCCGACCCGACGACGACCGCGACGCTCACGCCGGATCCGACGACGACCGCAACGCTGACGCCGGATCCGACGACGACTGCGACGCTCACGCCCGACCCGACGACGACGGCGACGCTCACCCCGACGCCGACTGAGACCGCAACCACGACGCCCACGGAAACGGCGACCCCGACGGTCACGGCCACGTCGACCGCGACGGCAACGCCGGAGCTGTCCCCGACCCCGACCGTCTCGCCGACGGCGAGCGAGACCGCGACGCCGACGGCGACGGAAACCGCGACACCGACGGCCACCGGGACGCCCGAGGAATCCCCGACCGCGACCGAGAGCCCGACGCCGACCGCCACCGTGAGCGCGAGCCCCACGGAGAGCCCGACGCCGAGCGCAACCCCGACCGACGCAACGCCGACGCCGACGTCGACCGAGGCGACGCCGACATCGACCGCGACCGCGACGCCGACCGCGACCGACAGCCCGACGCCGACGGACGCGGCGACGGCGACGGCGACCGAATCGCCGACGCCGAGCGTCACCGTGTCGCCGACCCCGACCACCTCGCCGACCCCGAGCGTCGTCTCGACGGCGACGCCTGGGCCGGTCGATCACTTCCTCTGCTACGAGACCCACCGGCGCCAGCTGAACAAGAAGAACGTGGCGGTGGACTCGTCGGATCCCGACTTCGGGAACAGCACCGTCGTCGTGCGGCAGGCGAAGCGCCTCTGCGCGCCGGTCAACAAGAACAACGAACCCCAGACGGTGGCGGCGCCGGGCCACCCGGGTCACCTCACCTTCTACACGATTCGGCAGACCGCGCCGCGCTTCGTGCGTGTGAAGGATCTCACGATCGAGGATCAGTTCGGCGAGATCACGGTCGATCTCGTGCGGCCCGAGCGCATGCTGGTGCCGACGTCGAAGAGCCTCGTCTCGACCCCGCCGCCGCTCGCGACCCCGCTCGACCACTACAAGTGCTACCGCGTGCGCGGCGCGCGGGTGCGAAAGCCGAACGTGAACTTGTGGACGCAGTTCAACCCGGACCCGATGACGGATCCGCCGGTCGTCGTCGCGATCAAGCGGCCGCGTGACCTCTGCATCCCCGTCAACAAGACACCGCCAGGGGGCACCCCCTCGGGCATCGGCAACCCGCAGGTCGGCCTCATGTGCTACCAGGTGCGCACGCTGCCCCTGCAGGGCCTGCCGCGCGTGTACACCACCGACCAGTTCGGGAGCGACGACTACGACCTCTTCGGCGTCCGCGACCTCTGCGTGCCGCTGAAGAAAGGACCCGGCATCTGCGGCGACGGTGCGCTCAACTCCCCGGGCGAGCAGTGCGAGACCGGCACGGGGAACGACGCGGCGTGTCCCGGCAACTGCGACACCCAGACCTGCACCTGCCCGGAGCCGCCGCAGCCGGTCTGCGGCAACGGGACGGTCGAGAGCGGGGAGGCCTGCGAATCGAGCGCTGATTGCATCACGCAATGCGCAGGCCGTGGTGGGCTCGACTGCTTCACGCGAGCCGTCGGACCCATCGGACCCACGTGCGTCGATTGCCAGTGCGTGCCGCCGGCACCGCTCTGCGGGGACGGGATCCTCAACGGGGACGAGCAGTGCGACGGTACCGACTCGTTCACGTGCCCGTTCAATTGCGACAACTCGACCTGCCTATGCGCCATCTGCGGCGACGGGGTGCGGAACGGTACCGAGCAGTGTGACGGCGCCGACGACGGAAGTTGCCCCGGAGTGAACGACTATTGTGTGGGCGACTGCACCTGTTGCCAACCGACGTGCCCGCTCAATGCGTGCGACACGGTCGCCGATGGCTGCGGCGGCACCATCGACTGCGGTACCTGCCCGTTGGGCATGACCTGCGAGTTGAACCAGTGCGTGGTGGGCATCCCGTGCGCGGGTATCGGCGACGGCTGCGACTTCGACGACGAGTGTTGCAGCGAAGCGTGCTGCGACGGCACGTGCTGCGACGACTAGGAGGCTGACCCAAAGACAACGACCTCCGCGCGGGGAGCGCGCGGCGAGCCAGGGAAGGGGGAGAGATTCCCCTTCTGAGGTCGAGCGTGATGGTGAAGACGGCCGCGAGCCCGGGGCGGCGGATCAGCCGAGCGCGACTTCGCGTGCGACCTCGAACGCCTTGATGTCGAGGCCCTTCGGCTGGAGCGCGCCGACCGCCTGGTTGAACTCGGCCATGTGCGGGCTCGCCAGGTGTGCCTTGATCGCGTCCATCGACTCCCAGCGCTCGATGACACGCACCATGCCGGGATCCGAGATGTCGACGGCAAAGGCGTACTTGAGACAGCCCTTCTCCTGACGCGTGGCGGTCTCCATCTTCTTGACCGCGTCGACGACCTTGCTGGCGGAGCCGGGTTCCACGATCACTTCGACCTGGACGACGATCATACGAGCCTCCTCAAATAGTCTTCGGTGTTGGCCTGGATGCGCTTGGCCTTCACGGCCGGATCTTCCTCGACGACGATCTCGTCGGGGGTGACTTTGAAGAGCGGCTGCCCTTTGCGGACGACGACGCCGCTCGTCGGCATCAGCACGTCGGTGATCGTGCCCGCGAACGGCGCGTGCACCTTGTTGAACATCTTCATGACCTCGATGATGTAGAGCGGCTGGCCCTTCTCGACGTGCGCGCCCTTGGTGACGAACGCGGGCAGGGTCGGTGCCTCCTGCGCGTAGAACGTGCCGCCCATGGCGGCGACGATCTCGTCGGCCTTGGTGACCGGTGGCGGCACCAACACCTTCCGCATCGCGTCCTGGAGCTTCGGGTCGAGGAGGTGCTCGGGGATCGTGATCGTGAGATCGGCCTCGAGCTTGAGGTCGTAGAAGCCGACCTTCGCGGCGATCATCGGAAGGAGCGCCAGGATGTCGAGGCCGAGCTGATGGCCGGCGTGCGCCGCGCGGACGCGCGTCCAGGTCGACGCGTCGAGGCCGAACGCAGGCCGCTCGCCGCCGAGCGTGTCGTCGAGCTCCGACCAGCCGAAACCGCCCGCGAGCGCGTCGATGCGATCGTAGAAGGCGAGGGCGGTCTTCAGCTGATCGTGATCGTGGTCCCAGATGCGGTGCGCGGCGGCGGCGCTCGGCGTGTCGAGGTGGAGCAGCCGATAGGTCTCGGCGAGCACGCGGAGGGGGTTTCGCCTCCACACCACGTGGCCGTCCGCGATCGCGAAGTCGCGGTGGAACTGGCTGAGCCAGGCCGAGAGGAAGTGGGGCTCCTCGACGAGGCGCTGCATCGGCCGCTCGAGCAGCGTCTCCTTGAGCTCGAGCACGCGGCGCGTGGCGTCGACGGTGTCGGGCGCCGCGCCGCCCGTGGCCGTGCGGGCGATCCGCTGGAACGCGTAGTCGAGGTCGATCGACTGCGCCTCCTGCGCGAGCTGGCCGACGAGCGTGAGGTAGGGAACCACGAACTTGGTCGTCGGCTTCGCCCACGGGTCGCGGGCGAGAAACCAGGTGAGGATGCCGTAGTGGAACTCGAGGTTGGTCGCGAGGTCGATGCCGCGGAGCGTGGTGCGGCGGAAGATCTCGACGAGGCGCTCCCAGCTCCCGCGCCGGCTGCTGCCGGTCGCGAGCAGGAGCGCGACGTTCGAGTCGTAGGCGCCCGCGAGGCGATAGCGCATGAAGAGATTCGTGTCGGGGTTCTTGATGCAGATGCCCTGGTCGTCGCGGATCTCGCCGTCGATCGGATCGGACCACGAGACGATGACGCCGCCGGCGGCCGGATTGAGGGCGCGATCGGTCGCGTTCAGACGCGCCTCGATCGCGGCGCGCTCGCGCATGACCCGCTCGGGCTTCGGGACGCGCGTCTTGTGCTTCGCGATCAGGGCCATCGCCTCCACCAGCGACTCGACGTCGAAGTGCTCGCTCGCGTCGTCGGGGTTGGTGAAGCGGAGGGCGTAACAGAGCTCGGAGACCCGGTGCTCGACCTGGATCCGGGTGTTGACCTCCATGAAGTAGTGGCGGTCGCCGTCGACGATGCACTCGAAGGTCGACGCCGAGTCGAGCTTCACGGCCCGTCCGAAGCGCTCGGCCTCCTCTTCCATGCGGCCGAGCGTCACGAGGTCGGTCGCGAGCGCCTTCGCCTTCGCGTCCTGCGAGGCGGCCTTCGCTTCGGCGATCGCGTCCTCCAGACCTTCGCGGGTGACCGAGACCTCGACGAGCTTTTGCTCGTGCATCTGGAGAGAACAATCACGGCCGCCGAGGGCGATGCACCACGCGCCGTTCCCCAGGATCTGGATCTCGTTGTGGCGGGTCTGCTCGATGTTGAGCTCGAGGAGGATGTTCTTGTTGTCGCCGACGCCCGTGGCCTTCACCTCGGCGAGGACCTCACGGACGAGGGTCGGGACCTGCGCCGCCGCGTCGAAGATGCGCTGCCCCTTGCCGCCGCCGCCGCCGATCGCTTTCAGCCGGAAGCGCCGTCCGGGCTGGTCGGTCAGGAGCTTCACGGCCTCGAGCCGCAGGGTCTCGGCGAGCTCGTCGATCGAGTACAGGTCGACCTGCTGGCGGTAGGACGCCTCGAGCAGGCTCTCGACGGCCTCGGCGAGCGGGACCTTGTCTTCGCCGAGCACCGGCACCGCGAGCCCGTGCGCCTTGGCGAGCTTCTGGAGTGCCGCACGGTCGGGATGGAGGCGGAGGAGGGTGCGCGTCGTGGCGTCGTTCACGCCCGGGGTGACCGAGACCTGATTCTCGATCGCGGTGCGCTTGGCTTCGTCCTTGGCACCCGCCGACATCTGGGTGTGCGAGCACGGGCCGATGAAGGTGAGGCCGGCTTCCTCCAGGCGGCGCACGAACTCGGCGTCCTCCGCCATGAAGCCGTAGCCGGCGAAGACGTAGCCGTACCCGTTGGCGCGGCAGATCGCGATCATCTGGTCGATCCGCTGGACGCGCTCGTCCTTGGTGGCGCCGGTGTAGTCGGGGACGGCGTGGACGTGGCGCGGGTCCATCATCCGGAGCTCGGGCGAGAGGGCGCGCGGGAACACGATGCTGTCGCGCTCGGAGAGCAGGATCCCGACGTTGGTCATCCCCATCTCGCGGAAAACGTCGATGGCTTCTTTCCTGATCGGGCCGCGACAGACGATGAGCACGCCCATGTCGTCGCACGCGAAGGAGCGCGTCCAGGGCGACGTCGCGCGCCCGAGGCGGCGGTCGCGGTTCACCATCGGATTGTCGGCGTAGGAAGAGACAGGCTTGGGTGTCGTCATCGTGGAAGGGGCATCTACCTATGGCGGACGGGGGGAAAACGCCAGTGCCGCCGGCTCGGCGTATGTACGCCTACGCCATCAGGAATTTGCCGTTGGCGGCGGCGACGGGACGGTCGCGCTCGTCCTGCCACGCGATCACGCGGACGTGCGAGATGCGGCGGCCGAGCTTGAAGATTTCGGCCTGGGCGCGGGTCTCGCGCGGGCCGGCCGAGCGCAGGTAGTCGATCGTGAAGCTGATGGGGCGGGGTACCTTGTCGAGGCCGCTTTCATCGATGAGCCGGAGGAGCGCGGTCATCTCGAGGAACGACCCGATGACCCCGCCGTGGATCGCGGGGAGCCGGGTGTTGCCGATGAGTGCCGGATCGAAGGGCAGCACGCACTCGATCCCACCGTCCGTCGTGACGACGTCCATGCCGAGGACGCGCGCATACGGAACCGCGGCGACCAACCGGTTCATGGCTCGGTCCCTTCCGGCGGACTTTTCAGGCCTCCGAACGGGCTTCCGCCGGTGTTCGCGCCGATCATGAAGGTGCCGAGGCAGCCGGCGAAGGGATCGCCCGGGTCCTCGTCCCACGCCGTCGCGCGCACGAACGCGACGTTGTGCCCGAGCTTGTAGCATTCGGCGCGCGCGAAGAGGTCGCGGCCCGGCTCGGCGGCGCGGAGGTAGTCGACCCGGAGGTCGATGGTCGCGATTGCCTGGAGCTCTTCCATGGCACACGCGACCGCGAGCCCCGACGCCTGGTCGATGAGCGTCGTGATCACGCCCCCGAAGACGACGCCGCGTTGCGGATCGCCGACCAGCTCCTCGTGGTAGGGCAACGAGAGCGTCGCGAAGCCCGGCCCGACCTCGACCACCCGCATCCGGAGCCGCCCGGCATGCGGCGTGAATTGCCCGATGTCGAACTTCGCGGGCCCGAAGAGGGCGCCCATCGCGTAGGTGCGCTCGGATGGCATGCCGGTCCGCGACTCTCGACGGCGTGGGCGATGCAGTCAAGCGGCGCCCGGGCAGCACCGCCGTCGACTTGCCCGTGCACTTCGCAACCGCATAAGGTCGTCGCCGGGAGGTGCCCATGACTCCGACCGTTCCGCATCGCCGTGGCTTCGCGGCTCGCGCCTGCCTCGTGGGGGCCGTCCTCGCGACGTGCGTCGCCATCACGCCGCGGCTGGCGCCGGCGGCGACGTTCGTGAAGGCGGTCGCCGTCGACCCCGCGACGCCGACGACGCTCTACGCCGGCACCCAGGATCGCGGCATCTTCCGCAGCAGCGCGGCGGGCGCCAGCTGGACCGCCTTCAACGCCGGGCTCAGCAATCGCATCGTGAACGTGCTCGCGATCGACCCGAAGTCGCCATCGATCGTGTACGCGGGGACGAACGGCGGCGTCTTCCGCAGCACGACCGGCGGTGCCAACTGGATCCGCATGAACACCGGCCTCGGTGCGCTCACGGTGACGGCGCTCGCGATCGACCCGAAGCAGACGGCGGTCGTCTACGCCGGCACCGAGGGCGGCGGCGTCTTCAAGACCACGACCGGCGCCAACGTCTGGCAGGCGTTCAACACCGGGCTCGGGAGTCGTTTCGTCTACGCACTCGCCATCGACCCCGTGACGCCGAGTCGCGTCTACGCCGGGACCGGCGCCGGCGTCTTCCGCAGCGACAACGGCGCGGCCGCGTGGACGGCCTACAACACCGGTCTCACGACTCCGTTCGTCCGTGCGCTCGCGATCGACCCGAAAACGCCGGCGATCATCTACGCGGGCACGAACACCAACGGCGTCTTCAAGACGACCACCTTCGCCGCCAGTTGGTCGCGTTTCAGCGCGGGGCTCACGAGCAACTCCGTGCGGACGCTCGCGATCGATCCCAAGACGCCGACGACGCTCTACGCCGGTACGAACGGCGGCGGCGTGTACCGCTCGACGACCGGCGCGGGGAGCTGGATCCGTTCGAACGCCGGGCTCGGCGACCTCGTCGTCCGCGCGCTCGTCGTCGACCCGAAGACGTCGAGCACGCTCTACGCGGGGACGCGCAGCGGCATCTTCAAGAGCACCAGCGCCGCCGGCGCGTGGAGCACCTCGAGCGCCGGCATGCCGTAGCGTCGCGTCGCGTCGCTGCCGATACTTCCCTCCTTGCGGCGCATTCGCGCCGCTCGAAACATTCCTGGTTCAATCTGAAGCAGCTTCTCGAGTATTCGCGGGAAATTTCTTGCCCTCCGCCGTCAGCGGTCGATAGCTACGCGGCGACTACCAAGAAACCGGGAGGCTCGTAGCAAACTTCCGCACGTCTACAGGGATCCCCCCAACGGTTCGTTGACGCGCATGAGCGCCAGGAGGGCAGCAATGGCTCACGTCTCGAGATTCCGATCGGTCCCGCTATTCGTCGCATTCGCGCTCGGCGCGATCCTCGCGGTTCCCGCCGCGACCTTCGCCGTGGACTGCACGCCCCAGTACGTGCAGCTCACCGAAGACCCCGCGAGCAAAGTGCTCGTCGGCTGCTGCAACGCCAACGGTACATGGAAGACGGGCACGCTCTCCCAGCGCGCGTGCCTCAACCCGAGCAACATGTGCCAGAAGGGTCATTGCGACGGGAATCCGAACTCGACGTGCAATGCCTCGTACAGCAACGCGCCCGGCACCTGCGTCGTGCCGGACGGGCTCTTCTGCAAGCTCGGCGAGTGCAAGAACCAGCTCTGTCAGCCCGACGACGACCCGGATCTCGTTCCGCTGCGTTGCGACGACAACAACGACTGCAAGAGCGACAGCTGCACCGGCTCGACCTACGCGACACCCGCCTGCGCCCACACCAACGTGACGAACGGCGGGAGCTGCGAGTTCCCCGACACCGATCCGTGTACGACCGGTGTCTGTACCGATGGCGCGTGCGGCTCGGTCCCCGACGAGGGCGCGTTCTGCGGCTCGGCGTCGGGAAACATCTGTACCCCGGCAACCTGCGACGCCAACGCCGACTGCATCCCGAGCGGAACCAACATCACCTGCATCGGGACGCTGGCGACCTGCCGCAAGTGGGAATGCTCGTGGGAGGGCGAAACCCACACCTGCGATCAGGTGAAGGTCGATTCCAACAACCCCGCCGAGAACAGCTGTG
>JANNPN010000035.1:0-1739 GCA_031400185.1 Polyangiaceae bacterium
TCTTGGATTTCGCCCCGCAGGGCTTCAAGCCGGGCGGCCGCCTGCCGAGCCAGCAGCACGACAAGTGGCTCAAGTTCATGGTGAAGGCGAAGCGCCCCCTCCAGGAGAAGCTCGTGCTCTTCTGGCACGACCACTTCGCGACCGGCGTCTCGAAGGTCCTCGTCACGAAGCTCATGGGCCTCCAGAACAAGCTTCTCCGGCTGCAGTGCAAAGGCGATTTCCGGGTCCTCATGAAGGCCGTGAACCAGGACCCCGCGATGATGGAGTACCTCGACACCGTCCGGAACGAGAAAGCGATCCCGAACGAGAACTACGCGCGCGAGCTCCTGGAGCTCTTCACGCTCGGCGTGAAGGACGAGGCCGGGAACCCGAACTATACGCAGGCCGACATCGTGCAGATCGCACGCGCCTTCACCGGCTGGCGGCGGCACGACGCGGGGACCGTCTTCGACCAGAACCGCCACGACTTCAACGCGGAGTTCGAGGGCCCGCCCGAGAACCGCGGTCCGAAGGACATCTTCACGTCGACCGGCGGCTTCGGTGGGAGCGGGGTGCGCTACGCCGGCGCCGGCTCGTCCTTCGCGGAAGGTCCCGACGAGATCGACACCATCATCGACATCCTGCTCCTCCACACCGACACCGACGGCAAGGTGACGGTCGCACGCCGCCTGGCGCGGCGGCTGATCGAGTACTTCGCCCACCCCGAGCCGGCGCTCGCGTTCATCGACGAGGTCGTGGCGCTCTCGGGCTTCGACACGTCGTGGGACGTCGCCGCCCTCCTCCACCAGATGTTCGTCCACGACGACTTCTATCTGAGCAGCGCGCCGGCGGGCGCCGGCACCAAGAAGTCGGTCAAGTGGCCCATCGACCTCGTCGTGACCTCGTTCCGGACGCTCGGGATCACGGTCAGCGGCAAATACTCGTTCGTCCGCGGGGGCGACTATCAGCCGATCTTCGACCACATGACCAACATGGGTCAGGTGGTCTTCGATCCGCCGAGCGTCTTCGGCTGGGACTGGGAGACCGGGTGGCTGTCGAGCGCCACGCTGCTCGCGCGCTACCGTTTCGCGAGCGACCTCGCGTCGTCGAGCCAGGGCGGCGGGAAGCTGAAGCTCACGAAGCTGCTCGACCTCGACGACCCGAACGCGCCCGCCGGCCCCGTCGTCGACCAGGTGACCGACCTCCTCGGCGTGACCGACGACCTCACGCCCGGCGAGCGCGACGCCTTCATCGACTACCTCACGGACGGCAACCCGGCGGCGCTCGTCGATCTCACCGACTACACGGTCCGCGACAAGAAGATCTGCGGGCTGATCGGCCTCGTCATGCAGTCCCCGGCCTATCAGGTGCACTAGGAGACCGCCCGATGAGAGTCACCCGACGACAATTCCTGCGCCGCGCGAGCGTCGCGACGGCGGGCACGCTGCTCGGCCCGAGCCTGTTTGCCAACCCCTTCGTCCGCCGCGCGCTCGCCGACACGATCGGGGACCGCTACTTCGTGGTCGTCTACCTCGACGGCGGCAACGACGGCGTCAACACCGTCGTCCCGGTCGACGACGGCAACGGCACGCTCCGGGGCGACTACGACGCCGCCCGCTCGAGCCTGAATCTTTCACCCGGCGATCTCGCCGCCACCTTGATCGGGAACGATCCGAACACCGACGCCCAGCTGGCGCTCCACCCGGGACTCCGCGGCTTCGCCGGCAAGCCCGGCTTCGGCGGCATGAAAGCGCTCTGGG
>JANNPN010000082.1:0-15453 GCA_031400185.1 Polyangiaceae bacterium
CCGTCGAGGTCGAGGTCGAGCCGGTCGTCGAAGACGGTCCCGGGCGGCGTCAACTCGATGCCCTCGAAGTCCCACTCCGCGAGCGCGGCCGCAAACGACGCGATCGCCGGATCGGGGCTCTTGCCCGCGTTCTTCAGCAGCTGTAATCCCGCCGGCGCCGAGTCTTTCCCGAACGCCTCCGCGCACAACCGATGGCCGATGATCTCCGACTCGCGGAAGAGCTGATTCCCCCAACAATGATCCCCGTTGTGGTGCGTGTTCACGAGGCGCTTGACGGGCGCCGGCGCGACGCGGCGGTAGCAGTCGATGAGATCCTGCGTGTGGCGGAGGTCCCAGAACGTGTCGACCACGAGCCCGCCCTCGCGGTTGATCAACCCGGAATTGCTCCAGCCGAGCCCGCGATCAGGTGTGAGGCAGGCGTAGACGTCGTTGGCAATCTCCCGGAGCTCCATGGCCGCGGCCATAGCACACCCCGCGCGGCTCACGCGACGGCCGACGCTCTTCCGAGAGCGCGGCGACGCGTTCACTATGAGTCCGTGGACTTCCTCGGTGACTTCGGCGCGGCGCGCGCCCTCCTGCTCACGCGAATCTTGCGAGCGACCATCCTCGTCGTCTGCGCGGCGTCGGCGTACGCAGCGTGGGTCACGGACTCCTCCACCGTCCTCGGGCTCGCCCTCGTGATCCCCGCCGAGGAGACGTGGGAGACGTCGGTCGTCATCGCGGCGCTCCACCGCGAGCTCCGCGGCGCACCGATGACTGGGCACGCGCTCGGCGTACGCCGCGGCGCGGGCTCGCGCTAGCCGGTCCCCCCGACGACTGTTAGAGTTTCGCTGGCGGACGCATGACGGCGAAGGGGAGCGAGGAAGACGCAGGCCACACGGCGGCCGGACCCGTGGACGCGCCGCGCTTCGTGATCGGCGCCGTCACCCCGACGCTCGACGACGGACGCTACCCGGTCAAACGCATCCTCGGCGACGCGTGCGCGGTCGGCGCGGATATCCTACGCGACGGCCACGACGTGCTCGCCGCTCGGGTCGCGTACCGCGGCCCCGGGGACGCGGGCTGGCAGCATGTCCCGCTCGTGCACGACTTCGATCGCGACCGCTGGACGGGCACATTCGTCCCCGATCGGATCGGACGCTGGCGGTTCACGGTGGAAGCGTGGACCGATCGCTTCGCGACCTGGCGCCACGCGCTCGCCGTGCGCATCGAGGCCGGCCGTGACGTCGCGCTCGACCTGAGCGAAGGCGCGGCGCTCGTCGGCGAGGCGGTGGCGCAAGCGACCGGCGCGGATCGCACCACGCTCGCACGCGTCGCAGCCGATCTCGACAGTCGCGACCTCCCGATCGCAGGACGGGCCGCGCTCGCGCTGCACGAGGATCTCGTGAGCCTGGTGCCGCGCCATTTGTCGCCGCGGGATCGCACCCGCCACGACCGCGTCTTCACGGTGATCGTCGATCGCGCGCCCGCTCGCTTCGCCGCCTGGTACGAGATGTTTCCGCGCTCGCTCGGCGCCGAGCCGGGACGCCACGGCACGCTTCGCGACGCAGCCGCGCGGCTGCCCGCGATCGCCGCGCTCGGATTCGACGTCGTCTATCTCCCGCCGATCCACCCGATCGGCACGACCCATCGCAAAGGCAGGAACGGCGAGCCGAACGCCGGACCCGACGATCCCGGCAGTCCGTGGGCGATCGGCGGCGCGGCCGGGGGACACAAGGCGATCGAGCCAGCACTCGGCACCCTCGCCGACTTCGACCATTTCGTGACGGTCGCGCGCGAGCACGGCCTCGAGGTCGCGCTCGACTACGCGCCGCACTGCTCCCCCGACCACCCGTGGGTCCGCGAGCACCCCGATTGGTTCGTCCACCGGCCGGACGGCTCGATCAAGTGCGCGGAGAACCCGCCGTACACGTTCGACGACATCGTCCCGCTCGACTTCTGGTGCGCGGACCGCGCAGCGCTCTGGAGCGCGTGCCGCGACGTCTTCGGCTTTTGGATCACGCGCGGCGTGCGCGCGTTTCGGGTCGACAACCCGCACACGAAGCCGTTCGCGTTCTGGGAGTGGGTGATCGCGGAGATCACGGCCGCTCATCCCGATGTTGTCTTCCTGGCCGAGGCGTTCACCCGTCCGAAGGCGGTCCGCGCGCTCGCTGCCCTCGGGTTCACGCAGTCGTACACATATTTCATCTGGCGAACGACTCCCGCAGAGCTCCGCGAGTATCTGACGGAGCTCACCGCGGGGGAGCTCCCCGAGATCCTGCGCCCCGCGTTCTTCCCGACGACGCCCGACGTTCTCCATGCGTACTTGCAGACGGGTGGCCGGGCCGCGTTTCGCGTGCGCCTGGTGCTCGCCGCGACCCTCTCACCGCTCTACGGCATCTACAGCGGCTACGAGCTCTGCGAGGCGGCGCCGCTGCACGCGGGCAGCGAGGAGTATCGCGACTCGGAGAAGTTCCAGCTCCGGCAGCGTGACTGGTCGGCGCCGGGCAACCTGAACGCCGACCTCGCTGCCCTGAACGCGATCCGCCGCGCGCATCCGGCTCTCCAGCGTGTCGAGACCCTCGCCTTCCACGAGGCGGAGCACGAGCACATCCTGTGGTACTCGAAGCGCGACGCCGACCCGGGCATGACGCTGCTGATCGCCGTGAACCTCGACCCCCATCACGCCCAGGAAACGATGGTCCACGTGCCCCTCGATCTCCTCGGCGTCGACGAAACGACGCCGTTCGAGGTCGACGATCTGCTGAGCGGCGAGCACTACGCCTGGCAGGGTCGGCGCAACTACGTCCGCCTCGATCCGGCAGTCCGCGTCGCCCAAATCTTTCGCCTGCAGGCGACTGGTGGCGGCGGCGCGAGCTCGACTCCGTGAGCGCCGCCGACGTGCGCGTCTGGCCGGGTGCGCCGCAACCGCTCGGCGCGACGTGGGACGGCGAGGGCGTGAACTTCGCGATCTTCTCCTCGCACGCGACCGCGATCGAGCTCTGCCTGTTCGATGACGGCGACGACGGGCGGGAGGTCGCGCGCGTGCCGCTCGTGGAGCGCGATCAGGGGGTCTGGCACGCGTACCTGCCCGACGTCCGCCCCGGACAACGCTACGGCTACCGCGTGCATGGGCCGTACGATCCGGCGCGCGGCCACCGCTTCAACCCACACAAGCTGCTGGTCGACCCGTACGCGCGCGCCCTCAGCGACACGGGCCGCTTCGGTCCGTCGCTCTTCGGCTTCGACCCGACCGAGGCCAACGACGACCTCGTGGCGAGCACGAGCGACGGCGCGGCGGCGGCCCCGAAGAGCATCGTCGTCGAGTCCGCGTTCACGTGGGGCGACGACCGCCCGCCCCGCATCCCGTGGAGCCGGACCGTCATCTACGAGTGTCACGTGAAGGGATTGACCACGCGCCACCCGGACGTCCCGGCGCGCCTTCGCGGCACGTATCTCGGCCTCGCAACCGACCCGGTGCTCCAGCATCTCCAGTCCCTCGGCGTCACGACGGTCGAGCTCCTGCCCATCCACCAGCCGATCGTCGACCGTTATCTCTTCGCACGCGGCCTCACCAACTACTGGGGCTACAACACGCTCGCCTTCTTCGCGCCCGACGTCCGGTACGCGACAGCGACCGGCGGCGCGCAGGTCGCCGAGTTCAAAACGATGGTGAAGCGCCTACACCGCGGCGGCCTCGAGGTGATCCTCGACGTCGTCTACAACCACACCGGCGAGGGCGACCAGCGCGGCCCGACCCTCTCGTTCCGCGGGATCGACAACGCCGTGTACTATCGCCTCGACCCCGCCGACCCGCGTTACTACGTCGACGTCACCGGGTGCGGCAACACGCTGAACTTGCCGCACCCGCGCGTGACCCAGCTCGTGCTCGACAGCCTGCGCTATTGGGTCGAGGAGATGCACGTCGACGGCTTCCGCTTCGATCTGGCACCCGCGCTCGGGCGCGGCGCGGCCATCGACACCCGCAGCGACGCGTTCTTCGAGATGGTACGCCAGGACCCGGTGCTGTCACGCGTGAAGCTGATCGCCGAGCCCTGGGACCTCGGACCCGGCGGCGACTGGGGCGGCGCCTTTCCGCATGGGTGGTCGGAATGGAACGGCCGCTATCGCGACGGCGTCCGGCGCTTCTGGCGCGGCGACTCGGGCCGCGTCGCGGACATCGCATCGCGGCTCTCCGGCTCGAGCGACCTCTTCGCACCGAACGGGCGCAACGCCGACGCGAGCGTCAACTTCGTCACCTGCCACGACGGGTTCACGCTCCGCGACCTCGTGAGCTACGACCACAAGCACAACGAGGCGAACGGCGAAGAGAACCGCGACGGCACCAACGACAACTGGAGCCGCAACTGGGGCGTCGAAGGGCCCACCGCCGCGGTCGAGGTGCTGCGGCAACGGGCGTCGACCGAGCGGAATCTGCTCGCAACCCTCGCCTTCTCGCAGGGCGTTCCGATGCTGCTCGCGGGCGACGAGATGCACCACACGCAGCACGGGAACAACAACGCGTACTGCCAGGACTCGGAGCTCAGCTGGATCGAGTGGAACCTCGACGAGAGCGCCCGCGATCTGCTCGCGTTCACGCGCCAGGTCTTCGCGATCCGCGCCGCCAACCCGACGCTCCGGCGCCGGGGCTTCTTCCACGGCCGCGAGCTCTCCGGGACCGGATTGAAGGACGTGGCCTGGCTCCGCGCCGACGGTCAGGAGCTGACCGAGCTCGACTGGCACGATCCCCAGACGCACGTCCTCGGCATGCTGATCCACGGTCAGGCGACCGACGAGAAGGACGATCACGGCCGGCCGGTCATCGGCCGCACGCTGCTCCTCCTCGTGAACGGGGGCGCCCGGCCGCGCGCGTTCACGCTGCCGAGTCTCGGACGGCCCGGGGACTGGCACGAGCTCGTGCACACCGCGCGGGCCAGCACGCGCACGATCAAGACCACCGTCGTGAACCTGCTCGGCCACTCGCTCGTGCTGCTGCGCTACGAGGATCGCCGGTGACGGGACCGTCTGCCGCCGCGGCCGCCCGGCGCCTCGTCGCCGGGACGCACACGAGCCCGCACGACGTGCTCGGCGCGCACCCGGCGACCGTCGGCGACACTGCGGGCGCCATCGTGCGCGCGTTCCACCCGGACGCGACCGCCGTCGAGGTGCTGCGCGAGAGCGGCGCCGCGACGCCGCTCGTCACGCAGGGCGACGGACTCTTCGCGGCGTTCCTGCCCGGGGTCGGCCTGCCCCTCCGCTATCGACTCCGCTTCCACTTCACGGACGGACGGACGTGGGAACGCGACGACCCGTATCGCTTCCTGCCGACGGTCGGCGAGCTCGACCTGCACCTCTTCAACGAGGGCACGCATCGCCGCCTCTGGCGCCACCTCGGCGCCCACCCGCGCTGGGTCGACGACACGCCGGGCGTCGCCTTCGCGGTCTGGGCCCCGAACGCCAAGCGGGTCTCGGTGGTCGGCGACTTCTGCGGCTGGGACGGCCGGCTCTTTCCAATGCGGCAGCTCGGCGGCTCCGGCGTGTACGAGCTGTTCATTCCGGACGTGGCGCCGGGCGCGCTCTACAAGTTCGAGATCCTGACGCCGCAAAGCGAGCTGCGCCTCAAGAGCGACCCGTTCGCCGCCGCGTTCGAGCGCGAGCCGGGCACCGCGTCGCGCGTGGTCGCCGAGAGCGCCCACGCCTGGAACGACGACGAGTGGATGCGTGCCCGACGCGGCGCCGACCCGACGCGGGCGCCGATGGCGACCTACGAGGTGCACCTCGGGTCGTGGGCGCGCGTTCCCGAGGAAGGCAACCGCTCGCTCGGCTTCCGTGAGATCGCGCCGCGCCTCGCCGCGCACGTCCGGGCGCTCGGCTTCACGAACGTCGAGCTACTGCCGATCATGGAGCACCCGTTCGAGGGCTCGTGGGGCTATCAGGTGACCGGCTACTACGCGCCGACCGCACGCTGGGGCACGCCCGACGACTTCCGCTTCTTCGTCGACACCTGTCATCAGCACGGGCTCGGCGTCATCCTCGACTGGGTCCCGGCGCACTTACCGCGCGACGACTACGCGCTCCGCCGCTTCGACGGCACCGCCCTCTACGAGCACGACGACCCGCGGCGCGGCGAGCATCCCGACTGGGGGACGCTCATCTTCAACTACGGCCGGCGCGAGGTCGCGAACTTCCTGACCGCCAACGCGCTCTACTGGCTCGAGGAGTTCCACGTCGACGGCCTCCGCATCGATGCGGTGGCGTCGATGCTCTACCTCGACTACAGCCGGCGCGCGGGCGAGTGGCTGCCGAATCAATACGGCGGGCGCGAGAACCTGGAAGCGGTCGCCTTCCTCCGCAACCTGAACGACACGATCGCGGCCGAGCAGCCGGGGTGTTTCACCATCGCCGAGGAGTCGACCGCGTGGCCGGGCGTCACGCACCCAACGTCGCAGGGCGGCCTCGGCTTCGCCCTCAAGTGGAACATGGGGTGGATGCACGACACGCTCGGCTACTTCGCGCGCGAGGCGATCCATCGCCGCTTCCATCACGACGAGCTCACGTTCGCGATGCTCTACGAGCACCGCGAGCGCTTCGTGAACCCGCTGTCGCACGACGAGGTCGTGCACGGAAAGCGTTCCCTTCTGCAGAAGATGCCGGGCGACGAATGGCAGCAGCTCGCGAACCTCCGCCTGCTGCTCGCGTACCAGTACACCCGGCCCGGGAAGCAATTGCTCTTCATGGGAACGGAGCTCGCGCCGTCCAACGAGTGGAACCACGACGCGAGCCTCGACTGGCACCTCGGCGAGCTACCGTCGCGGCGCGGGCTCGCGCGTTTCCTCGCGACCCTCGGCGCGCTCTACCGCGACCACTCGTGCCTCTGGCGCACCGACCCCGACGACTCGACCTTCGCGTGGATCGACTGCGCCGATCGCGACTCGTCGGTCGTGAGCTATCAGCGCCGCGACGGCGACGCGTACGTCGTCGTGGTGCTGAACCTGACGCCGGTGCCGCGTCCGGCCTACCGCGTCGGCATGCCCTCGGCGCGCCGCCACCGCGTGATCCTCGACAGCGACGCGGTGGAGTTCGGCGGCTCCGGCCATGTGCGTACTACCGTGGTCGACACCGACGCGCTGCCGTGGCACGGCCTTCCACAGTCCGTCCTCGTGCCCCTGCCGCCCCTCGGCGCGCTCGTGCTCGAGCCCGAGTGATGGCGACGGCGCCGCGACCCGCGCTCACACGACTCGCCCGCAGGCTCGGCGTCGTCCCGCGCTACGTCGACACGAGCGGCACCGTTCGCGTGACATCGGACCGGACCGCCGAGGCGCTCGTCGCGGCACTCGGCCACGACGCGACCACCGAGACCGCTGCGCGCCGCAGCGAGCGACGGATCGTCGGCGAGGCCGCGGCCCGCGTGCTGGCGCCGACGCGCGTCACCTCGATGCGCGGCGCGCGGCGGATGCCGGTCGCGCTGCCACCCGAGCTCGCGGCCGGGCGCGTCGATTGGCGCATCGAGCTCCGCGACGAGTCGGGACGGCTGGCGACCGCCGAGGGGCGCGCCCAACCGACACGCGCTACGATGCTCCTCACGCTGCCGCCCCTCACCGAGCTCGGATACTACGACGTCCGCCTCACGCTCGCGGCGCGCGGCGGCCGCGAGATCGCCGCGCGGCAGTCGCTCATCGCCGCGCCGCCGCGCTGCCCCGTGCCTCGCGAGCGTCTCGGAAGCCGCGCCGTCTTCGGTCTCCTCGCGAACCTCTATGCGGTCGAGAGCACCCGCAACTGGGGCGCCGGCGACCTCGGCGACCTCGGCACGCTGGTCGAGCTCGCCGGACGCATCGGCGCCGCGTTCGTCGGCGTGAACCCGCTGCACGCGCTCCGCAACACGCGGGGCGAGATCAGCCCGTACAGCCCGGTGAGCCGCCTCTACCGAAACCCGCTCTACGTCGACGTCACCGCGGTCCCGGAGCTCGCGGACGCGCCCGACGTCGCACGCCGCCTCGCCGGTCGCGCCCACGCCGCGACGCTCGCGCGCCTCAGGAACGGCGCGCGCGTCGACTACGCCGGGGTCATGGCGGCCAAGTGGCCCGTCCTCCGCGCGCTGCACCGCCGCTTCGTCGAGCGCCACGGCAACGGCGCGACGCCGCGCGGTCGCGCCTACCGCCGCTGGCGACGACACGAGGGCGACACGCTCGTCGACTTCGCGACCTACGTCGCGCTCGAGGACCGGCTCGGACACGACTGGCGGCGCTGGCCGCGCGCGTATCGCGACCCGCGCTCCCCCGCGGTCGCGGAGTTCCGCGCCGCGCACGCCGACGCGGTCGACCTCGCGACGTGGGTGCAGTTCGAGCTCGACCGCCAGCTCGGCGTCGTGGCCGAGCGCGCCGCCGACGCCGGCCTTCCGATTGGCGTGTACCAGGACGTGGCGCTCGGCTCAGCGACCCGCGGGAGCGACCCATGGGCGTTCCCCGGGCTCTTCGTGCTCGACGGCACGAGCCTCGGCGCGCCTCCCGACGGGCTCGCGCCGGCGGGGCAGAACTGGGGTCTCCCGCCGATCGACCCACACGCGCTCGCGCGCGACGGCTATGGCTATTGGATCCACCTCCTGCGCGCGGCGTTTCGCCACGCCGGTGCGCTCCGCATCGATCATGTCATGGGCCTCTTCCGCCAGTTCTGGATCCCGCCCGCGCGCCCGGGCTCCGACGGCGCCTACGTGCGCTTTCCGTTCGACGATCTGGTCGGGATCCTCGCGCTCGAGAGCACGCGCGCCGATGCGCTCGTGATCGGCGAAGACCTCGGCACCGTGCCGTCCGGCCTGCCCGAGCGTCTCCGCGACGCGGGCATGCTGTCGACGCGAGTGCTGCTCTTCTCGCGCGATCGCCGCGGCGAGTTTCACCGCGCGCGCCGCTATCCGAACCAGGCGCTCCTCGGCGCCAACACTCACGACATCGTCCCGCTCGCCGGCTGGACCACCGGCCGCGATCTCACGCTGCGCCGCGCCCACCGTCAGATTCGGAGCGCTCCGGAGCTCGCGGCCGCGCGCCGCGAACGGCGCGACGCGGTGGCAGCGCTCCGACGCCTCTTGGTCGAGGCGGGGCTCTGGCCCCCCGACCTCCCCGCCGACGGCGCCGACCCGCGCTTTCGCGGCGCCGTCCACGCGTTTCTCTGCCGCACCCCGGCGGCGCTCGTCGGCATCGCGCTCGACGACCTCGCGGGGATCGTGGAGCCGGTCAACCTTCCCGGGGTCGACCTCGATCGGTATCCGAGTTGGAGTCGCCGCCCCGGACTGCCGCTCGAAGCGCTCGGTGCGGATCCGCGGGTCGCGATCGCGCTCGCGGGAACTGAGCGCCGCGCATGGCGGCCGCCGAAGCACGCGGGTCGCGGGCAGCGGCGCTCCGGTATCGACCGGCATTCCTGAACCACTTCGTCACGCGCCCGCTCACGTCCCTTCAGCCCCCGGTTCCCCTCGAGACGGGAGGCGCACTCACGCACGGCATCCGACATTTCAATCGCTTGGCCGAAGCGTCATTTCCGCGTCGCCGCTACGGCCGCTGCGCGAGAGCTGCGCACGGCCCTTGCTTGTCCCTGCCTACGACGCCCGCAGCCCGCCCCCCGAGCGCGCGTCGCAGTCGGATCGTCGGATGTCGCCGTCGTCGAAACGGATGGCCGGACCATACGCGTGGTTGCCGGCCCTAATCGGGTTCGTCGCCCTGGCCGGCCTCGTCATCGGCTACGCCGGACTCGCGAATCTCAAGGATCGCCTGGTCGCGGGCGCCGGCCGGACCCTCGCGCTCACGGCCTCCGAGAGTATCGCCAAGCTCGATCTCGTTCTCGCCGAGCACGTGCGCCGGCTCCGCTTCTTCAGCCGCGACCCCGCGCTCGCGCTCGACGACGAGCTCACGGTAACGGCCCGCCTGCGGGCGTTCGCCGGCACCCATCGGGAGTTTCGTTGGGTCGGCGTCACCGATCTCACGGGACGCGTCATGGCGGCGTCCGATCCCGCGCGGATCGGGAGCGCGGTCACGCCGAGCGCCTGGGTGCAGATCGCACGCGACGTCGGCCTCGACGTGCGCCCGGTGCCCTCGTCGACGACCGACCGGATCGCCACGCCGCTGCTCGCCTTCACCGTGCCGCTCATGGATGCGGCCGGCACGGTGCGCGGCACGCTCGTCGCCCACACGACCCTCGCGCACGTGAAGCGGCTCTTCGACCGCAGCACGCAGAACCTCCATCGCAAGTGGGACGGCGCCGTCGGCGTGCATTGGCATCTCGTGAGCCCGAACGGCGACCTCATCGCCGGGACCAGACGCGGGGCGGCGCTCGGAAAACTGGCGCTGCCATCGGCGTTCGCGAGCGCGGGGGCGAGGCCGGGCTACCTCGAGGAACGCGACCCGATCCGCAACGCGCCCATGCTCACGGGCTACGCGCGCATGCACGGACGGCGCTTTGCGGGCGCGCCGCGCTGGGCCTTGCTCGTCCATGCCGACAAACACGATCTCGTGAGGCCCATCGTCGGAACGATCACCCTCCTCGGCACCCTGTGGGCGTTGGTGACCGCACCGCTCCTGCTCCTGACGATCTGGGCGACCGCACGGCTCCGTCACGAGTGGTCGGAGAGCCGTGACGAGAGCCGACGCGCGCTCGCCGCACGCCGCGAAGCCGACGCCAGCGAGGCGCGGATGCGCGCGATCCTCGACCATGCGGCCGAGGGCATCATCACGGTCGACGACGAGGGCAGGATCGAGTCGTTCAACGCCGCCGCCGTCCGCATGTTCGGGGTGGCGCAAGACACCGTCCGCGGCATGAGCATCGCGCGTCTCGTGCCGAGCGGCGCCGTCGGTCGGCACGACCGCACGCGTGGTCGGCACGACCGCATGCGTGGGCGGACCGACCACGCGGTTGCCCGGCACGACCGCACCGTCGCACGCTGGCTGACCCGCGCCGTGGCGCGCGCCAACGGCCGGACGATCGAGATCCTGGCGCGGCGGAGCGACGGCAGCGACTTCCCCCTCGACCTGGCGCTCAGTCAGGTCACGACCGGCGATCGTCGCGTCTTCATCGGCATCGTCCGCGACCTGACCGAGAAGAAGCGCGCCGAATCCGAGCGCGGCATCCTGGCGTCGATCATCGAGCACACCGACGACCTCGTCGGCATGTCGAGCCTGGACGGGCGCGTCCTCTTCATCAACCCGGCGGGCCGGCGGCTCGTGGGCCTCGACCCGGCGGCCTCGCTCGCCGAGCTCCGCCTCGACGACTTCGTCCATCCCGCCGACCGAGCGACCTTCGACAACGTCGCCATCCCCGCGGTGCTCCGTACCGGCCGCTGGGAAGGCGAGCTCCGTGGACGCCATTTCGTAACCGACGAGCCCATCGTCGCCGCCGTGAACCTCTTCCTCGTGCACCGGCCCGAGACCGGCAGGACCACCGGCTTCGCCGCGGTCTGCCGCGACCTCCGCGAGCACAAGCGCATCGAGGCCGACACCCAGCGGGCGCGTGATCTCACGCTCGCCAAGGAGATCGCCGAGTCGGCGTCGCTCGCAAAGAGCCAGTTCCTCGCCAACATGAGCCACGAGATCCGCACGCCGCTGAACGGGGTCGTCGGCATGACGGCCTTGCTCCTCGACACCAAGCTCAACGACGAGCAGCGCGAGTATGCCGAGTCACTGCGCACCTGCAGCGTCTCGCTCCTCGCCGTCATCGACGACGTGCTCGACTTCTCGAAGATGGAAGCCGGCAAGCTCGATCTCGAGGTCATCGACTTCGACCTCCGGCGGACGATCGAGGAGATCGTCGAGCTCTTCGCGGAGCGCGCGCACCGGAAGGGCATCGAGCTCACCGCGCTGATCGACCCTGCGACGCCGAGCGCGCTCCGCGGCGACCCCAACCGCCTCCGGCAAATGCTCACCAACCTCCTCGGGAACGCGCTCAAGTTCACCGAGCGGGGCGAGGTCGTGGTGCGCGCGCGTACCGTCGGCGACGGGCCGACCCATGCCCGCATCGAGCTCGCCGTGACCGACAGCGGCATCGGCATCGCGCCCGAGCAGCAGGCGATGATCTTCGAGTCGTTCGCGCAGAGCGACGTCTCGACCGCGCGCCTCTACGGCGGCTCCGGCTTGGGACTCGCGATCGTGAAGCGTCTGGCGGAGCTCATGAACGGACAGATCGTCGTCGACAGCGAGGCCGGCGTCGGCAGTACGTTCACGCTCGTCCTGCGCTTCCCGAAACAGGGCAAAACGGCCGACGTGCGGGTGCCGTCGGTGCTGACGGGCCGGCGCGTGCTCGTGGTCGACGACAATCCGACCGTGCGCGCCGTGCTGCGCGCATACCTGCGCGCCTTGGGCGTGCGCTGCACCAGCAGCGAGGACGGCGCGAACGCGCTCGCGCTCGTGCGTGCCGCAGCGGCGCGCCGGCGGCCCTACGACGCGGTCCTGCTCGACTGGGAGATGCCCATCCTCGACGGCGTCGAGGTCGCCCGGGCGATCAAGCGCGAGCCCACGATCGGCAAGGTACCGGTCGTGCTGCTGACCGCGCTCGGACAGCGGAGCGCGGCACGGCGGGCGGCGCGCGGCGGCGGCATCACCGCGTACCTCTCGAAGCCCGTCCGGACCGATCGGCTCGAGGCGTGCCTGCTCGACATGCTCGCTCCGACGCGGGTCGCCGCCGATGGGCCGAGCCCGACGATCGAGTCGCGCCGGGTCTCGCGGGGCGCACGCATTCTCGTCGCCGAGGACGACGCCACGAGCCAGCAAGTGATCCGCCGATTGCTCGAGAAGCGCGGACACCGCGTCGACGCGGTTGGCGACGGCCGCTCCGCGGTCGAGGCGTGCCTCGGTCGCGAGTACGACCTCGTGTTGATGGACTGCCGGCTGCCGGAGCTCGACGGGTTCGCCGCGACGCTCGAGATCCGACGTCGCGAACCGGCCGAGCGCCGAACACCGATCGTCGCGCTCACGGCGACCATCAGCCCCGAGCGCCGCCAGCGCTGCATCGACGTCGGCATGGGCGACTACCTCGGGAAGCCGATCCACACCGAAGCGCTCGACGCCGTGCTGGCGTCCTGGCTCTCCCCGGACCGGCCGCGGAGCATGGGCCCGTTCGCCGAGCCGCCCGTGCTCGACGCCGACGGCCTGCTCGATCGCGTCGACGGCGACGTGGCGTTCGTCCGCGAGCTGCTCGCCGGCCTCCGCCAGGACGGTCCGCGCTGGATCGCTGAGCTCCGCGCCGCGATCGCCCGCGCCGACCACGGCAAGACCGAGGAAATCGCGCACGCCGTTCGCGGTGCCACGAGCAACCTCGGCGGCGCACGCGCCGCGGCGACCGCCGCGCGGCTGGAAGCCGCCGCACACGACGGGACCGTCGGCGACGGCGCGCGTCACGCCACCGACCTCGCGCGGGAGCTCGACCACCTGCTCGCCGCGTTGGATGCGCTCGGCGACCAGCGCGCCGCCGCGCGCTGACCGTCCCGCGTTGCGCCATCGCTTCGCACGCCGCACGCTCAGGAATTCCCGACTGGGCTCGCATCCTATGGCGCTGTGGTCCCGAGCGGTTCGCAGGCTCGCATGCCCGTGGCCGGGCCGGAGGAGACGCGACGTCGAGCGACTCCGACCGCGACCACGAGACCGAGCGCGACGACGGCCCCGAGCGCGACCGCAACGGCAGCGCGACGCTCGAACCAACGCCGACGGCAGCGCTACCGCGATGCCGACGGCGACCGCCACGGCGGACGCGACCGCACACACCACCGAACTCCGAGGTGCCGCTGAGGCCGGGGCGTCCTCACTGCTTATCTGGAAAGTAGTCACGCCTTTGAGCGAGCAATTTGACCCTGGTGCGTGATTGTCACCCCGACCAACCTCGCTTAGAGCCAACCTCTCTAGTTCCAGGTGCCGTTGCCGTCGCATCCGGACTTGCTGCACCGACGAGAAAATCAAGGGAGGCGCCCCATGCCGCACCACATCCCCGTTCGTTTGTCGAAGCTCACCGTCGCTGCCGTCGCCGTGACGGCCCTCGTGCTCTCGGCCGGAACCGCCCGTGCCGACGCGGTGCGCTGCCAACGTGAGATTGCCAAAGCCTCCGCCAAGTTCGCCCAGGCGAAAATGAAGGGGCTCCAGAAGTGCGAGGACGGGCGTCTCATGGGGAAGGTCAGCGGCACCTGCCCCGACGCGAAGACCGCGACGGGCATCGCGAAAGCCGCGACCAAGCTCCGCATCGCGATCGACAAGAAGTGCGGCGGTCCCGATCGCGAGTGCTCGACCCCGAGCGGCAACGATTCGCTCGCTTCGATCGGCTGGGGCAACGCGTGCCCGAACTTCGAAGGCGGCAGCTGCAACAACGCCATCAACGACTGCGAGGACATCAGCAACTGTCTTCTCTGCGTGGACGAGGCGGCCGTCGATCAGGGCATCGACCTCTACTACGCGAGCCTCGTCAACACCTCGGACAGCGCCATCAAGAAGTGCCAGCGGGAGATCGGGAAGAACGCCGTCAAGTATCTGCGCTTGAAGTCGAAGCTCCTGCAGAAGTGCAAGGACAAGATGCTCACCGGGCACTTCGCGGGCCCGTGCCCCGACACGAAGACCTTGAGCGTACTGAACGCCGCCGAGGCGAAGCGGAACGCCAAGATCTGCAGCTCGTGCGGCGGCAGCGACCACGTGTGCGGCGGCAGCAACGACCTGACACCGCCGGCCATCGGCTTTCCGTCGACTTGCACGGACGTCACCGTGCCGGGCGGCGCGTCCTGCGACGGCGCCGTCACCACTCTCACCGAGCTCGTCAACTGCGTCGGTTGCGTCACCAACTACAAAGGCGAGTGCGTCGACCGAATCGCGACGCAGTCGCTCGGCGCGTACCCGAACGAGTGCAGCAACGCCATCGTCCCGCCGTCCTGCGGCAACAACGTGACCGAGCAGGGTGAGAACTGCGACGGCACCGACGACAGCTTCTGTCCCGGCCAGTGCTCCGGGTCGTGCACCTGCCCCGCCGGTCCGTGCACGCTGCCGAGCGAGGTCCCGACGCGGGTCGCCTTCATGAGCCGGACGGCCAGCGATCTCGACACGGGCTGGACCGGCATCGGCCACGACTCCCAGACGGTCGACAACTCGTTCCTCATGACGGGCAACCTCACGGACTGCGATCTCGATACCGGCTCGCCGACGTGCGGCCAGTGTAATCTCGTCGGCCCGATCGCGTTCCCGGGTCCGGCCAGCAACTGCGTGTGCTCGAACCTCGGGAGTCCCGATACGAGCTCGCTCGACGTCTGCGACCCGGAAGCCCCGAGCTGCGCCGGTGCGGAAACCTGCTCGTGCCTCCTCGGACCGCCGCTACCGATCTCGGCGGGCGCAGTTCCGGTCTGTGTCGTCAGCCGACTGCTCGGCGCCGTCACCGGCACGGCCAACATCTCGGAAGACGGCGCGCACGCGGGTGAAGGCGCCGTCCGGCTCCAACTGAGCTCCGCCGTGTACAACGGCATCGCGGTCGAGC
>JANNPN010000084.1:0-7197 GCA_031400185.1 Polyangiaceae bacterium
GTCGAATGCGGCGACGACACCAGGTACAACGCGAGCAGCTTCCCGTCGTCGCTCAACGACTGCATCGCCGGACTGGTCCAGAACGCCCGCAGGTGAGCGTCATCATCCGGAAGCCCGCCGGTCATCGGATGTACGTCGACGGCCAGGTCGGCGCACCCGGAGAGGTCATCGTCGTCGGCGGCATGACGCTCTACCAGGCGCTGCAACGGGCCGGCGGCCTCCTCGAAACCGCGCACCGGAAGCAGGTCATCCTGATTCGCAAGGGCCCCGACGGCCAGCCGTTTGGACGCGCCGTCGACATCCGGCCGATCCAGGACGGCAGCAATCCCGGCGTCGACGTGCCGGTGCGGCCCCTCGACGTCGTCTACGTCCCCCGCTCGAAGATCGCGGAGGTCGACCTCTTCGTGAAGCAGTACATCCGCGACGCATTGCCGATCTCGACGTTGCCGATCCCGGCATTCTGAGGATGGATCGAGGAACCAGGGCATGACCGAACAACAGATTCCGTGGCGTGAAATCCTCGCCGTCCTGCATCGCCGCCGGAAATTCATCCTGCAGGTCTTCCTGGGAGGCTTCCTGACCGTCGCGCTGAGCGTCTGGATGGAGAAGCCGAGCTATCGGGCCGAAGCCACCCTCATGGTCACGTCCGATCGCGCCCAGGTGGTCGTCTCACCCGACGCCAACACCCGTCCGCAGATCGAACGCCTTTCCGAAGCGGACATGAACAGCGAGGTCGCGCTGATCCGCAGCGAGGCACTGATCCGCGAGGTCCTCGAGCCGTACTGGACCGACGACTCCGAAGAGGCGCCGACGCTGCTGAGCCGCGTGATGTCGGTCCTCACGTTCCCCCTGCAGATTCCGTCGCTCCTCTACGGACTGGTCCACGAGGTACCGGCGGTCACCGGGCTCGATCGCTGGGTGCGAGGAACGCTGCACAACCTCGACGTCGGGCTCATCCCCAAGTCCAACCTGATCCAGGTGGCATTCTACTCCTCGGATCCCGAGTGGGCCGCGATGCTCGTCAACAAGCTCGTCGCCCAGCACCTCGAGCGCCGCGCCAAGCTCAGCCAACAGAAGGAAGCGCGGATATTCTTCGAGTCGCAACGCGACATGCTCAGCGAAAGGACGCGGGCCGCCGAAGCCGCGCTCGACGCGTTCAACCACCGTGAGGGCGTCGGCTCGCTGTCGCCCGACCAGCGCCAGCTCATGCGCACGCGCCTGGACGAGCTGCAGCAGCTGCTCGCGACATCCGAGCGCGAGCTCACCGAGGGCAACGCGCGCATCGACTTCCTGACCCACGAGATCAAGAACTATCCGAAGAACATCGCGACCGAATCGAAGATCGCGCAGAATCAGCAGTTCATCAGACCGAAGATCCTCGAGCTGCAGCTCCAGCGGAGCGAGCTCCTCGCGAAGTACGCGCCTGGAAGCGTTCGGATCCGCGATGTCGATCGCCAGATCGAAGAGGCGAAGCGCCTCATGGCGGCGAACCCGGAGACGATCGCGGAGACCACGAACGCCATCAACCCTGCCTACCAAGGCCTCGAGGTGGACCTCGCGCAGACCAAGGCCCAGATGGCGGCGGTGAGCGCCCGCGTCGACGCGCTCCGTGCGCAGGTCGCCGAGCACCGCACGCAGGTCGGCCACCTCGACGAAATCAGCTCGGAGCAAGAGCAGCTCGAGCGCGCCGTGAAGGAGGCGAAGGACGCCTCCGGCACATACTCGAAGAAAGAAGAGGAAGCGCGCTTCACGACCGCGCTCGACGAGTCGTCGTTCGTCGATCTCGCGATCGCCGAGACCGCTACCGTACCGAACGTTCCCGAGAAGTCGAAGCAAGCGCTCATGCTCTTCCTCGGCGCCGCCATGAGCTTCGTCGCGGGTGTCGGGCTCGCGTTCCTCCGCGATCGCCTCGACCCCTCCGTCAAGAGCGCCGCCGAAGCGCAGAGCGTCACCGGCCTGCCGATCCTGGCGGAGGTCCGGTAACCGGATCGACCATCATGTACGCCTCGCACTTTGGCCTTCGGACCGAGCCGTTCTCCCTGACGCCCGATCCGTCGTTCCTCTACCTGAGCCCCGATCACGCGGAGGCGCTCGCAGGGTTGAAGATCGGCCTCGAGAACCGTCGCGGTCTCATGCTGATGATCGCCGAGGTCGGGATGGGCAAGACGACGCTGCTCTACTCGATGCTCGACCAGCTCGACCCGCAGGTGCACACCGCGTACCTCTCGAACACCCGCCTGTCGTTCGACGACCTGTTGCGGCAGGCGCTCGCGGATCTCGGCCAACCGTGCGCGAGCCGCGATCGCCTCGACCTGCTGAACGCGCTCAACCAGTTCCTGCACGAGCGCGCCTCGGTCGGCGAGACCGCCGCCCTCATCATCGACGAGGCCCAGAACCTCGACGAAGAGACCTTCGAGGACCTGCGCCTGCTCTCGAACTACGAGACGTACACCGACAAGCTCTTGCAGATCGTGCTCGTCGGCCAGCCCGAGCTCGACGTGAAGCTCGCGCGACCGAGCCTGCGCCAGGTGACCGAGCGCGTCGCGGTCCGCTGCCACATCAACCCGCTGACCCAGGCCGAGAGCGTCCGGTACCTCGAGCATCGCATGCGCGTCGCCGGCGGCTCGACCGCGCTCTTCACGCCTGCGGCGCTGCGCCTGATCACGTGGAAAGCACGCGGCATCCCGCGCCGGCTGAACATCCTCTGCCACAGCGCGATGCTGTTCGCGTTCGGGCGCGGCTCGCGCCAGGTATCGTTCCTCGAAGCCCGCGCCGCCATCCGCGAGAAGCAGGGCCGCGGTCTCGTCACCATCGGTCCCCGCCGACGCTTCGTCGCCAACCAGGGGATGACGTCGGAGTCGGTGCAACCGTGGCGCATCGCCGCGGCCGTTGCCGCGGGTGTGGCCTTCGTGCTCGGTTGGGGCAGCGGCTACATCGGCGGCCGCTCCGGCTCGGACACGCCGCCGACGGCACCGACGCGGATCATCCAGATGAACGAGGCGTCGGCCGCCCCGACCACGAACGACGCAGCCGCACCGCCGGTTGCGCCAAAGGTCGAGACGGTCGAGGCTCCGTCGCCGGCACCGTCTCCCGCCGCGGTTCCGGAAGGTCGCGTCGAGTCCGAGCGTCAGGCAGAAGAGGTCGTGGCGAGCGCGCCGACAGTTCCGACCGCCCTCGAGCACGCCGAGCTCCGCGAGATCGTCGTCCCGCGAGGCACGTCGCTCTCGGCGCTCGCGCAGCAATACTACGGTGACGGTGGGTCCAAGCTCTTGAAGCGTATCCGCGATCTCAACCCGCAGATCGTCCACCTCGACCAGATCTTCGCGGGCGATCACCTGAAGCTCCCTGCACTCGACGAACTGGATCAGACGCATGAGTAACTACATCAACGTCCTGCGCCGCCTCGAGCGCGAGCGCCGCCTGCCGGAAAGCGCGCCGTCGCTGCCGATTCCGCTGCCGATGCCGCCTGAAGTGGTGGTACGCGCGCCGGAGCCCGTGGCGGCGCCGGTTGCGATGCCGACGCCGGCTCCCGAGCCGATGTCGGTGGTGCTCCCGCCGCAAGCGACGCCGGTCGCCTCGCCTCGCACCGTCATTCCGCTCCCGAGCCCGCCGGTCGCGCCGGAACCTGCCCCTCCCGCACCGCAGCCGAGCATCGCCGAGGAGACCCTCGCGACGCCGGTCGTCGCGCGTGCGCCGGAAGGACACCACGACACGCGTCGCGAGCGCGCCTTCGCGACCGAATCGCACCCCGGCATCGCGACGCTCCTCGAGAACATCCGTCTCATCTCGAACGGCCGCGCCAGCCGGACGGTCGTGTTCTGCGGCGCGTCGACGGCCGAAGCAGTGAGCCTCGTCGCGAACGCCCTCGCAGTGCATGCGGAGCGGAGCGGGATGCGGACGTTCGTCGCCACGCTCAGCCGCACCGCGCGCGGTACCGCCGTCATGCCGGCCAAAGGCGCAAACCACACGGCGCTCGCCGTCGATCTCGATGCCGGCGCGTCGCAGCAAGCGTTGAGCAGCTGGGTCGAGGGCATCGCGCCCGACAGCGACCTGGTCGTCTTCACCGGACCGCCGCTCGCGACGTCGATCGACGCGGCACTTCTCGCGTGCGCCTGCGACGGTCTCGTGATCGTCGCCGAGTCGGAGGTCACGGAACGGGCCGCGCTGCAGGTCGCCGCGGAGCGCGCGCGCATCGCCGGCTGCAAGACTCTCGGCGTCGTCATGCACGGCACGAAAGACCGCTTGCCAGGATGGTTGCGTCGCCTCGTCGGCGATCGCTCGGAATACCCAGCGTCCCGAGAGGACTAACCACGTCATGTCACCCCGCCGCAAAGCCCTCGTCACCCTCATCAAGCTCACCGACCTCGCCGTCGTGACCGCGTGCCTCGTCGGCGCCGTCGCGCTGACCGCGGGCACGTCTGCCATCGAGTCCCGTGTCGGCGTCCTCGAGATGCGCATCACGATCCTCAACATGCTCTTCGTGGGCGCCTACCTCGTGTACTGGCACTTCGTGATGCGCATGCGCGGGCTCTACAACTCCTATCGCCTGTCGCCCGCTTCGCGTGAGTTCAAGGACCTCGGCATGGCCGTCGTCGCCGCCACGGTTCCGCTGATCCCCCTCAGCCTGCCGTTCGGGTTCGAGTACGTAACTTCCGCGTTCCTCGTGGTGTTCCCTGCCCTCGCGTTCCTCGGCCTCGGGGTCGAACGGCGGTTGCTGCGCGCGGTGGCGCGCCAGGTCCGGAGCTTCGGCCGCAACCTCCGCGACGTGATCATCGTCGGCGACGGCGGTCCGGCCCTCGAAGGCGCCGCACGGCTCGCGCAGCGCGACGGCCTCGGCTACCGCGTGATCGAGGTGCTGAACGTCCGCTCGACGATCGGCCCCGTGCTCGTGAACGGCACCGGCACGTCCAATGGCGTGGGCCACCTGCACGACGATCCTCTCGGCGAGCTCGGGGCATTGCTCGAATCGCGTCCCATCGACGAGGTCTTCCTCGGTCTGCCGCTCGACGGGTCCGAGCCGCTCATCCGGCCGATCATCGCGCTGTGCGAGGAGCAGGGCATCACCGTCCGCGTGGTCGCGCATCTGGCCGCGCTCGACTGGGGGAAAGCGTCGATCGACACGCTCGGCGAGCAACCTGTTATCACGATCTCGAGCGGGCCGCCGGATACGCTGCGACTGGTCGCCAAGCGTTTGATGGACGTCATCGGCGCGGGGCTCGGCTTGCTTCTCCTCTCGCCGATCCTCGCCGCGATCGCGATTGCCGTGAAGCTGGACTCGGGTGGGCCGATCTTGTTCGTGCAGGAGCGCGTCGGCCTGAATCGCCGTCGCTTTCCTGCCTACAAGTTCCGCACGATGGTCGTGGACGCCGAGAAGCTGCAGGCCGAGCTCGAGCACCTGAACGAGGCGGAGGGTCCCGTCTTCAAGATCGAAGAAGACCCGCGCTGCACCCGGCTCGGTCGCCTGCTTCGTCGCTTGAGCCTCGACGAGCTGCCGCAGCTCGCGAACGTGCTCATGGGCGACATGAGCCTCGTCGGGCCGCGCCCGCTTCCGGTGCGCGACGTCGACCGCATCGACACGCGGTGGCACCGTCGCCGCTTCAGCGTGAAGCCCGGCATCACCTGCCTCTGGCAGATCAACAGCCGCGAGCCGAAATTCGACGAGTGGATCCGCTCCGACATGGAGTACATCGACAACTGGTCGTTGACGCTCGACCTGAAGATTCTGGCGAAAACGATTCCCGCAGTGATTTCCGGTCAAGGCGCACACTGACAGCGCCACCGCCGCTGCAGCACCAGCACCTCGTCCCCCTGAGAAAGGACACGAAGTAACCGTGAACACCGATACCGCAACTGCCGCCACCACCACCACTCCCGTCACCGTGATCGTCCCCTGCTACAACGAGGAGGCCGGACTGCCCTTCCTCCTGGAGCGCCTGCGCAAGATGCGCATCAACGGCGCCCCCGATTGGCACTTTCTGTTCGTCGATGACGGCTCGAGCGACGGCACCTTCGGCGCCCTGCTTCGTGCCGCCCAGGACGAGGACTGGATCGAGGTCGTCCGCCATCCCGAGAACCTCGGGCTCGGCGCAGCGCTTCGGACCGGCTTCGAGCACGCGCGTTCACCGATCGTGTGCAGCATCGACAGCGACTGCACGTATCCGCCGGAGAAGCTGCCCGAGCTCGCGGCGCTCGTCGCCACGGGGGCGCACATCGTCACCGCGTCCGCCTGGCATCCCGAAAGCGCCGCCGCCGAGGGCAGCAACATCCGGCTCTGGCTGAGCCGCATGGTGTCGGGCCTCTACAAGCTGCTCATCGGGCAGGACGTGTACACGTTCACCTGCCTCTTCCGCGCCTACAACACCGAGACCGTGCGGCGCATCCGTTTCCGCTCGAGCGGCTTCGCGGCGGTCGCGGAGATCATGCTGCGCGCGATGCTCACCGGCCATCGCGTGAGCGAAGTACCGATGCGGCTCGAAAGCCGCCGCTTCGGCGAATCGAAGCTCAAAGTGGGCGACGCCATCATGGCGCACGTCCGTCTGCTGCTCCTCACCGCATTCATGGTCGGCGCTCGGCAAGCGCGCGCCGTCGGCAGCCGTCTTGTCGGCTGACCTCTACTAACTACCCCCGGATCGAAAGGACCCCCCCAACATGACGATGCGAATTGGAATCATCGGCCTCGGACGCGCCGGAAGCGTCCATCTTCAGGCGTGGCCTCACGTGGAGGGTGCCGAAGTCGTCGCGGTATGCGATCCGTCGCCCGCCGCTCGCAAGCGCGCGCGCGAGCTCGGAATCCGCGTCTACTCCGACCCGGCGGTCATGCTGGAGACCGCGAACCTCGAGGGCGTCACGATTGCGACGCCGCCCGCCGATCACGCGGAGCTCGCGATCGCGTGCCTCGACCGCGGACTGCACGTCCTCTGTGAGAAGCCGCTCGCGCTCACGACGTGGGATGCGCTCTCGATGCTGAAGGCGGCAAGTCGCAACAAGCGGCAACTGCTTCTCGCGACCAAGTTTCGCCACGTTCCCGAGCTCGCGACGGCGCGGGACATGATCCAGACCGGGAAGCTCGGCGTCCCGATCGCCTTCGAGGTCAGCTTCTGCAGCCCGGTCGAGATGACCAAGCGCTGGAACGCGCAGCGTCGGCTCGCCGGCGGCGGCGTGATCATCGACAACGGGTGCCACGCGTTCGACATCATG